>DAOLRO010000068.1:0-9441 GCA_035418665.1 Phycicoccus sp.
GGTTGGCCTCGAGCAGGTGGTTCTTGGCCTTCTTGCCGTCCTGGGAGATCCACCAAAGTTCGCGCTTGAGCTGCATGTCGAGCTTCTCGGCGGCGTTCATCTTCTCCTCGGCGAAGAGACCGGCCTCGATGCGCTTGGCGAGTTCGACCTCCTGCTCGGCGTTGAGGAGGGCGACCTTGCCGATCTGCTTGAGGTAGTCCTTGACCGGGTCGGCGGTCGCGCCAGCGGTCACGACCTGCTGAGCCGGCGCGTCGTCCTCGTCGTCGTCTCGGATGACGAAGGCCGCGGACTCGGAGTCCTCCGAACCCTCGTCGGCCTTGGCCGGCTTCTCATCGTCGGCGTCTTCGTCGTCGCTGTCGACGTCGCTGGCATCGGCGTCGGCCGTGGCTGCCTTCACCTCGGTTTCGTCGACAGCCTCGAGCTCAGCAGCGTCGACGTCCTCGGGCTCGACGTCCTCGCCCTCGACATCCGCCTCGTCGGCAGAGGCGACGTCAGCCGCAGCCTTGGTGGCCTTGGCCGCGGTCTTCTTGGCCGCAGCCTTGGTCGCCGCCTTCTTGGCGGGGGCTGCTGCAGCCTTTGCCGCCGCCTTGGTCGTGGCTGCCGTCGTTGCCGCCGCCTTGGTGGTCGTCGCCTTGGCCGGGGCCGCCTTGGCCGCCGTCTTCTCCGACGTCGCCACGGCGGCTTTCTTGGTGGCCGTCGCGCGTGCGGTGGCCTTGGCCGGCGCGGCTGCCGTCGTCGAGTTGGTCGTTGAGGGAGTTGCCTTCGCCGCACTCGCGGTCTTCTTGGCGGCGGCCGCGGTGGTCTTGGTCGCCTCCGTCTTGGTCGCCTCCGCCTTGGTCGCCGTCGCCTTCGTGGCAGTCGCCTTGCTCACGGCGGCCGTCTTCGCCGTCGCGGCCTTGGCGGCAGCGGCCTTGGCTGGTGCGACCTTCTTGGCCGCCGACGGGGCCGCGGTCGTCTTGGCCGGCGCTGCCTTCGCGGCGGCGGCCTTCTTCGCTGCAGTCTTGCTGGCCGCGGTTGCGCCGGACTTGGCTGTGGTCGTCCCTCGTGCCGCGGCCACTGCGCCCTCGGTGGCTGCAGAGACCGCGACGCTGATGCCGTGGTCGGCCAGCGCTGTCATGACGCCACGCGCTCGCGCGGGAGTTACGCCCGCCTCACGAATCGCGACGGCAACGTCCTCACCCGACACCGTGCCGGTGGTCCGGCCGCGCTTGAGGATTGCTTGAAGTGCTTTGTGGCTGAACTCGGAGGGAAGGGCACTGTCCGTGGTCACGTGTGGCACCGAGGACCTTTCGTCGCAGTCACCGCCGCGAGCATGCCGAAGGGACACGTCGCTGGGCGTTGAGGGGGTGATCGAGGCCTCCGTCCGAGCCAACGACCAACCGTTGGTCTGCTCGCGGCGAAGTGGTTCGTGACAATTATAAATCGCCTCTGGAGTGGACCGCGCGCACGGGCCCTCTCCAGAGGCGATTTGGGGTGGTCTCGAGGGTGCTGAGACCGATCGATCAGCCCTTGACCGCGAGCACCGCGCAGGGCGCGTCGAGCAGGATGCGCTGGGCGTTCGAGCCCAGGATCAACTTGCCCACGGGAGTGCGGCGACGCAGGCCGATGACGATGAGGTCAGCGTTGGCCTCGTCGGCGATGGCGATCAGGTCCTCTGCGGGCTCCTTGCCACGGACGAGCTGGCGCACCTCGATCTCGACACCATCCGCCTTGAGCTCCTGCTCGAGGCGCTCGAGCTCCTCTTCGGACTTCGCGCTCTGCTCACCATCGAAGTCACGGCCGCCGCGACTGGAGTTGATGACGACGAGCGGGGCTCGGCGCAACTTCGCCTCCTCGACGGCTCGGGTCAGCGCGGCCCGTCCCTCCTTGGTCGGCACGAATCCCACGACGATCGTCACTTGTACCTCCTTGCCGATGGACACCAAGACCATGGTGTCGGACGCCAACGGCCTCCGCTGAGCACGCTACCGGATCGGCGCCCCGGGGACGTCAACTCAGGACATCGGTGAGGAGTGCGCCGACCTGCTCGATCTCGACGAGGAAGCCGTCATGGCCATGGTCCGAGGCCAGCAGGACGTGCCGGGCGCCCGGCACGGCATCAGCCAGATCACGGGACAGATGAGGCGGATAGCAGCGATCCGAGTCGACGCCGGCAACGACCAACTCGGCGCTCACCCGCGCGAGCGCATCGGCCACTCCCCCTCGACCACGTCCCACGTCGTGCGAGTTCATGGCTTCGGTGAGCACGAGATAGCTGTTGGCATCGAAGCGGTCGACGAGTTTCTGGGCGTGGTGGTCGAGGTAGCTCTCCACGGCATAACGGCCCTGTCCACCCAGCGGGTTCTCGTTGCCCTGGACCGACCGACCGAAGCGGGAGCTCACCTCGGCCTCACTCCGATAGGTGAGGTGTGCGATGCGCCGCGCAAGCCCGAGCCCCGCGATGGGGCCCTCGCCCTCGTAGTAGTCCCCACCCTTGAAATCAGGATCCTGTCGAATGGCGATCAACTGGGCCTGTGACCACGCGATCTGGTCGGCCGTCGAGGCGGCGGTCGACGCGAGCACCACCGCCGTGCGCACCCGATCAGGCAACGTGACCGCCCATTCGAGGGCCCGCATACCGCCCATGGAGCCACCCAGGACCGCGCGCCATGTCGAGACTCCGAGGAGGTCGGCCAGTCGCGCCTCCGCGAGCACTTGATCGCGAATCGTGACGAACGGGAAGCGCGAGCCCCACGGCCGGCCATCCGTTGCCGGGGTCGAGGGCCCCGTCGTGCCCTGACACCCACCCAGAACGTTGGCGGCCACGACGAAGAACCGATCGGTGTCCAAGGGCGCGCCCGGACCGATCAGGCCTTGCCACCAACCAGCAGTCGGGTGTCCCGGCCCGGCGTCGCCGATGACATGACTGTCCCCGGTCAGGGCGTGTTCGACGAGGATCGCGTTGTCAGCAGCAGGGTTGAGGCGGCCCCAGGACTCGAAGGCGACGACGACGTCGGGGAGGTGTCCGCCACATTCGAGGTCGAGGTCACCGATCCGGACGTACTGACGGTCGCCGTGCACTCCGCCGGGGCGAGTGACCGCCGCGGGTGAAAGTGGTTGGGCCGACATGAGAACTCTCCTGCGGAATCGCGCTTGCCGTCCGCGGGGTGTCGGACGGCCCGGTCATCACCCGGGGCACCCCACCGCGAGGAGGGTTGCCGTCCAGCAAGCCGGGGCTTGTTGCTGGAACTCATGACCTTGACGTGAATCATACGGCCGTCCCGTCCACCGCGCCCAGTGCCTGTCCGGGACGCGGGACATCCGGTCGCACCCCGAAGAGGACCAGTCGCAGGCCCAACAACGACAGGCGGTGCTCAGGGACGGCTTCGAGTGCGCGCTCGTGGGCATCGCGCGCGGTGCTCCCCTGCCCCAACTGCCACGCCACACAACCGACGACCGAACAGATCGGCGCGACCAGTTCCGGATGCGCCCGCGGAGCATGCCGAGCGATCTCCATGAGCCGCTCGAGAACTGCCCACGGGTCCTCCGGTGGGGCAGGCAGGTGGGTCCGCAAGCGCTTGCGAACGGAGGGGTCGAGTTTGTCCATCGGAAGCGAACCCGGTCCCGCCCAGGCGATGAGCGCATCGCGCCATGCCACATCGTTGAGCGAGTGAAGGAGGCGCGCGACCTGTGCGGGAATGAGTCCCGCAAGGGCACCACGTGTGCGATCCGGTCCCTTCTGGGGCATCAGGACGCGACTCCAGAGACGATCTGATCGCCGCCCACGCAGCCCGCCGCTCTCCACAGCAGTGGCCACTGCGCCGCTCAGTGCGGGATCCTCCTGTACCCGAGCTGTGACCGCTTGGCGGTCGGTCAGTGGGGCCCTGCCTCGGACGAGGCCGGCGACGACAGCGGGACTGTGCGTCTGCGACTCCAGCGGGATGCCGTCCACCCGCTCGCGCACGTCGAGCGAGAGGGGACTCCATCGCCGACCCGCGCGCAGGATCTGGATGTCGCGCAGCCGGATTGCGAACCGCTCCAGCACCTCGTCCAAGGCCGATTGCATGATGTCCGAATCACCCAGTTGATCCTCGAAGGCGAAGACGTGGATCCCATCGATCCCGTTGCGTTCCATCACCTCCAGCATCGTGGCCAGCCCGCGGCAGGCGGCCGTGTAGGCGCGCGAGGGCGCCTCTTGAGGCCCCTCGCCCTCGGCATGGAGGGGAAGTCGTGCCGACACCTCCATGTGCTTGCCGCGCATGCCGACGACGACCAACTCGTCACTGGGGTGATAGCCGAGGGCATAGGGCAGATAGGCGATGAGTTCGTCCACCGAATGCACGCTCAACGTGTCGCTCCCGGCGCGTCGCTGGCGAGATGAGGATGGCTGCTGGGGGCTCTGTGATGGGTTCATGGACCCACCGTCGCCGCCCGCCTTCCGTCCGTCATCAGCGAACTCGAACCTGTGGACGACACACCTCTGCCCCCGAGCCTGTGGACAGGACACGAGGGCAGAGGGCCGAACAGACGAAACCACGAGGAGCGGCCGAGTCAGCTCGCCGGCCTCTCCCTGAGGTCAGCCGACGACGCTGCTGCGGACGCTCGCACTGGCCGGGGCGCCCGTGGCTCCCGTGGCACCAGGTGCCGCGATGCCCTTCTCCCAAGCCAGGTAGTTCTCGGTCTCGAGGACGACGGTGGTCACCAGCCACGACGCCACCATGGCGTCATCGACCAGGCCGAACACCCCGAGCAGCGCCTCGGGCAACAGGTCCACCGGGGAGACGATCCATCCCAGCGCGGCCACCATCATGAGGATCCGGCCGGTGTTCGCCCCGGCATACTCACCGCGCATGACCGACCGCACGAGGCGGGGCAGCGAGGCCAATCGCTCACCCAAGGAGGGTCCGCCAGCACGGGTCGCGAGGCGCAGGGCGTTCGCGAGCTTGGTCAACATCGTCCAACGGGGACTGGGCATCGGAGGACCTCCGGGAGGCTCGTACTTCACTGCCGGACCATGAGCGGTCCAGCAGTCAGATCAACAGATGGACGTCCCCGGGCCATTCCCGGTTCCCTCGGATTAGGTTCCCTCGGATTCCTCACCGCCGATCAGCGGGACATCACCCGCAGCGCTTTCCTCTCAGCGAGAGGTCACCTGCGGCGCCGATCCACTGTCGAACTCACGACGCGCGTTCTCGGCGATCCGGTGCATGAGGAAGCCGTCGAGCCCGGCCCCCACCACGCCCCCGACGAGCGGCACATTCCGCCCGAACCGACCGAAGACCGACTTCCCCGTGCTGGCGAGCAACCGGAAGCCCACGGCCTTGTTGACCACCATGAGCGCCGGCCCGGGGAGACGCTCCGCAGCCAACGCCGTCAGCCGACCGGTCGGCGCGACCATCCCGGCCTTGGCGAGCAGATCATCGGCATCCGCCCCCACGAGCGTGAGGAGCACCGCCGATCGCACCTGGGGCCGCGACAAATCGTGCCCACGCACCTTGGCGATCGCAGCGACCATGCGGGTGGCGAGCACGTAGAACCCCGTGACATTGGCGGGCAGCGCCACCGGCAGCGTGATGAAGCCACCCAGGCTCGTGACGAACCCGCTCCCAGCAGCCAACTTGAGGTGCGACTTCACGATCGCGTCAACCGCGTCATCGGGCTTCGGGTGCTTCTTGAGTGCGCGCGTCGCGACCTCGTGCGCCGAGTCGAAGGGTCCCTTGCCGTCGATGCCGACGTCGAGCACCTTCTCGACCATCCCGAGCGCCTTCGACCCGATGAACCCCTTGTCCTCGCCACCGGCCTGGGCCTGCTCGAGCGCCGTCCCAGTCGGCCGGTCGTCCTTCTTGCCGAGTCCGAACACCACGTCCACCCATCCGTCGTCACGTGTCATCGCGAGTCGTCGCGAGCCGTTGCCTGCTGTCGTCATCCTGCCAGAGCAGGCCCGGCTGACAGCGCTCGAGCGTCCCGCCAGTTGGCCCACATAGGCTGCCGATCATGGCGGGACTCGCGGGCGACTCGGGCCGCTCCTCCGCGCCCTCACCTTCCGTCGTCGCCGTGGTCGCCAACCGTCGTGACGGCACGACGATCCGGTATGCCGTCCGCTCACCTCGCGGAGCTGAGGTCACCTCCCGAGAGGGCTTGGTCCGTCTGGTCCGCGAGCTCGAGGCAGACCTCACCCCCCGATGGACCTGGTGGACTGCGGCCGAGATTGCCCCCACTCTGGTGACCGAAGGCGTTGTCCCGCAACGCTCTTGGGACATCTCCGAAGCCCATCGCATCCTGCACGGCGGCTGGGAAGCGGGACCGGGCGTGGCCTGGGCGGCGAGCCACGGCATACCCATCGCTGGTGTCCCGGCCCCACCCTCGGGTGACCTCTTCGAGTTCGCCAGTTCCACGCCCGACGACGGCCGACTCGTGCGGCCGGACGGCCATTTGCGGCCGGACGCGGTGACCGGCGACTGGCTCGACGCCGACGAGCGCCTCCTCCTGTGGGCGGAGGCTCTGGCCGAGATGGCCGAGCGACAGCTCATGGAGGCGCGAGCCCTGGGCCCACGCGTCGAGGCGACGATCCACTCCGAGTCGGCGGCCGCGGTGCTCTGTGTCGAGTTGGCCCAGCACGGCCTCCCCCTCGACCGGGTGATCGCCGAGGAGCTCATCGTGGCCGCTGCCGGTCCCCGTCCCGAGACGGTCGAGGACGAACTCGCCGCCCGACGCATCCGCGATGCCGTCGTCCTGCGCCATGTGCCGGGGCGGGAGTCCACCGACCTGCGCAACCCTGCCCAGGTCAAGGGACTCTTGGCCGCCGTGGGCGTCGACGTTCCCGACACCCGGAAGTGGACCCTCGAGACGCATCGGCACACCCACCCCGTCATCGATGCCCTGCTCATCTGGCGCAAGGACGAACGCATCGCCACGACCTACGGGCACCGCTGGCTGGCCCTGCACGTCGGCGCAGACGACCGGCTCCGGGGCGGATGGACCGCCTGCGACGGTGCCGGGGGTCGCATGACTGCCGAGAACGGCCTGCACAACCTCCCCGCCGCCCTGCGCCCCGCGGTCGCCGCACATCCGGGGCACCTCTTCGTGCGCGCGGACCTCGGCCAGATCGAGCCGCGCGTGCTGGCCGTGGTGTCCGGCGATGCGGCCTTCGCCGAGGCGACGCGCGCCGACGACCTCTATGCGCCGGTTGCTGCCCGGCTCGGGGTCGAGCGAGCTGTCGCCAAGATCGCCGTGCTCGCCGCGATGTACGGCCAGCGGTCAGGGGCGGCAGGCGAGGCCCTCAAAGGCCTGGAGCGGGCCTATCCAGTCGCGATGGCCCATTTGGATGACGCGTATGCCGTGGGCGTGCGTGGCGGGGATCTGCGCACCTTCGGGGGGCGCCTGATTCCGACCGGGCGCTTCCTGCGCGGCGAGCCGATCGGTGCGAATCCGGCGCTCGATGCGGCCCGGGGACGCTTCGCGCGCAATGCCGTGATCCAAGGGGCTGCGGCCGAGCTCTTCAAGGCGTGGGCGGCGACGGTGCGTGCCGCGGTGGCGCCGCTGGGTGCCGAGATCGTGTTGTGCCTGCACGATGAGTTGCTCGTGCACGCTCCCGAGGGTGTGGCGACGGAGGTGGCGGCGCTGGTCGATCAGAGCCTGACCGATGCCGCGCGCCGATGGGCACGAGGAGCACCGGTGCGCTTCGTGGCCGACACCTCGATCATCAAGCGCTGGTCCGAGGCCAAGTAGTTCTGGCCTGCTCCCCCGGCGAGACCGCCCCGCTGAGAGTGCACGACTTGCCGGTGCCGAAGCGTTTGGCGCGGCGTGTCGTGCACTCTCAAATGGGTGGGTGCTCAGCTCTCGGGGTGATTGCGCAGGAACTCCTCGAAGTCCGCGCCCAACTCCTCGGCCGACGGCAGCTCCGAGGCCTCGGTCGCCAGCAGGCTGGGACGCGTCTTGCCCTCGACGAAGGCGTCGTACTGCTGCTCCAGAGCCTGCACGACCTGGGCCGCATCGGTGTTCTCGGAGAGCTCACGCGCGATCTCGCGCGTGTTGGCCCCGGCCTTGGTCACCAGGTCGTCATTGGGCAGGTTCAGACCGGTGATGTCCACGATGGCGTTGAGCGCCGTGAGCGCCCCCTCGGCCCACTCAGCCTGCAGGAGGTAGTGCGGCACGTGCACCGCGACGCCTGCCGCCTGCTGCCCGCTCTCGCCGAGGCGGTATTCGAGCAGCGCGGAGATGCTGCCGGGCACCTGGACCCGACCGAAGGGTGACTCGGCCTCGCCGATGAGCCGCGGATCCGTCGCGTGGATCGTGCTGCCGACGGGGCGGGTGTGCGGGACGTTCATGGGGATGCCGTGGGTCGAGATCGTCAACGTGATGCCGACCTGCCCGATGATCTCGCGCAGTCCGTCGACCACCCGCTCCCACTGGAAGTCCGGCTCCGGACCGGTCAGGAGGTAGTAGGTCTGGCCGTCGCGGTCGGTCAGGCGGTGCAGGAGCAGCGCCGGGTCCTCGTAGGAGTCCCAGCGGTTCTTGTCGAAGATCATCGCCGGCCGACGGCTGCGGTAGTCGACGAGCTGGTCGATGTCGAAGGACGCGACCACCTCGGACTCGCCACTGGCGAGGAGGTGTTCGGTGAGGACGCGCTGGATGTTGCCGGCGTCGATGAACCCGCCGAGCAGCACGACGAGCACACCGGGGCGGTGGAGCGGGCCGGTGCCGTCGGTCTCGTAGCGGAAGATCGGGGTCGGGTTGTGCACGGGTCAAGCCTCTCAGGTCGTGGAGGGTTTCGCAGGATCTGGTGGGGTCAACGACCGGCGGGTCCTGCTGATTCCACGATTTCTGAGCTCTCGGGGCTCACGGTCTCAAGGCCGCGATGGCGGTGACCACCCTCTTCTCCGAGACCTTCTCGGCCGTCCCGAGCGACTGCGCAAAGAGGGACACCCGCAACTCCTCGATCTGCCAACCGATGTCGGTCACCTCCCGCGCCCGCCGCCGGACCGTGGGCAGCGACTCCAACAGATCCGCGTATGCCGTCTCGACCGTGTCGATCCCGGCTTGCAGTTGCGCTTCGCGAGGGTTGTGGGCGGCCCGCTCGAGGCGGACCTGCATCGCGCGCAGGTACCGCACGAGGTCGCGGAGCCGGCTCGCCCCGGTGTCGGCGACGAATCCGGGCCGGACCAGTCCATCGAGTTGGGCGCGCACGTCAGCGGCGGACACCCGGATGGTCGACTTGGGTGGCGCTGTCCGTTCGATCGACTCGAGGAGCCGTCGGACGCCGCTCGCCGCCTCCAGCACCGGCACCACGTCCTCGACGATCGAGACCACGCGAGCGGCCAGGTGAGTGCGCACGGCGGCCAGCGCCACGGCATACGCGCTCTCGTCCCTCACCTCCCCCCGGACGTGCTCGGCAACGAGGGCATCGACGGCGGCCGCGAGGCAGTCCTCGAGGAGCGCCGGGACGCTGCCGTGGGGGCCGGT
>DAOLRO010000068.1:9541-13958 GCA_035418665.1 Phycicoccus sp.
TCCCACTCAGACGGGTCGATGCGAATCCCGGTGCGGGAGTGGAGCGCTCGAGCCAACTCTTCGGTCAGGGGGCGGCCCGAGGTGGGGTCGGCGTCCTGCAGAGCAGCCATCGCATGGTTGGGCGTCGGGACGAAGTGACGTCGGGTGACCTTGGGGAGCGACTTGAGGAGGGCCACGGCGAGGTCGTCGCGCAGACCCGGCACCTGCCAGTCGAAGCCGGTGTCCTCGACGCGGTTGAGGACCGCGGCGGGGATGTGCACGGTGACGCCGTCGGCCTCGGCGCCCGGGGAGAACTGGTAGGTCACGCGCAGGTCGAGATCCCCTTGGCGCCAGGTCCTGGGGTAGTCATCCGCGGAGACCTGCTCACCGGAGTCGGCGCGCAGGAGGTCCTCGGTGAAGGTGAGCAGGTCCGGTCGGAGGCGCCGCTCCCCTCGCCACCAGCGGTCGAAGGTGCGCTCGGAGTGGACGTTCGGGGGGATGCGTGCGTCGAAGAAGGCGAAGAGCACGTCGTCGTCCACTGTGAGGTCGCGGCGGCGGGCGCGCTCCTCCAACTCCGTGATCCTGGCGATGGTGGCCTGATTGGCCTTCCAGAAGGCGTGGATCGGCTGCCAGTCCCCTTCGACCAGGGCTCGCCTGATGAAGATCTCGCGCGAGGCCTCGGGGTCGATTCGGGAGTACTGGATGGTGCGATCGGCGACGAGGGTGACCCCGTACAGAGTGACGCGCTCGGTGGCGACGACAGCACCCTGACGCTTGGACCAGCGGGGTTCACTGACCGAACGCGCGACGACGTGGGCGCCGAGTTCCTCGGCCCAATCGGGTTCGATGCGCGCGTTGGTGCGGGCCCACAGACGCGAGGTCTCGACGAGTTCGGCGGCCATGACGTAGTCGGGCTTCTTGCGGAAGAGGACCGACCCGGGAGCGATGGCGAACCGCGCGCCGCGCGCCCCGGCATACTCCCGCTTGGTCTCGTCGCGAAGCCCGACATGGCTGAGGAGGCCCGCGAGGAGGGCCTGGTGAACGCGGTCCCAGTCGGGGGTGGCGTCCTTGTGGGAGGTGCCGAGGTCCGGGTCGATGCGCACGGACTTGCAGGCCTGGCGGAGTTGTTGGTGCAGGTCCTGCCACTCACGGATCCGCAGGTAGTGGAGGTATTCGGCCTTGCACATCCGTCGAAAAGCACTGTGGGACAGGGCCTTCTGTTGCTCCTTGAGGTAGCGCCAGAGGTTGAGCAGGGACGCGAAGTCGGAGTGCTCATCCTTGAATCTCGCGTGCTGCTGATCGGCCTGCGCCTGCTGGTCGACGGGGCGTTCGCGCGGGTCCTGAATCGAGAGGGCGGCCACGATCACGAGGACCTCGCGGGTGCAGCCGCGCAGGCCGGCCTCGATGAGCATCCGGCCGAGGCGGGGATCGACCGGGAGCCGGGCGAGGGTCTTCCCGTATGCCGTGAGCCTGCGTCCTCGGCCATCCCCCCTTCCCCTCCTCGTCCCCCGCCCCGTCCGCCGATTCGATGTATTACGCGCCGTGTGGGACGTCGCGGAATACATCGAATCAGCGGGAGCGTCGGTGGCGTCGGTGGCGAAGGCTCGAAGTTCTTCGAGCAGGCGGACGCCGTCGGCGATCTGCTTGGAGTCCGGGGCATCGACGAACGGGAATCGGGCGATGTCGCCGAGGCCGAGGGCGGTCATCTGGAGGATGACCGAGGCGAGGGAGGTGCGCAGGATCTCGGGTTCGGTGAAGTCGGGGCGGGCTTCGAAGTCGGCCTGGGAGTAGAGGCGGATGCAGATGCCCTCGGCGACGCGGCCACAGCGGCCGGCACGTTGGGCGGCGCTCGCTTTGCTGATCGGCTCGATGGGGAGGCGCTGGACCTTCGTGCGCTGGCTGTAGCGAGAGATCCGCGCGGTGCCGGTGTCGACGACGAAGCCGATGCCCGGGACGGTCAGCGAGGTCTCGGCGACGTTGGTGGCGAGGATGACGCGACGTTTGCCGGAGCGGTGGAAGACGCGGTGCTGCTCGGCCGCCGAGAGGCGAGCGAAGAGAGGCAGGATCTCGGTGCCGGGCAGGTCGAGATTGTTGAGCGCGTCGGCGGCGTCTCGGATCTCCCGCTCCCCCGAGAAGAACACGAGGATGTCGGTCGCGTCGGTGCCCGGGGCGATCTCGGTCCAGAGTTCCTCGACGGCCTCGACGACACCTGTGACCTGATCGCGTTCTGCGACAACGGTCTTGCCGTCCTCACTCATCTCGACGAGCGGGCGGTAGCGCGTCTCGACGGGGAAGGTCCGACCGCTGACCTCGAGGATGGGCACCTCGCGCACCTGCTGACCCGCGGCATTGGTGGCGAAATGCTGGGCGAAGCGTTGGGGGTCGATGGTGGCCGACGTGACGATGACTTTCAGGTCCGGTCGGCGGGGCAGCAGTTGCTTGAGGTAGCCAAGGATGAAGTCGATGTTGAGGCTGCGCTCGTGGGCCTCGTCGATGATGATCGTGTCGTAGCGCCGCAGATCGCGATCGCGCTGCATCTCGTTGAGGAGGATGCCGTCGGTCATCACCTTGACCCGGGTCCGGTCGCTGCTGTGGTCGGTGAAGCGCACCTGATAACCGATGATCCCGGCTGATCCGTCCTCCCGGCCTGACGCGCTGCCCTTGAGGTCCTCACCGAGTTCTTCCGCGATGCGCTCGGCCACCGAGCGGGCCGCGATGCGACGGGGTTGGGTGTGGCCGATCTGGCCGAGTTTGCCGCCTGCTCCCCGGCCGAGTTCGAGACACATCTTCGGGATCTGAGTGGTCTTGCCCGACCCGGTCTCACCCGCGATGACGACGACCTGGTGGTCACGGATCGCGGCGAGGAGATCCTCTCGTCGAGCGACGACCGGCAACTGTTCCGGATAGTTCAGATCCGCGGCCGGGATCGCGGCGCTCGCCGTCTGGGTCAAGGCGCCCCCCTGCGCGATCGAGGCACCCTCCGGCGTGATCGAGGCGCCCACACGAGCGGCATCGATCTCGGCAGGCACCGACCAAGGATAGGTCGCGGACAGTCACTTCTCCGCTGGCTTTTCCTCACGGCGGTCGATGACCTTGGCGGTCCCCTTCTCCACGCCTTGCAGGGTCACGCCCGCCACGAACATGCGGGTCGTGCCATTGGCCCGCACCAGACGGAGGTCGTTGAGCAGTTTCTTCTCCGCGAAGCCCACCACGCTGGTGCGGACCCCCTCGCGGACCTTGTCACGCAAGGGCATCTTTGCCTGGAAGCCCAGCAGGGCAGTGGTGGCCTCCCTGCCGGTCGGCACCGACTTCAGACCGTGGAGTCCGTCGATCTTGGCCCCCACCTCGCGACTGACGCCGACGCCGAGTCGTTGACGCGTCGCCATCCGCTCGACGACTCGGTATTCGCCGTTCGCCGTCTTGATGGCTCCCGCCGTGGCTCCCTTCTTGAGCGCCCCACCCGCTGATCCCACCGCAGAGAGGCCGAGGCCCACCGCAACGCTGCTCCAGTCCCCTTCGCCATAGCCCACGAGCAAGAGGCCATCGGCAACGCTTCCGGCCGTGCCAGCGATGGTCGCAACAGGGGTGAGTTCCGGTGCGGCGAAGGACAACACGCCGACTTGCGAGACCGCAGAGCCGGTGGCGGAAACCCGATGCAGCACCCGATACAAGGCAGGATCCGAGATCGGGTCGTCCGCGCACTGCGTGAGCGCGGCGGCGCACCGCCCGTCCGAGGCCTCGACCGCTGACCAGGCGGCGTGGTGATCACCGACTGCGCGCTGCTGACGCCAGACCTGATGACGCTGGGTCGCGAGCAGTCCTTGCACTCGCGGCGAATCCCACGTCTCCCCCGTCGACATCGCCGTCTCGATCTGCCGCTCGATGGCACTGATCTGCCACGACGCATCGCCGGCGTCGGCGATGGCGGCCTGAGCCCGGTCCTGTGCCCCGGCCAACTCGGGAGCGTGCGATCGCAGGGCGAGGGCGGCCACGGCATACCGATCGAGGACGCGTTGGAGGATGGGCGCGAGGTCGGCCAGCGAAGCGGCGAAGGCGGTCCCAGCAGGGCCGTCCCAGACAGCACCTACGCTCAAACCGCGCATGCTCGTGAGCGTCGCGCGCAGGTCCTCCGCCGAACCCTCGAGGGACTCAGCGAGGACGAGGACGGCCTCTGGGTTGCCAGGGATGGGCTCCAGGATCATCGATCACCGCCGATCATCAGGCGCCCGCCGATCACGGCCTCGGTGTCGGCATAGAGGCCGCCCGCAGCCGCCGCCGACTGCGAGAGCGCCTCCAACGCCTGTGCCAGACGCAGGCGTTGGAGGCGCCAGTGGCTGACCAACTCTTCGAAGGCCGCACCGCTACGCCCCGGACCCAGGGCCCAGCGGTCCACCGATCCCTCCCCTGCACAGGACAGGTCATCGGCGAGCACGGACAG
>DAOLRO010000069.1:0-9715 GCA_035418665.1 Phycicoccus sp.
ACGTGGGAGGTCGCGCGGCTGGCCGTCGTGCCGGACCTGCAGGGGCGCGGCCTCGGTCGAGCCCTGATGGAGTTCGTCGAGCGGCAGGCTCCGAGGGACGTCAGGACGTATTGGCTCAACACCGGCGATCGCAGCGAGCGACTGATCCGGATGTACAAGAAGGCGGGCTACCGCCTGTCACGCAGTGCACCCCGGTTCGCGGGCACGGTCGAGCTGACCAAGCCGCGGCGCGACAAGCACTGACCCTCACGACGGGCGAGGTGTCGGCGTCACCGGTCGTTCAAACGGTCAAACGTGGCTCGCTCCCAGCGTGTCTCGGCCGACACGCCGTCAGTCAGTGCAGGGATCGGGCCTTTGACCGTTTGAGTGTTCGCGTCGGAGTCGAACGGCACAGACAGGCCAGACGCAGAAGCAGGGCGCGCGCTAGGGCTGGAGGGAGACGCGCAGGTCGTCGGGCAACAGCTTCGCGGCCATGATGAGCCGCTCGGCCACGACCGCAGTGATCGTCTGCGAGGCCATGATCCCCATGAGGACGAGGACCTGAGCGGCTGCCGCCTGAGCGGGTGACCCGCCACCCAGGAGAACCCCGATGAAGGCTCCCGGCAGCGTCACCACACCAGCGGTCCGCACCTGGTCGAGGCCCGGGATGAGCGCCTCGGGCAGGCGTCGGTGGATGACCTCCCAGACCGCCTGGGAGCGCATCAATCCGATCGACAGGGCCGCCTCGTATTGCCCCTTCTCCTCGCGCAGGGAGTCGAAGGCGCGGCGGCAGACCAGGGTGTGCCCGTTCATGGTGTTCCCGGCGAGGATGCCGACGACCGGGACGAGCGCGATCCCCACGGGAGGGATCGTCCGCGTGAGCAGGATGATCGCCAGGGTGGGCACGAGCCCCGCCAGCATGGCCAGGAGGGCCCACGGCCAAGCCCGAGCAGCCCCGATCCGCCGGACCGTCGTCACGACGGCAATCGAGAACATGAGGCACAGCAACAGAATTGACAGCGCCAGACTCTTCACAACCGCGGCGATGACCAGCGCGGCCAGCCCCAGTTGCAGCACTGCCCTCCCGGCCGCGACGGCGGTGGAGGCCGGCTTGGGGAGCCGGCCCACGGCATACGCGATCATGGTGGTGACCAACAGCAGGACGCACGCGATGGCGACGGGCCAGCCCGGGTTGATGGTCACGCCCACACGCTAGGCGCTGCACGCCAACAGGGGGCCCCGGAAGCGATTTCGTGCGCGGCGCTCCCTCTGGCAGACTTGATCCTTGCGTCCGTCTTCAAATGCCCCTGCCACAGGGGGAGCGAGGCACCCCACCGGGTGCCGAGCGCGGCCGACGAGGACGCACCATCAGACAAGCACCACGATCCCGCGTGTGACCTGTGGCACGGGCGAAGAAAGCGATACAGCAATGCAGCGTTTCGACGAACTCGACAAGGCGTCCCTCAAGGACGGCATCCCGGCCTTCCGCGCCGGTGACAACGTCAAGGTCCACGTCAAGGTCGTGGAAGGCACCCGCTCCCGTATCCAGGTCTTCCAGGGTGTCGTCATCCGTCGCCACGGGGCCGGCGTGGCCGAGACCTTCACTGTCCGCAAGGTGTCCTTCGGCATCGGCGTCGAGCGCACCTTCCCGCTCCACACCCCGATCATCGACAAGATCGAGGTCGTCACCCGGGGTGACGTCCGTCGCGCGAAGCTCTACTACCTGCGCGACCTGCGCGGCAAGGCCGCCAAGATCAAGGAGAAGCGCGAGACGCCCAAGAGCTGACGCGCGACCCCTCGCGGACATGATGCTGGCCTAGGCTGCTCCGCGATGAGACTCAACCACGAAGACCCGGCCGACACCACGCTGTCGACCGGGTCTCGTGCGTCCGGTTCCGGGTCGAGCCGTCGTCTTCCTTGGTATGCCGTGGTGCTGGTCGCGCTGTTGGCTGCCGCCCTGGTGCGGGCCTTCTTGCTGGAAACCTTCTTTGTGCCCGACCGTGGGATGGAGCCGACGTTGGGGGCGGGTGACCGTGTGCTCGTGGCGAAATGGACGGGCGCGCCGGCCCGAGGAGACGTTGTGGTGGCGGATGTGACCGAGGCCTTTCACGGGGTGACGCGGGGGTCGAGCGTCGACGACGGGTTGATCGGATCATTGTTGTCATCGGTGGCGTCGGCACTCGGGATTCACACCGGCGCTCAGTCGATCGCTGCCCGGGTGGTCGCCGTGGGAGGGGATACCGTGACCTGCTCTGCCGCGGGAGAGGTCGTGGTCGGGGGATCCGCCGTGTCAGGGCCTGTGGGCTGCGAAGGGTTGGAGGTCGCCGTGCCGGCCGGCTCGGTGTGGCTGCTTGGTGGCGACCGCGCGCACGCGATCGACTCGTTGAGCCAGGCGGACTCGGGCGTCCACGGACTGGTGCCGGTGGACGATGTCGTCGGCCGGGTCGTTCTCAGCCTCTGGCCGCTGGGCACCGTCCACCGGTCGCCGACGGCTGGGGATGGGTCGTGAGTGCGTCGATGGGTGAGGTCAATGACCCCCGTGCCACTCCGGGACGGGACAACACCCCGCGCGGTCGACGTGCGGGACGGCGGGCGCTCGCGGGGCTCCGAGAAATGGTCATCGTCCTGGTGCTCGCCCTGGTCTTCTCCTTCGTGGTCAAGTCGTGGTTCGTTCAGGCCTTCTACATCCCCTCCGGGTCGATGGAGAACACCCTGCTCGTCGGGGACCGTGTCATCGTCAACAAGTTGTCTCCGCGGTTCACGCCGCTGACGCGAGGTGACGTCATCGTCTTCGAAGATCCTGGGGGCTGGTTGCCGCCGCAGCCACCCACCGATCAGGGACCAGTCCTTGACCTGCTCCACCGTGCCTTGGTGTCGATCGGACTCGCTCCGACCTCGGAGGACCACCTGATCAAGCGACTCATCGGATTGCCCGGTGATCACGTGGTCTGCTGCAGTGCGGACCAGAAACTCTTGGTCAACGGGGTCGAGATCGAGGAGTCCGGCTACCTCAAGCCCGGTGATGTGCCGAGTTCTGTGCCGTTCGACATCGTCGTCCCCCCTGGCAAGGTCTGGGTCATGGGGGATCATCGCAGCGACTCGGAGGACTCGCGCTTCCACGACCCCAACGGCGACGGCAAGGGCGGTTCGGTGGCGCTCGAACTGGTGACAGGCCGGGCGATGGTCCGGGTTTGGCCCGTGGCTCGCATCGGGGGTTTGGCCGCGGGCGCCGCGGCTTTCCAATCGGTGCCACAGCCCGCTGGCGGGGGCGCGAGCACGCCATGACTTCGTCAGTCATCTCAGCACGTCGTGCGGGTCCGGGCTCACGGGTCGTCAACAAGCGGCCCAGCCTGCGCATCGAACGTGCCCTCCAGCGCGATGGTGCGTCCCTGTTGGCTGGCATGGACGAGGTGGGCCGAGGCGCCCTCGCGGGGCCGGTCAGTGTCGGTGTCGTCCTCATCGACGCGTCCTCTCGCTCGGCGCCCACCGGTGTCAAGGACTCAAAGCTGCTGTCGGGTCCTCGCCGCAAGGAACTCGTCCCGCGGATCCGGCGCTGGTGCCGAAGTCACGGAGTGGGACATGCCTCGGCGGCGGAGATCGACGAGATCGGGATCATGTCCGCTTTACGGCTGGCGGGACTGCGTGCGCTGGCCCAGCTGGACACCGTGCCCGACCTGATCATCCTCGACGGCAACCATGATTGGCTCACTGCGCCTGAGGATGTCGGCCTCTTCGCGATGACCGGTGATGGCCCGACGACCCCGCCGGTCACCACGATGATCAAGGCAGACCTCAAGTGCTCGTCGGTCGCAGCGGCCAGTGTCCTCGCGAAGGTGACCCGGGACGATCTCATGGTCGAGCTGGGAGGCGAGCACCCGGCATACAACTGGGGTGAGAACAAGGGTTACTCGGCACCTGACCATCTCGAGGCGCTTCGCGTCCACGGGCCCTGCGTGCTGCATCGGCGGTCGTGGCGACTGCCGGGAGTCATGGTCGAAGATGGGTGTGCACCGGGTGTCGCCGAGGCGCCTGAGCATGGTGTGCCGCTGGACGAAGGATTGGTTCGATGAGTGCCGAGGATCTCGAGAAGTACGAGAGCGAGATGGAGCTCGCGCTCTATCGCGAGTATCGCGATGTCGTCGGGCTCTTCAGCCATGTCGTCGAGACCGAACGCCGCTTCTACCTGTGCAACTCCGTCGACGTGATCGTGCGCAACGACGGGGGCGAGGTCTTCTTCGACGTGACCATGACCGACGCGTGGGTGTGGGACATCTACCGTCCGGCCCGCTTCGCCAAGCGGGTGCGGGTGGTCACCTTCAAGGATGTGAACGTCGAGGAGTTGACCAAGCCCGACCTGGAGTTGCCGAAGGGTCGCTTCTGAGGGTTCGTCGGAGGGCTTTCGTCCACAGCGGCTGTCGTGGACGTGTGTCGTCCACAGGGCGAATGATCCCCATGGTGTGGCGGTTCTGCAGCGCTCACAGTCGTGGGCATGACCACTTCAGCAACCACATCGAAGCTGACCGAGAGCACCCCGACCGGCCCGCCCGGGAGTCGGCCGACGCAGGACCGCCGCTCAGCACTGGGCCGCGCGGGGGAGCAATTGGCCGCGCGGCACCTGGTGTCGCGGGGCATGACCCTGCTCGCCGAGAACTGGCGCTGTCGAGAGGGGGAGATCGACCTCGTCCTCGTCGACGACCACGACCTCGTCATCTGCGAGGTGAAGACCCGCCGGACCGAGTCCTTCGGGGATCCGCTGGAAGCCATCACCGTCGCCAAGGTGCGGCGCCTTCGGCAGTTGGCGGCTATCTATGTCCGCACCGAGGGCCCTCTCCCAGGCCATCGGATCGACGGGTTGCGGATCGATGCCGTGGGCATCCTCTGGCCACGTGACGAGCGGCCTCGGCTGCGCTACGTGCGTGGGGTGGGGTCATGACGCTCGGGCGGACCAGAGCGGTCGCCCTCCACGGCTTGGCCGGTCGGATGGTCGAGGTCGAAGCGCACATTGCGCCCGGCCTGCCACACATCGCCGTGTCGGGCCTGCCGGACAAGGCCTGCGGTCAGGCCCCCGACCGGATTCGCTCCGCGGCCGCGATCAGCGGTGCGCCGATCCCGAGCCATCGGATCGTCGTCAATCTCTCACCGGCCGAGATCCCCAAGCAGGGATCCGGTTTCGACTTACCGATCGCCGTGGCGATCCTCGTTGCCGCCAGGACCATCCGGGCGGGCGTCGCAGCCGAGGCGATGCACGTCGCCGAACTCGGGCTGGACGGTCGACTGCGGGGAGTTCGCGGCGTGCTGCCCATGGTCCTGGCGGCGGCCCGTGCCGGAGTCCGGGATGTGGTCGTCGCACCGGAGAACGTCGCCGAGGCGCAGCTCGTCGATGGCGTCCGGGTCCACGCGCCGCAGACGTTGGCGGAGTTGATCGGCTGGTATGCCGCGTGCGAGCTGGGTGCGCCGCTGCCGGTCGCCGATGTGGTCCCTTCGCAGACTCCTCGGTCGGCGGGACATGGCGACCTGGCCGATGTCGTCGGCCAGGCACAGGCCCGCTTGTCCTTGGAACTGGCAGCCACCGGCGGTCACCATCTCGCCCTGAGCGGGCCGCCGGGGATCGGGAAGACGATGCTGTCCGAGCGTCTGGTCACGATCCTGCCGCGGCTCACCCGTGATGAGGCTCTGGAGTCGCATGCGATCCGCTCACTGGTCGGCCTGGTGCCCGAGGGGGGTGGTTTGGATCGGACCCCACCCTTCGAGGCGCCTCATCACTCGTCCACGGTCACTGCCATCGCCGGTGGGGGGAGCGCCACGGTGGTCCCGGGCGCAATCTCGAGGGCTCATGGCGGAGTCCTCTTCCTCGACGAGGCTCCGGAGTTCCGCCCGTCGGTCCTGCAGACCCTTCGGCAGCCCCTGGAGTCCGGTCATGTCACGATCGGTCGAGCTCGCGAGACGGTGACCTATCCGGCGCGCTTCCTCCTCGTCCTCGCGTCGAACCCCTGCCCGTGCGGCAACGGGCACGGCAACGGCATCGACTGCACGTGCACGTCGCTGGAGTTCAGGCGCTATCAGGGACGTTTGAGTGGTCCACTGCTCGACCGGATCGACATCCGCCTCTCGGTGTCACCCGTGCCGCGTGGCGCTTTCGCCGAGGAGCGTGGTGAGTCGAGCGCCGTGGTCTTGGCCCGCGTTGGCGAAGCACGTGAAGTGCAACGCCAACGGTGGTCGAGGGCGGGCCATGAACTCAACGGGCGCGTCCCGGGTTCGGTGCTTCGCCGCCCGCCCTTTCGGTTGCCGCCAGAGGTCACGAGGGCCGTCGATCGATGCATCGATCTGGGCGTGATCAGCCTTCGTGGCTACGACCGGATCCTGCGGCTGGCCTGGACGGCTGCCGATCTGGCCGGGCACGCCGTGCCCACTGCTGGGGACGTCGATTTCGCCTTGGCGTTGCGCGAGACGGGAGCGCAGGCGGCATGAGGGCCATCCGGGGCATCCAGCTGATCGCCGATGAGCGATGGGCCCGGCTCGCGTGGACCTGCATCAGCGAGCCCGAGAGCACGTCGACGCGCGACTGGATCGCACGCCATGGTCCGTCGGCCTCCTTCAGAGCGCTGCTCGATGGCGATCTGGTCGCAGATGGACGCTATGACGCTCGATTGGAGGCCCTCGATCTCGAGGGCGCGGTCCGGGCCCTGGAGCGACACCAGATCCGAATCCTCATCCCGTCCGATCCCGAGTGGCCGAGCGGAGTGGACGACCTGTCCGAGCCGCCCGTGGCGCTCTACGTCAAGGGTGCTCCCGATCTGGGCGGCCTGCTCGAGGAGTCGATCGCGATCGTGGGTTCCCGGGCGGCGACCAGCTATGGGCTCCGGGTCGCGACCGAGCTGGCATCCGGCTTGGCTGACCGAGGTGTGACCGTCGTGTCGGGGGCCGCCTTCGGCATCGACGCGGCTGCGCATCGCGGTGCGCTCGCCGTCGACGCCCCGACGGTGGCTGTGCTGGCCTGTGGTCTGGATCGTCCTTATCCAGCGGCCCATGCGGGATTGATCGCGCAGATCGCTCAGACCGGAGCCGTCGTCAGTGAGTTGCCCACCGGATTCGCCCCGCAGCGCCATCGGTTCCTGAGCCGTAATCGCCTGATCGCCACCCTGACGGTCGGCACTGTCGTCGTCGAGGCCAACCTTCGATCGGGCTCGCTCAATACGGCCAAGCATGCGCGTGATCATCTTCGACATCATGCGATGGTCCCGGGCCCGGTCACCTCGCAGATGTCGGCGGGGTGCCACGAGTGGATCCGCGTGCACGGCTCCAATCTCGTGACCAACGCTCGTGATGTCCTGGACGTCATGGGGCGACTCGGAGTCGATGTCAGTGACCTGCGTCGTGCGCCGGAGACCGTCATCGACGGTTTGAGCGAGACCGACCGGGCGGTCTGGGCGTCGGTGCCGATCCGCGGGGGTGCTGGCTTGGATGCGCTGGCCCGCGCGACCGGTATGGCCGCGATGCCGCTGATGTCCAGTTTGGGACGGCTGGGCGTGCACGGGCTGGTGCTGCGGGAGGGTGACAAGTGGCGGCGACCCACCCCGAGGAGGAAGGCGCCGATGGCACAGGCTGAGGCGTGAGGCTGGGCACATGGTCCGGTCCCTCAGAGCGGGCTCGGCGTGGGGCGTTGGTCCCGAGCGTGCCGTGCGTCACCGTGGGGTCGATGATCACCTTCGATGCGGCCGTGACCGACTTCGAACGCCATTTGCGTTCGGAGCGTGGCCGCAGCGAGCACACCATCCGGGCCTATGTGGGTGATCTCGCATCCCTGCGCGACCATCTCAGCGGCTCGGGCGATGGAACTCCAGCGGACCTGAGCGAGGACTCCACGCCCCAACCCGTCGCCCTCTCGGTGGATGAGATCACCTTGGCCGACCTGCGGGACTGGCTGGGGTCTCTGGCTCGTCAGGGGGTCGCCCGGTCGACCTTGGGCCGCCGGAGTGCCGCGGCGAGGACCTTCTTCCGCTGGGCCACACAGACCGGCCGAGTGTCTGGGGACCCGTCCCTGCGCCTCACCGCACCCCGCAAGCACCGAGTGCTCCCTGCGGTGCTCGCGCAGCGTGATGCGGGGGAGCTGCTCGACGTGGCCGCCGTCGCGTCCGACGACGGTGATCCGATGGGCGTGCGGAATGCCGCCATGCTCGAACTCCTCTACGCCACGGGCATCCGAGTGGGGGAGTTGGTGGGGCTCGACATCGACGACGTCGAGTTCGACGCTCGGGTCATCCGGGTCATCGGCAAGGGCAACAAGCAGCGCACGGTCCCCTTTGGCGTCCCGGCGGCAGGGGCCCTGCGCCGCTGGCTCGAGGTGGGCCGGCCACAGGTGGCGGGGTCGGCAAGCGGTCCGGCAGTCTTCCTCGGGCAGCGGGGGCGCCGCATCGATCCCCGTCAGGTGCGGACGGTCGTCCATGACCTGCTGGCCCATGTTCCCGACGCTCCGGACCTTGGTCCGCACGGCCTGAGGCATTCGGCCGCGACGCATCTGGTCGAGGGAGGCGCCGACCTGCGGCTGGTCCAGGAGTTGCTCGGTCACAACTCATTGGCGACGACCCAGCTCTACACCCATGTCTCGATCGACCGCCTCAAGCAGAGTTACCACCAAGCGCACCCCCGGGCCTGATCTCGTGCCTGGGTGGTCACCCTCCTGGCGTCGCACCGTCAAGGTGTGTCGATGAGCGGGAGCAGGATGATTCGTGGGCGCTGCAGGTAGGTCAACGGATCGAGGTAGGTGTCTCCCCGTTTGGCTCCGAGATGCAGGCAGGTCGAGGGCGCGCAGTGACCCGCGATGTCGGACACCACTCCCAGGATCTGCCCCCGAGTCACTTCCACTCCTTGGACGATGTCGTTGATCGGGTCCAGGGGTTCATAGGTGCTGCGCACCCCATCCTCATGCAGCACGCTGACCGTGCCCCGTCCGGCG
This sequence comes from Phycicoccus sp., assembly GCA_035418665.1. GTDB lineage: Bacteria > Actinomycetota > Actinomycetes > Actinomycetales > Dermatophilaceae > Phycicoccus_A. Next base: position 8,933 of record DAOLRO010000069.1, read on the forward strand.
ATCACACCGACGTGGGTGACGATCCCGTCGGTGACCGCGCGGACGGTGTCGCCCTGCGCACTCGCGAGGTCGACGCCGCGATGTCCTGTGCCCCACCGGGTCGCGGGCGGATCGAATCGGCGCAGCACCGCCGGTCGCGGGTGAAGGGGCCAACCCCACCGTGCCCGCACCGACTCGGCCCCGGCCGTGGAGCCCACTGTCGTGGAGCCTGCCAGTGCCCCAAGAGTGGTTGGCAGGGAGGTGCGGGACGTCGATCGCCCCGTGCCGCCGGCCGGTGTTGCAGCGCTGTGGGACGACGCGACAGCGAGGACCACTGCTGCTGCCCATCGCACCCACCATCGGGCGGCGGTGCCCCCACTCCCTGCATCAGGCCGTGTCATTCCTCCAGACTGCGCAGCGGGCCGCCCACGAGGAAGCCGGGATCAGGACCTGTGCACGACACACCTGACGGCCACGTCCTGTGGACAGGCCTCAGCGCAGCGCGGCGAGACGTCGAACGGCCTCCTCGAGCACCGAGTCCTGCTTGCAGAAGGCGAAGCGCACCAGGGTCCGAGCTGCCTCCTGGTCGTCGCAGAACACCGACACTGGCACGCCGACGACACCGGCGCGCGCCGGCAACTCGTGGCAGAAGGCCAACCCATCAGTGGCCCCCAAGGCCGCTGCGTCCGCCACGACGAAGTAGGTCCCCTGGGGCACCGACACGGGCAGCCCGGCTGCCTGCAACCCGGCCACCAGTAGATCTCGCTTGCCCTGCAGGGAAGCCGACAGCCCGGCATACACCTC
>DAOLRO010000069.1:9815-11481 GCA_035418665.1 Phycicoccus sp.
GCGCAGATGAGGTCGAGTTCGGCGCGCGTGAAGACCTTGCCGGTCGGGTTGTGCGGGGTGTTGAGCAGCACCATCCGGGTCCGCGACGAGAAGGCCGCCCGCAGCGAGGCCTCGTCGACGGCGAAGTCGGGGAAGCGCAGGACCGAGGTGCGCCGCACGCCACCAGCCAACGCGATCGAGGCAGCATACGAGTCGTAATAGGGCTCAAACGTGACCACCTCGTCGCCGGGCTGGACGAGCGCGAGGATGGTCGAGAAGATCGCCTCGGTCGCCCCCACCGTGACGAGGACCTGTGATCTCGGGTCGACCTCGAGCCCGTAGAAGCGCTTCTGGTGCACCGAGATCGCATCGAGCAGCTCGGGCACTCCCGGTCCCGGCGGATATTGATTGCGGCCCGCATCGATGGCCGCCTTGGCCGCGTCGAGCACGATCTGAGGACCATCGGAGTCAGGGAAGCCCTGCCCGAGGTTGATGGCCTTGTGCTCCAGTGCCAGGGCCGACATCTCGGCGAAGATCGTCGTGCCGAAGGGAGTCAGCGCAGGGTTTCCGACGGGTCCGCTCATGCCTCCAGAGCGTAGGCCGTGACCGTTTCGGTCGGTGTGCGGTGTGGCCGCGGGCAACCGTGCGCCCGAGTCGGTCGGGCTGCAAACATGGGTGTATGCCGTCCGCCGCCTTCGCTCCCTTCCCTCGCCTTCGCGTGGGGGACCGGATCGCCGTGGTCGCGCCGTCGAGCCCACCCCCGGCTCAACGGGTGGCTGCTGGTCTCGAGGCGCTCCGCGGCTGGGGCCTGCTGCCCGAGGCCTTTCCCAGCGTGACGGCCACCCACCCGACCTTGTCGGGCCTCGCAGGGGATGACCGTCTCCGAGCCAAAGACGTGGCGGATGCCTGGCGGGATCCGGGAGTTCGCGCCATCTGGTGTGCCCGAGGTGGCTATGGCGTCCAACGCATGCTGGACCTGTTGCCCGAGGGACTCTTTGTCGAGGGTGAGCCCAAGCCGATCATCGGCTTCTCGGATGTCACCCCATTGCTGCACGCGGCGATGATCGGGTCTGGGACCCAGATGGTCCACGGGCCCTCGGTCGTCAATCTCGGGGAACTCCAAGCAGACAACCTCGCCCAAGTCCACCGGCTCATGCACGAGGCCCACGCACCTCGAACCCTCCTCACCGGTCTCACACCGTGGGTCGAAGGAGTGGCGCAAGGCCGGTTGCTCGGGGGCAATGTCGCACTGTTGGCCGCATCCATCGGCACGCGTGATCTGCCCGAGAGCACAGGTTCGGTGATCCTCCTCGAGGACGTCGGCCAGCCGGCCTTCGTGCTCGACCGAGGCCTGACCCAGTTGATCCGATCGGGCTGGCTTCCCAAGGCCTCGGGCATCCTGCTCGGCGACTTCTCGATGGACGATGACCCCGCACGGGTTGACGCCGTGCTGCGGGATCGGTTGGTCCCATTGGGAATCCCTGTCTGGTCCGGGGCCCCGGTCGGCCACACCGAAGTGAACCTAGCCCTGCCCTTGGGTTCCCGTGTCCACATCAGCGGGGGGTATCTCCGCCTCGCCTGACGAATCGAAGGTCCCGATTCAGGACGCGCTATTTCCGGGGTCTGTGTCCAAGGCGTCCGCGTGGGCGATGTGGTCGAGTTGGCGCCAGACGATCGCGAGCGTGAC
>DAOLRO010000069.1:11581-13939 GCA_035418665.1 Phycicoccus sp.
AGGTGGAGGAGCACCTCAAGGGTGAGGCAGGTCTTCATCAACGTCGCCAGGGAGAGTCGCTTCTCCAGCCAGTCGTAGGAGCCGATGGCCACGATCCCGCCGAGCCCGACCGCCGTCGACAAGAGCCCGAAGCCCACGGCCCCCACTCCCAGTTGGTCCTGGGCCCAGAGCACGAGGATCCCCCATGGCGCGCCCCAGGTGAGGTTGAAGATGAAGATCACGAGCGAGAGCGTGCGTACGGCCCGGTTGTGTCGGATCCACCGCAGCCCCTCGACGATGTCCCGACCGATGTGCTGCTCCGGTCGCGTCTCCGACTCGCGGCGCGGCAACTCGACCCGCGTGAAGAGCCAGGCCGCCAACAGCACCGCGGCCGCCTGCGCCCCAAAGGGCACGGCCATCCCCACGGCGAAGAGGAAAGCCCCGATGGGTGGCCCGAGCAACTCGTTCGCGACCAGATAGCCGGCCATCTGGCGGGCGCTGCCAATCCCCAGGTCCGCCTTCGGCACGATCGTCGGCAGCACAGCACGCGTCCCGGAGTCGGCGAACTGCTCGGCGAACCCGACCAGGAGCAGTGCCCCGAGCACCGCCCAGATCGACACCCAGCCGGTGACGATGGTGGTGATGAGGCCACCGATGACCACCGCACGCAGCACGTTGGCGATGACGACGAGTCGCTTGCGATTGACACGATCGGCCAGCGCGCCGGCATACAAACCGATGACGAGATTGGGCAGCCGCTGCACCATGGCCGCGGCCGCGATCAGTGCCGGATTGCGGGTCTGAGAAGCGACGAGCAGGGGACCCGCGGCCAGCGCGATGCCGTCACCGAGGTTGCCGATCCAGACCGAGGCGAGGTTCCACCGGAAGGGGACACCCATGCGCGGCGGTGCGATGAGGTCGAGGATCCGTCGCACGAGGGGACAGGCTACGACTAGTCGATCAGGAGCGCACGAGGCGCGCGATCGCCTCGGAGGCCTCCTTGAGCTTGACGTCGGCCTCGGCGTCACCCTGGCGAGCCGCCTCGACGACACAGTGCGCGAGGTGCTCGTCGAGTAGGCCCATCGCGACCGACTGCAGCGCACGGTTGGCCGCGGAGATCTGGGTGAGGATGTCGATGCAGTACTTGTCCTCCTCGATCATCCGCTGGATCCCACGCACCTGGCCCTCGATCCGGCGCAGTCGCTTCACATACGCCTCTTGGGCATGCGTGTAGCCGTGACCTGCATGGCTGCCGTGCTCGCTCTCCATGCCCATACCCTACCGGGGTATCACTGGCCTCAGCCTCCGCGCGCTCCTAGGGTGGTCGTCCATGAGCGAGCACTCGGAGCGGACCGCCGTCGACATCGCCATGGCCGTTCGTTCCGGCGCGACGTCGGCCCGGGCCGAGGTCGAGGCCGCCCTAGAGCGCATCGCCCAGCGCGACCCTTCCATCAATGCCTTCACCGTCGTCCGCGCCGACGACGCGCTCGCCGAGGCCGATGCCCTCGACAATGGCGCACCCGGCCACGACGGATTGCTTGCCGGAGTCCCCGTCGCGGTCAAGGAGGAATACGCAGTCACCGGCACGGTCACCACGCTCGGAGGCCTCGGCAACTCCACGCCCGAGACCGCTGACTCCGAGGTGATCCGCCGCCTGCGCGCAGCTGGCGCGATCATCGTGGGCAAGACGACGATGCCGGAGTTCGGGCAGTTCCCCTTCACCGAGTCCGCCGCCACCGGCGTCACCCGCAACCCCTACAACCCCGGCCGATCGGTCGGCGGCTCCTCCGGTGGGTCCGCCGCGGCCGTTGCCTCGGGCATGGTCCCGCTCGCCCTCGGCGCTGACGGCGGTGGCTCGATCCGCATCCCTGCTGCGTGCACCGGACTCATCGGCCTCAAACCCACCCGTGGCCTCATCACCCTCGCGCCGCTCGCGCAGCACTGGTACGCCCTCGTCGTCCTCGGCGGCCTGTCCCGCACCGTCGTCGACTCCGGGTTGCTCCTCGACGTCATCGCGGGTGCACTGCCCACCGATCGTTGGTCGTGCGACAAGGCAACGACCGCGTATGCCGTGGCCGCCGCCACGGACCCGTCACCGCTTCGCGTGGCGTGGGCCACGAAGGCCATTACGACCGGGGTGGCCACGGACCCGGTGGTCGCCACAGCGACCGAGTCCTTGGCGCGCAGCCTCGCCGCGCTCGGCCACCGGGTGGGGCACATCGAGCCGCGCTGGCCGATCCCCACCGACGCCTTCCTCCCGCAGTTCTATGCGGGCATGCGCGACGAGGCCGCCTCCGTCGAGCATCCCGACCGACTCGAGCCGCGCACCCGACAGACCGTCGCCCTCTCCCGATGGGCCACCCCGCGCATCGTCGATCG
>DAOLRO010000070.1:0-5820 GCA_035418665.1 Phycicoccus sp.
CAACGCCCAGCCGAGCCACGGCATACCCGGGCAGTGCATCGCCCCACGAGAGGACCGACGTCATGGCCAGTTCCTTCGACACCCCGGAGTTCACGCCCGACCCGCAGGAGGGTGAGCGCATCCGGGCGCTGGACAAGGCGCATGTCTTCCACTCGTGGTCGGCTCAGGCCAAGATCACGCCGATGGACGTTGCCGGATCCTCGGGCTCGTACTTCTGGGATTACTCCGGCAAGCGTTACCTCGACTTCGCCAGCCAACTGGTCAACATGAACATCGGTCACCAGCACCCGAAACTCGTGGCGGCGATCCAGGAGCAGGCCGGCAAGTTGGCGGTCATCGCGCCGGGCTTCGCGGAGGTCAATCGGGCCGAGGCCGCGGCAGCCATCGCCGAGGTGGCGCCCGGAGATCTGGCCAAGGTCTTCTTCACCAACGGCGGCGCCGAGGCGACCGAGAACGCGATGCGCATGGCCCGCGTCCACACGGGACGCTCCAAGATCCTCACGACCTATCGGAGTTATCACGGCGCCACGTCGGGGTCGATGATGGCGACCGGTGAGCCGCGCCGCTGGGGCAGCGAGCCCGGACAGACCGGCTTCATCCACTTCTGGGGGCCCTACGCCTACCGGTCGGTCTTCCACTCCGCCGATGTCATCCAGGAGGGCGAGCGCGCCCTTCAGCACCTGCGCGAAACGGTGATGGTCGAGGGTCCGCACACGATCGCAGCGATCATGCTCGAGAGCGTCGTCGGGACCAACGGCGTGCTCGTGCCGCCGGACGGCTACCTCGAGGGCGTGCGCGACCTGTGCGACGAGCACGGGATCGTGATGATCGCCGACGAGGTGATGTCGGGCTTCGGACGGTGCGGCGAATGGTTCGCGATCGACCACTGGGGCGTCGTGCCGGACCTGATCGCCTTCGCCAAGGGCGTCAACTCGGGCTACGTCCCCTTGGGTGGCGTGATCATCTCGCCCCAGATCGCAGCGACCTTCGACGAGCGGCCCTACCCGGGCGGTCTCACCTATTCAGGCCATCCGCTCGCCTGCGCCTCGGCGGTTGCGTCGATCCGGATCTTCAAGGAGGAGGGGATCATCGACAACGTCCGCACTCTCGCCGACGAGGTCATCGGGCCGCGCCTGAAGGAGATCGCGGACAAGCACCCGTCCGTCGGCGAGGTCCGCGGTCTGGGGTTCATGTGGGCGCTGGATCTGGTGCGGGACAAGGGAACTCGCGAGCCGCTGGTGCCCTTCAACGCCAGTGGCGAGGCGGCGACACCGATGCTGGAGTTCGCGGCCGCCTGCAAGGCCTCTGGGCTGTGGCCCTTCACCCACTACAACCGGACCCACGTCGCGCCACCACTGACCACGACGGCCGACGAACTCAACGAAGGGCTCGACCTGCTCGACGCCGCTCTCGACGTGGCCGACCGGCACACGATCTGAGGTCGCGTCCCTCAGTTGCAGTCGCTCAGTGCAGTCGGTCAGTGCAGTCGGTCGAGGTAGGCCCTGAGGGCGGAGTCGTCCCACTGCGCCTCCAACTCGGCGGAGATGCGGGCGGCGACGTCCGCGGGGCTGCCCTGCTCCGGCGCCCACGGAGTGCGTGTCCAGCCGTTGAGGTAGGCCTCGGCATCGACCTCACCCAAGCGCATGGCGGCTTCGTCGATGGCCTCCTGGCAGCGACCGGCGAGCATGACCTTGACGAGGTCATCGGGCGAATCCGGGTCCCGTGCGACGACGAGTGAGGGCAGGTCACGCCACTGGGTGACTTGGTATTCGGCCATGCCCCGATGTTCCCATGACGGCGTATGCCGGGTGCTCACCTCGCGAGGTGACCACCCGGCATACGCGAAAGTTGGCTGGGAAAGCCTTGTGGCTCAGGCTCCTTCGCCGGCTCCGCCACCCATGCCGGGGCCAGCGATGTTGACCATCCACGGCGTGCCGAACTTGTCGATGACCATGCCGAAGGTGTCACCCCACATCTGGGCCTCCAGCGGCATGGCGACCTGGCCACCCTCGGCGAGCTTGTCCCAGTAGCCACGGAGTTCGGCTTCGTCGTCTCCTGAAAGGCTGACCGAGAAGTTGTTGCCGCTGGTGACGGGCTGTCCGGGCGCGCCATCCGAAGCCATGAGGGTGAAGCCAGCGGGCGTCTCGAGCATGGCGTGCATGGTGCCGTCGGGGTCCACGCCCTCGGGTGCGCCGAAGTCGCCGAAGCGGCTGATGTTGAGATCCCCGCCGAAGACCTCGTGGTAGAAGGTCATCGCGTCGGCGCTGTTGCCGTCGAAGTTGAGGTAGGGGTTGAGGCGCGAGGCCATGTGCGTGCTCCTTGGCAGGGTGGGCCGTCTGCTTGGACGGATCGGTGGGGTCGATCAGGGATGCGTCATCGCTGCTGGGTCGACGATGCGGTCGTAATCCTCCGCCGAGATCGTCCCGGACGCCAGAGCCGCCTCGCGCAGGGTGAGCCCCTCCTTGTGGGCGTGCTTGGCGATCGCTGCGGCGGCATCGTAGCCAATGGTCCGATTGAGGGCCGTGACGAGCATGAGGTCGGCGGCGAGGTGCTCGGCGATCTGTTCTCGGTTGGGCTCCAGGCCGATGGCGCAATGGTCGGCGAAGGACCGGCAGGCATCCCCGAGGATTCGCTCGCTCTCGAGCACGGCGTGGGCCATGACCGGCTTGAAGACGTTGAGTTGGAAGTTGCCCTGACTCCCGGAGAAGGCAACCGTCAGGTCGTTGCCGAAGACGCGCGCGACGACCATCGTCATCGCCTCGGACTGCGTCGGGTTGACCTTGCCCGGCATGATCGAGGAGCCGGGTTCGTTCTCGGGGATCGTGAGTTCGCCGATTCCCGTGCGGGGACCCGAGGCATACCAGCGGACGTCATTGGCGATCTTCATCAGAGCACCGGCGAGGGTCCGCAGGGTTGCACTGAAGGTGACCAGAGCGTCATGGGCCGACATGGCCGCGGCGAGGTCGTCGGCCTGTCGGAATTGCTCGCCGGTGAGTTTGCTCAGCTTGGCTGCGACGAGGCGTCCGAAGTCGGGGTGGGTGCCGAGGCCGGTGCCGACGGCGGTGCCTCCGATCGCGAGGGCCCGCACGTCGTGAGCAGCGTGATCGACAGCGGCCATGGCCTGGTCGATCTGGGCGACCCAGCCCCCGATGACCTGACCGAGACGGATCGGGGTCGCGTCCTGAAGGTGGGTGCGGCCAACCATGACGACGTCGTCGAACTCTGCGGCTTTGGCGGCGAGAACGTCCCGGAGTCGCGTCACACCCGGCACGAGGTCGTCACGGAGAGCGAGGACGACCGCGACGTGCATGGCTGTGGGGAAGGTGTCATTGCTCGACTGGCCGCGGTTGACGTGGTCGTTGGGGTGGACCGGGTCCTTGGACCCGAGCACGCCCCCCGCGAGTTGGATGGCTCGATTGGCGATGACCTCGTTGGCGTTCATGTTCGACTGGGTGCCCGAGCCGGTCTGGAAGACGACGAGCGGGAACTCGTCATCAAGGTCACCCTCGATCACCTCGGTGGCCGCCCGCTCGATGAGGTCCGCGACGTCCGGGGGGAGTTGCTCGAGTTCGCGATTGGCCTGAGCAGCGGCCTTCTTCAGCAGCCCGAGCGCTCTGATCATTGGCCGCCCCCAGACGAAGGTGTCACGGCCGATGTCAAAGTTGCCGATGCTGCGCTGCGTTTGGGCTCCCCACAGTGCCTCGGCCGGGACCTCGACCTCGCCCATCGTGTCGCGCTCAACACGGGTCCGTCGTCCGGCTTCTGAGGTGCTCTCCATCGCTCCACCGTATGCCGGGAGCGGGCCCTGGAGCAGGGACTACTCCGACATCAGAGTGACTCCGAGCTCGTGCCGAGTCAAGTAAGGACGCAGCCGCAAGTCGGCCATCCTCCAACGACCCAACGGGTCAGGAGCCGAGACCCCGCGTCGGTTCGAAGAGGGCGAGGATCTCGTCGCGCTCCAACGCCCCGGTGAAGGAACCCCCACCGACCAGTCGATCGGCCAGCGCTCGCTTGCGGTCCTGGAGCGCGAGCACCTTGTCCTCGATCGAGTCGGCAGAGACCAGCCGATAGACCAGGACCGGCTTGTCCTGCCCGATCCGGTGGGCGCGGTCGATGGCCTGGGCCTCGGCCGCGGGGTTCCACCACGGGTCGAGGACGAAGACATAGTCGGCCTCGGTGAGGGTCAGGCCGACGCCACCGGCCTTGAGCGAGATGAGGAAGACGGGGGAATCGCCCTCCTTGAAGTCCTTGATCACGCGCTGGCGATCGCGCGTCCCGCCATCGAGATAGGCACTCGCGATCCCCGCGGAGTCGAGCCGGGCGCGCACCCGAGCGAGGAAACTCGTGAACTGGCTGAAGACGAGCGCGCGGTGACCCTCGGCCGACAACTCGATCAACTGGTCGATGAGATGGTCCACCTTCGCCGACGACGGCAGGGTGCTCAGGTCGACCGGCCCACCGGCCGCACCTCCCGGCGCCGACAACTCGGGAACGAGAGCGGGGTCCAACGCCAGCTGGCGCATCCGGGTCAGCGCCGCGAGGATCTCGACCCGGTTGGCCTCGGGATCCTCGAGCAGCCCCAGCATGCGCTGGCGCTCGCGCAACAGGGCCCGGTCGTAGATGCGGCGGTGGCCGGGGGTCATGTCCAAGCGCACAACGGACTCGGTCTTGGGCGGCAGATCGGGGGCGACCTCCTCCTTGGTGCGGCGCAGGAGCAGGGGGCGGATCCTCGATCGCAGCCGACTGGCCACCTCGGCATTGCCGCCCGCGATCGGACGACTCCACTCGCGGTGGAAGACATCGGGCGAGGGAAAGAGTCCGGGCGTCGCCAGCGACAGCTGGCTCCAGAGATCCATGAGGTCGTTCTCGATGGGTGTGCCCGTGATGGCCAGAGTGAACGTGCGATCCAGTCGCCGGACGGCCTGATAGGTCTTGGACCGATGGTTCTTGACCTGCTGGGCCTCGTCGAGGATCAATCCCCGCCACGACACGGAGGCGAACTCCGCAGCATCGATCCGGGCCACCGCATAGGAGCTCACGACGACGTCGACCGGTCCGTGCCCGCCAGCCTCGCCGCCCTGACCATCCCCGTCGTCGCCGCTCAGCTCCTCGAGCAGCGATCGACCGCGCTTTCGACCCGTCGCCCGGATGGGCAGCACCCGGAGACTCGGGGCGAACTTCTCGGCCTCGGACACCCATGTCCCCACCACTGACGTCGGCGCGACCACAAGCACTGGACCGGCGCCCTCGGCGGCGCCGCCACCCAACTCGCCCCGCTCCTTGGCCCGCTGGAGCAGGGCCAAGGTCTGCAGGGTCTTCCCGAGCCCCATGTCGTCGGCGAGGATCCCTCCGAGCCCGGCATCCCACAGGGCCCTCAACCACTGGTAGCCCTCACCCTGATAGGCGCGCAGCGTGGCCTGCAGACCATCGGGCAACGGCACGGCCTCGGCGAGGTCGAGCGCCCCCAGCACCGCGGCGTGACGGCGCCACGCCTCGCACTGCCGACCGACGAGGCCGGAGCCGACGAGCTCCTCCCACCAGCCGAGGTCATAGCGACCGATCCGGACCGTGCCACTCTCCCCGTCCACGAGCAGTTGCGACTCGAGCACGAGCGCCCGCAGGGCCGCGAACGCGGGCTGGTCCAGCCGGAACCAGACGCCCGAGGGCAGCACGAGGATCTCGTCACCGCGTCGCAGGGCCACGAGCAGATCAGCCAGCGGCACCGGCTCACCCTCGACGAGCACACTCATCGACAGGTCGAACCAGTCAGTGCTGCCGTCGAGGGCCTCGTCGACGTCGAGCGTCAGGGCGGCTGGTTCG
>DAOLRO010000070.1:5920-13922 GCA_035418665.1 Phycicoccus sp.
CGCGTGATGGTCGCCGCAGGCACCAACTCGACGGCATCGGGCTCGATCGCCATCGAGTCCAGGCCCGCCCGACCGACCACCCCGCCGACCCGGACCTCGATCCCCGCGGCCATCGCCTGGTGCAGCCAGCGCCAGGCCTCAGAGCCCAGGTCGTCGAGCAGTGCCGGGGCGGTGCTGCCCCAGCCGAATCGGCTCTGACCGATGACCCGAGCGAGGTCCGAGGCGGCCGCGAGATGGTCAGGCGGCACGAACTCATGCCCTTGGCCACTGACGGCCTGGGACCAGGAGGACACACTCACCCACCGACCGACCCGCGAGCGCCGCAGCGGCCGGATCTCCACCCGCCGACTCCCCTGGCCCCATGACCCCGGCGGACCGGACACGAGGACGAACTGGACCCCGAGCGGAGTCTCGTGCAACGGCGCAACCGGCTCCACGGCATACGCAGCAAGCCGTTCGCGCCACGACGCGACGTGAGCAGCACCGCCCCCGCCCTGGTCGCGCAGGACCATGAGCGCCGCGAGCGCGTGCTTGCACCCCACACCCACCGGACAGGAGCACTTGGCCACCCAGTCGACGTCGGCGGCCCGGATCGGCAGACCCTCGGGCACGTCCACCAGAGCGGTGATCAAGGTCGTGTAGGGCCAGCGTCCCGACCCCTCGACCTCGGCCATGACGACCGTGCCCTCCTCGACGGCGCTCACCGACCGCACCATGCCCTGCTCCACATAGCCGGCCGCCCGAGCCACAGTCGCGGGGCCATGGAGCAACTCAAGCCAGGCGTCGGTGAGCACACTCACCCACGCCGGCGTCGCCCCACGGATCACGGTCATGAAGGGACTCTAGGTCTGGCCGGTGACACCCCTGATCGGCTGTCCACAGGCCCCATCCACCAACCCCGACACGCCCGGCGCGACACGCCGTGGCGCGCGCAACATCGAGGAAATCAGGGGAACATCACCGGCAACCGCCTCGTTGACACCCTCGCAACACGGCACCTCCGCACGGCTGCACCACCCGAGGGTTCGACCGCGATCTCTCACCACCTCCAGGGGAGTACCACCATGACCACGACCGTCACCGACAAGCTGATCCTCATCGCCAAGGACCTCGGCCTGCCGCCGAAGACCGAGGACTTCCTCCGCCAGGCTGACCACGCCGTCGCCGAGGCCGTGGGCGATGCCGCCAAGATGGCCGGCGACTACACCCGCACCAACCGCGACAAGATCGCCGGCGCCCTCGACAAGGCCGAGCAGGCCGTCGCCGAGAAGACCGACAGCAAGTACGCCGACACCGTCAGCAAGGTGCGGTCCGTCGCCGACAAGGGGATTGCCAAGTTCGCCGCCCTGGGCAGCCACGAGGCCGCTGCGGAGGCCGGAGTCGGCACCTCGGACCCCGCGGACGCCCCCGCCGCCGCTGCGGCAACTCCTGACACGGCCACGCCCACGGCTGACGGCACCCACGCGGTCCCACCGCGCCCGGTGTGGGCCGAGGCCACCGACGCCAGCGACTGGACCGGCGAGCCCGACCCCAAGGCCTGACCACACGGCATACGAAATCGCGAAACCCCACCTCCCGCGGAGGTGGGGTTTGGTGCGTTGTGCGTATGCCGTGTGCTTCCGACCATCGTCGGCCGGGGTGGGCGCGGGCGGGACTCAGCCGCCGAAGATGGAGAGCTTGCCAGCCTTCTCGGCAAGCAAGTAGTAGACGGTGACGCGGTTCTTGGTCCGGTCGGCCTTCATCTGGTCCTTGACGGAGTTCAGGAGTTCGTCCTGCTTGGCCTCGTCGGTGATCTCGAGCTTCTTGGTCATGAAGCCCTTCTTGACACGTGCGAGTTCGGCTGGGTCGGAGAACGAGACCAGGGAGGAGTCGGCCTTCTGCAGCGCGATGCCGCAGTGGCGGACCACCTTGGCGATGACGGCGTCATCGGCGTTCGGGGCGTACTTCTTCACGTCAGCGGCCCAATCGGCCATGGTTCCCGCTCCTTCGTCGTCGAGCATGATCGAGCCGATGGCCGGCTCACGGCCCACGGTAGCGAGGTCCCGGCCCGCCCGCGAGGGGCGCGCGCTGGGAAGTCGCCGTGAGTCCGCCGGGAGGTCCGCGGTGGAGTGGCCTCACTCGATGCTGCGCAGGACGAGGCCCGTGATCGGCTTGGGTGTGAAGAAGGTCGACTTCGGCGGCATGAGGAGCCGCTCGCGCGCGGTCCGCTCGATCTCTTCGATGGACACCGGGCGGATGAGCACCCCAGAGTGTGCCCGGCCGCTCACGATCGCCTCGACCAGTTCACCCATGTCGTGCTCATAGGTCGTGGCCAGTTCGCTCTCGGAGGCCAGGCCCGCCAGTGCGTGTTCGAGCCAGGCGCCGTCGAGGGAGCGCACGCCGTCGAAGGCGCCCTCCTTGGGCGTGAGCCACTCCGCCGAACCGTCCGGTCCGATGAGTGCGAGCACACCCTTGTCGACGAGATCGCTCAGCATGGCCAGTGACGGGATCGGCGCATCGGTGAGGTCGAAGTACTCGGCCAGCGCCTCCCGCACGGATCCGTGGTCCGCGCCGCCGTAGAGCCGGTGGATGGCCCGGACGCTGAGTTGCTCCGGGACCAGTTCGCCCACAGAGGCCAAGGTCAGCCCGGACCCACCCGCGGCGCCCTTCTCGTCGCGGAAGGCCCGCGCCACGGCATACCGGTGATGACCATCAGCGATGAGCACCTCATCCGAGCCGACGAGTTCGGTGATGGACGCGATCCGCTGCGGGTCGGTGACCCGCTCGGCGAGATGGGTGACGCCATCGACGTCGACCCGACCGACCAGTTCCCCGGGTTCCTGCAACATCTCCGTCAGACCGGTTGCCATCGACAGGCCCCAGACCGGGGAGAGGTTGGCGCGCGTGGCCCGCGTGAGATCGAGGCGGTCGGTCGAGGCCTTGGGTGTGGTCCGCTCGTGGGCGAGCACTCCCCCGGCGCCTTCATCGACGACCTCGAGCAGGCCGACGACCGAGGCGAGGTCGCGTTCCTCACCGCTCTGGTCGGTGAAGCGCATCCGAAGGATGGTCAGCGACGGCTGGCGGTCCGCGACCAGGACCCCCTCGGCGACCCAACGGGACAGCGTGTCGGCCGCCACGGCATACACGTCGTCGGCGCCCTCGTGGACGACGGCGGGCACGTCGACGGCCACGACGTTGTGCGGCGAGCGTTCGGCGAGGGCTCGGGTCTGCTCGGGGGTCTGGACGTCGTAGGGCGGGGCCGTCACCTCATCGAGGTCGGCGGATCCGGCGTAGCGGAGGGCGGGGAAGGCTTCGAATCGCGGCACCGGGTCACTGTGCCAGACGGATCGGGTATGCCGGGTGGTTCCCTCCTGCTCGTCCGTCACCGATGCGTGGGCGCGGGCCATGAGGCGGCGGGTTACGTTGGGGGCATGCGGACGAGTGGACGGCGAGTGGCTGTGGCCCTGGGTGCTGGTGGGGCCCGCGGTTATGCGCACATCGGAGCGATCCAAGTGCTCCAGGAACGTGGCTACGAGGTGGTGGCCCTGGCCGGCACCTCGATGGGTGCCCTGGTGGCCGGGGTCATGGCCGCGGGGAAACTCGAGGCCTATACGGAGTGGTCACTCAGCCTGACCCAACGCGAGGTCCTTCGGTTGCTGGACCCGACGCTCACCGGGGGCGGCGCGATCCGGGGCGAGCGAGTCATCGGCAAGGTCGGCGAGATCCTCGACGGTGCTCGGATCGAGGACCTGGCCATCCCCTACACGGCGGTGGCAACCGATCTCGGTGCCCGCCGCGAGGTGTGGTTCCAACGCGGACCGGTCATCACGGCGATCCGGGCCTCGGTGTCGATCCCCGGGGTCATCACGCCCGTCGTCGTCGAGGGGCGGCTGCTCGTCGACGGGGGCCTGATGAACCCGGTCCCGATCGAGCCGACAGCAGCGATCACGTCGGATTGGACATTGGCCGTGAGCCTGTCCGGTCCGCGCGGGGTCGGCATGGGAGGTGGCGGTCAGGAGGAGCAGCAGCCGGTCTCGCCCGTGCGCACAGTGGCTGCGACTAGGGCCCTGGAAGAACTCGGGGATCGCCTGCGGGCCAGTGCGGCCGGCGTGCTCGAGTCGGAGACGGTGCGGGCGCTCTCGCATCGCTGGGCAGCGATCGCCGGGAGCGAGGCGCTCGAGTCCAGTGATGCGCAGCACGACGCCGAGTCCGCTGTCGAGGACGTCACCGACGAGGCGGTGTCCCGCGAACTGTCCGGTGTCGATGACCAGGACGACGTGGGCAACGACGGGGACGACGTCAGGGATGCAGGCGTCCCGACGGCGAACAGGGGGGCGACCCGCGAGTCGCTGCAGGCGGGTTCGGCGGGATCGCTGGAGAGTGACGGTTCCTACGAGCCGGCGCCACGCGACCTCGGCACCATGGACGTCTTCAATCGCTCCTTCGACACGATGGCGGCCCTCATCACCCGTTATCGGATGGCCGGTAATCCGCCGGACGTGCTCGTCACGGTGCCCTCGGATGCCTGTCGGACCATGGACTTCCACCGGGCCGCGGAGATGATCGATCTCGGCCGACGGCTCACCGAGGAGGCCCTCGACGCCGCAGGGCGCTGACGCTGGCCGACCTCGCGCCTCCCTCACGCTACGGCGCAGTAGGTGTCGTTGCAGCAGCACTTACTGCGGCGTAGCGGGGGTCAGGGAAGCGTGACGATGATCCCGGCGCGCGGGCTCGGCTTGAGTGCCGGGATGACCTTGCCCACGAGGCTGGCCACCTCGAAGCCACGGGCCATCAGGCCGTACTTCGCGGTCACCGCTGCCCGCACGCGCTGCTGACTCGCCTCGTCGCGCACCACGACGGCGCTCCCCTCGACGATCGGCGCCCCCTCCTTGACGCGTCCGCGGAGGTCGCACTCCTGCACGGTGACTCGCGAGGTGTGGGCGAGCCGCTTGGTCTTGCCGACGTTGTCGTTGCTCATGAACGCCCACTGATCGCACGTCGGATCCAACGGCGCGAACCACACCGGCGTGGACACCGGGGTGCCGTTCTTGCGGAAGGTCGTGAAGGAGACGTACTTGGCCTTGGCCAGATCGGGGTGATTCACGCGAGCAGATTACGCGTCTGCGTCGGTGGGATCCGGCAGTGTCGCCAGTGCCATCTGACACCACTCGATCCAGGACTCCTCGGTCATGATCCCGGCGCGGAGGATCGCGTACTGGACGCGGCCACGACGGTCGAGATCGCCCGCAAAATCGCGGGCCTCAATCGCTCGGTATGCCGTGAGCCGGCTTTCGTGTTCGGCCAACCTCTGCGCCACCTGGCTCTCCAGGCCGAGTCCTCCGATGGCGGCCTCGGCCCGCAGGCGGATGAGGAGCGGGTCCCGCTGCGCAGGGATCGGGTCGCCGGTGGCAGCCCAGCGCCTCAGTTCGGCCTCGCCGGCCGGGAGGCAGCGGTGGATCCGCTTGCGGGCATGCTCGGCCACCTCATCTGAGGAGATCCATCCCGCGTCCTCCATCCGTGCCAGTTCTCGATAGATCTGCTGATGGCTCGCCCGCCAGTAGTAACCGATCGAGGAGTCGAACCGGCGCGCGAGGTCGTAGCCGGACGAAGGACGCTCGAGCAGGGACGTGAGGAGGGCGTGCGGCAGGGACACAACAGTCAGTGTGATTCGCGCGCCAAAATTGTGCAACTGGTTGCATAGGTGGGTTTCGCTGCTTAGCCTGACCCGCATGACGGCATACCCGCACCTCCTCGCCCCGCTCGACTTGGGCTTCACCACCCTGCCCAACCGAGTTCTCATGGGTTCGATGCACGTGGGTCTCGAAGAGGCGCCGAACGGCTTCGAGCGGATGGCCGCCTTCTACGCCGAGCGCGCGCGCGGTGGGGTCGGCCTCATTGTGACCGGTGGCATCGCACCCAACGAGGCCGGTCGCCCCCTCGAGGGAGGGGCCATCCTCGCCTCCGACGAGCAGGTCCCGAGTCACCGGCTGGTGACCGAGGCCGTCCACGCAGCGGGCGGCAAGATCTGCCTCCAGATCCTCCACTTCGGACGCTATGCCTTCCACGCCGACCTCGTCGGACCGAGCTCGATCCAGGCGCCGATCGCCTTCCACGCGCCCAAGGCGATGAGCGGCGCGGAGATCGAGGAGACGATCGACGACTTCGCGCGGTGCGCGGCCCTGGCTCAGGACGCCGGTTATGACGGCGTCGAGATCATGGGCTCCGAGGGCTATCTGATCAACGAGTTCATCGCCGCCCGGACCAACCAGCGCTCCGATGAGTGGGGAGGGTCCTACGACAACCGAATTCGCTTCCCCGTCGAGATCGTCCGACGAGTGCGCGAGCGGGTCGGCGAGAACTTCATCATCATCTATCGCCTCTCCATGCTCGACCTCGTCGAGGGTGGCTCCACCCTGGAGGAGGTCCGGCAGCTCGCCCAGGCCGTCGAGGCCGCCGGCGCGACGATCATCAACACCGGCATCGGCTGGCACGAGGCGCGCATCCCGACCATCGCGACATCGGTGCCTCGTGCCGGATTCGCCTGGGTGACCAAGCAACTCATGGGATCGGTGTCGATCCCGCTCGTCGCGACCAACCGGATCAACACCCCCGAGGTCGCGGAACAGGTGCTCGCCGACGGTGCCGCGGACATGGTCTCGATGGCCCGCCCCTTCCTCGCCGATGCCGACTTCGTCGCGAAAGCCGCTGCGGGACAAGCCGATCGGATCAACACCTGCATCGCCTGCAATCAGGCATGTCTTGACCACACCTTCCAGGGCCTGATCACCTCGTGCCTGGTCAACCCCCGCGCCTGTCACGAGACGGTCCTCACCATCGAGCCCGTGGCAGGCGATCAGAGCGCCAAACGAGTCGCTGTCGTCGGCGCTGGGCCGGCCGGATTGGCTTGCGCCACAACGGCTTCCAAGCGAGGCCATCAGGTCACCCTCTTCGAGTCCGACGACCAGATCGGCGGTCAGTTCAACCTCGCCAAGCAGATCCCCGGCAAGGAGGAGTTCGCCGAGACCCTCCGCTACTTCGGTCGCGAACTCGAGGAGACCGGTGTGGAGGTGCGCCTGGGTGAGCGCGCCACGGCAGCCGACCTCACGGCATACGACGTCGTTGTCCTCGCCACCGGAGTCACGCCTCGCATCCCCGATGTCGAGGGCGTCGACCACCCCAAGGTCGTGACCTATCTGGACGTGCTGCGCGACAAGGTGCCCGTGGGCGAGAAGGTCGCGCTCATGGGTGCGGGCGGCATCGGCTTCGACGTCGCCGAATACCTCACCCAGAACGGCCCGTCGGGCGCCGTTGCCCCGGAGGTCTTCAACGCCGAGTGGGGCATCGATGCCACGTATGCCTCGCGCGGCGGACTCGCGGCGCCCACCAGGGAGGAGCCGGCCCGCTCCGTGGCGCTGCTGCAGCGCAAGGAGTCCAAGGTCGGCGCCGGACTGGGCAAGACGACCGGCTGGATCCACCGCGCGACCATGGCCCAGCGGAAGGTGGCCATGGTGCCCGGCGTGACCTACGAGCGCATCGACGACCTCGGCCTGCACGCGGTCATCAACGGCGAGCGCACCGTGCTCGACGTCGACACCGTCGTGCTCTGCACCGGCCAGGAGCCGCTGCGCGAGTTGCAGGCCGAGCTCGAGGCGCGCGGCCAGGTCGTGCATCTCATCGGCGGCGCCGACGTGGCTGCCGAACTCGACGCCAAGCGCGCCATCCAGCAGGGCACCGAACTCGCCGCCTCCCTCTGACCAGGAGACACCATGACCACCCCTGACCCGATCCTCGCGGGCACCCTCGCCACGTGGCACGAGATGGTGGCCTCGCGCGACCTCAGCCGGCTGCCCGAGATCCTCCACCCGGACGCGGTCTTCCGGTCGCCGGTCGCGCACAAGCCCTATCCGGGCGCCGATGCCGTTCAGCTCATCCTCTCGACCGTCATCCAGGTCTTCGAGGACTTCACCTATCACCGGACCTTCGTCACCGAGGACTCTCGCTCGGTCGTGCTGGAGTTCTCCGC
>DAOLRO010000071.1:0-13810 GCA_035418665.1 Phycicoccus sp.
CGGCCTGGGTCCACGAGGCCGGGTTGCCGATGCGGATGGCGGTGGCGATGGTCTCGGGCTCGTCGACCGGGTGACCCAGCACGATCGGCGCAGCGCCCGCAGCCTGGAAACCCCACATGATCGGACGCTTGCTCGCGACCGCGGGCAGGTCGACCACGGCGCCATCACGGACACCCGCCGTCACCTCGGCATACTCGCAATAGCCCTTCCAGTACGCCGTGATGTTGCCTGCGTTTCCGACCGGCAGGACGTGGATGTCGGGCGCGTCACCGAGGGCATCGACGATTTCGAAGGCCGCCGTCTTCTGGCCCTCGATGCGCGCCGGGTTGACCGAGTTCACCAACTCAACGGGAGCCACATCAGCCAACTTGCGGGCCACCGTCAGGCAGTCGTCGAAGTTGCCCTCGACCTGGATGAGTGTGGCGCCGTGGGCGATCGCCTGACTCAGCTTGCCCATCGCGATCTTGCCGTCGGGCACGAGCACGGCACAGGTCATCCCGGCCTTGGTCGCATAGGCCGCCGCACTGGCGGACGTGTTGCCCGTCGAGGCGCAGATGACCGCCTTGGCACCCGCCTTCTTGGCCATCGAGATCGCCGTCGTCATGCCGCGGTCCTTGAAGGAGCCCGTGGGATTGAGGCCTTCGTACTTGACCCACACCTCGGCCCCGGTCAGCTCCGAGAGGTGCTCGCAGGGGATGAGCGGCGTGCCGCCCTCTTGGAGGGTGACGACGGGTGCGCCCTCAAGCATCGGCAACCGGGCGGCATACTCACGGATCACTCCGCTCCACAGGTGGGCCATTTCAATCTCCTTCGACGCGCATGACGGACACGACTTCGCGGACGGTGTCGAGCCCCTCGAGGGCATCAACGGTGGCCGACAGTGCCGCGTCGGCGGCCCGGTGGGTCACGATCACGAGGTTGGCCCGGTCATCCTCGGAGGCGGCCACTTGCTGGCGGACCGTCTCGATCGACACACCATGGGCGGCGAATTCCGTTGCGACAGAGGCCAAGACGCCGGGAAGGTCGTCGACGTCGAGGCTGATGTGATAGCGCGTGATCGCAGCTCCCATGGGCAGCACGGGCAGATCGGCGTATGCCGTCTCCGCCGCTGCCCGGCCACCGTTGACTCTGTGGCGGGCCACCTCCACGACGTCTCCGAGCACAGCGGAAGCCGTCGGGTCGCCACCTGCACCCCGTCCGTAGAACATGAGTTGGCCCGCGGCCTCGGCCTCGACGAAGACCGCGTTGAAGGCATCGCGCACCGAGCCGAGGGGGTGCGACCGAGGGATCATCGCCGGGTGCACGCGGACACTGACGGCGTCCCCGTCAGACCCTGCGACACGCTCACAGATCGCGAGCAGCTTGACGACACAACCCATTTCGGCCGCTGCTGCGATGTCCGCAGCAGTGACTTCGGAGATGCCCTCGCGATGCACGTCCGCGCTGCTCACCCTGGTGTGGAAGGCGAGCGAGGCGAGGATCGCGGCCTTGGCGGCGGCGTCGAAGCCCTCGACGTCCGCGGTCGGGTCGGCCTCGGCGTAACCGAGCGACTGAGCCACCTCCACGGTCTCGGAGAAGCCCGCGCCGGAGGTGTCCATCTTGTCGAGGACGAAGTTGGTCGTGCCGTTGACGATGCCGATCACCTTGGTGATGCGATCGCCGGCCAACGACTCCCGGATCGGGCGCAGGATCGGGATCGCGCCCGCGACCGCGGCCTCGTAGTAGAGGTCCACTCCCCCGGCGTCGGCTGCCGCATAGAGCGTGGGTCCGTCCTCGGCGAGGAGGGCCTTGTTGGCGCTCACGACCGAGGCGCCGTGGTGGATGGCGGACAGGATCAGATCCCGCGTCGGCTCGATGCCGCCGACGACCTCGATGACGATGTCGGCTCGGGCCACCAGTCCTTCAGCGTCGGTGGTGAAGAGTGCAGGGTCGACCGGCACGTCCGAGCGATCCCGCCCCAGTCGCCGGACGGCAATCCCCACGAGCTCGAGGGGCGCCCCGATCCGCGAGGCGAGGTCAGCGGAGTTCTCGACGAGCAGTCGGGCGACGGCAGAGCCGACGACGCCGCAGCCGAGGAGGGCGACGCGCAGGGGTGGGCGGGCGGCCACGGACATGAGTGCTGTGCTCCTGGTGCGGTCTGTTCGGCGCTGCGGGGGCAGTGGGGACGGGAGGACTGGACGGTTGTGGCTACTCGTCGACATCGAGCGCGAGCAGGTCATCGATGGTCTCACGACGCACGATGACCCGAGCACGTTCCGACGTGACGGCGAGGACCGGTGGACGGGGGGTGTGGTTGTACTGACTCGACAGTGCCCGGCAGTAGGCACCGGTGCCGGGGACGGCGATGAGGTCCCCCGGCGCCACGTCACCGGGCAGCCACTCGTCGAAGACGACGATGTCACCGGCTTCGCAGTGCCGTCCGACGATGCGGACGACCACGGGTGGCGCACTCGAGGAGCGATTGGCGAGGGTTGCGGAGAAGTCGGCCTCGTAGAGCGCCGGCCTCGGGTTGTCACTCATCCCGCCGTCGACCGAGACATAGGTGCGGACCTGGCCGTCGGCCACGGTCACCGGCTTGACGGTCCCCACTTCGTAGAGCGTGAAGGCGGCCGGGCCGACGATGGCGCGCCCCGGCTCGATCGACACCCGCGGCAGCCCGCCATGGGGGTCGACATCGGCAATCCGCTTGAACTCCTGCCGCACGATGTGGCTCATCTGCTCGGCGAGCAGCGCGGGTGGCAGGGGCGTGTGCTGACTGGTGTAGGCGATGCCATAGCCGCCACCGAGGTCGATCTCGGGCGCGTTGCAACCCAACTCGTCGACGATGCGCGCGTGGAGCCCGATGAGGCGGGCGGCTGCGGTCTCGAAGCCACCGGTGTCGAAGATCTGCGACCCGATGTGGCTGTGCAGGCCGAGGAAGCGCAACTGCTCCGGGTGCTCGAGGATCTGGCGGGCCCCTTCGAAGGCCGCGCCGTCACCGAGCGAGAAGCCGAATTTCTGGTCCTCATGACCGGTCGCGATGAACTCATGGGTGTGCGCCTCGACGCCCACGGTGACACGCAGCATCACCGGTGTGACGACCCCGAGCTCGCGCGACAACTCGACGATCCGCTCGATCTCGACGAGCGAGTCCACAACGATCCGGCCGACGCCGTAGGTGATCGCCTGACGCAACTCCGTCACCGACTTGTTGTTGCCGTGGAAGCCGATTCGCTCCCCCGGGAAGCCCACCCTCATGGCCACCGCGAGTTCGCCACCGGTGCACACGTCGAGGTGAAGCCCCTCGTCCATGACCCATCGGGCGACCGCGGTCGTGAGGAAGGCCTTCCCTGCGTAATAGACATCGGCGCCGCCGACGTCGGCGAACGCCTCGGCATACGCCTGCTTGAAGGCCCGCGCCCGCGTGCGGAAGTCGTCCTCATCGAGCACGTATGCCGGGGTGCCGAATTCGCGGGCCAGCTCACTCACGCGGTGGCCGGCCACCGCCAACTCGCCATCGTCGGTGCGCGCCACGTTGCGGGACCACAACTGCGGGAGGAACTCCATGACGTCCTGCGGCACGGGCAGGTAGATCGGCGGACCGCCGTATCCGGGCGCGTGGAGGACGCCGGCCTCATGGGCTCTCATCGATCAGTCTCACTCTCTCGCAAGGAGATTCACATGCGGTCCGGCGCGCTGACGCCGAGCAGGTCGAGACCGTTGGCCAGAACCTGTCCGGTGGCGTCGTTGAGCCACAGCCGGGTGCGATGCAGGTCGGTCACCTCTTCGTCGCCGAACGGGCGGACCCGGCAGGTGTCGTACCACTTGTGATAGCGCGCGGCGAGGTCCTCGAGGTAGCGCGCAACCCGGTGCGGCTCCAGGAGTCGGGCGGCCTGGGCGACGACTCTGGGGTAGTCCGCGAGTGCGGCCAGAAGCGCGGCCTCGGTCTCGTCGGTGAGCAACGAGGGGTCGAAGCCGTCCTCTCGACGCACTCCGTCCTCAGCGGCCAAGCGCGCGACGTTGGCCGTGCGGGCGTGTGCGTATTGCACGTAGAAGACCGGGTTGTCGTTGGTCTGCTTGCGCATCTCCTCGCCGTCGAGCGACAGCGGCGAGTCAGCGGGATAGCGCGCCAAGGAGTAGCGCACCGCATCGGCGCCGATCCACTCGAGCAGGTCGTCCATGTAGAGGGCGTTGCCCCGCCGCTTGCCCATCCGCTCACCGGCGATGTTGACGAGTTGGCCGATCTTGACCTCGATGTTGTGCTCCGGGTCGTCCCCGGCGCAGGCGGCAATCGCCTTGAGGCGATTGACGTAGCCGTGGTGGTCGGCACCGAGCAGATAGATCTTCTCGTCGAAACCGCGGTCCTTCTTGGACAGGTAGTAGGCCGCATCCGCCGCGAAGTAGGTCGGGACGCCGTTGGCGCGGGTCAGGACGCGGTCCTTGTCGTCCGCGAAGTCCGTGGTGCGCAGCCACACCGCCCCGTCGCGATCATCGACCCGGCCCTGCTCCCGCAGCCGCTCGACGGCCTGCTCGACGGCGCCGCTGTCGTGCAACGCCTTCTCCGAGAACCACACGTCGAAGTCCACCCGGAAGCGGTCCAGGGTGTCCTGGATCGCGGCGAGTTGGATCGGATAGGACACGTCCCACGCGACCTGGAGCGCCTCGGCATCGGGGCGGTCGAGGATGTCGGGGTGTGCTTCCCGAACGGCCGCGGCGAGCGCATCCACATAGTCGCCGGAGTAGCCGCCCTCCGGAGCTTCCTCCCCACGCAGGCTGGCCAGCACCGATCCCCCGAGCCGGTCGACCTGCCCACCGGCGTCGTTGATGTAGTACTCGGCCGTGACGTCCGCCCCCGTGGCCCGCAACAGCCGCACCATGGCGTCCCCGAGCGCCGCCCAGCGGGTGTGGCCGATGTGGAGGGGCCCCGTGGGGTTGGCCGAGATGTACTCGAGGTTGACCACGCGACCGGCTTCGCTCTCCCCCCGCCCGTATGCCGTGCCGCTGGTGACGATCGTTCGTGCCAGTTCGCCGGCGCTCGCCGAGTCGAGCGTGATGTTGAGGAAGCCGGGCCCGGCAACGTCCACGGAGGCCACCCCGGGAAGCTCGCCCACGCGAGAGGCGAGGACGGACGCGACGTCTCGCGACGGCATACCGGCTGCTTTGGCGAGTTGGAGGGCGATGTTGGTCGACCAGTCGCCGTGATCACGATTGCGAGGGCGCTCGATTCGGATCTCAGAGGGGAGATCGACGGTCAGGTCACCGCGCTCGATCAGGTCCTGCAGGGCAGCACGGATCGATGCGGAGAGTTCCTCAGGGGTCACCCGGTGATTCTACGAGGGTGGGGAGGGGGCCCGACGACCCGCGGCCGTGCGTGAGACGAGGTCGAGCAGGTCGTCAGGATCGAAGGGCTTTCCCAACCAGGCATCGAAGCCGGCCTCGTCGATCAAGCCCGGGTCCAGACCATGGATCGCCGCCGTGACCAGGATGACCGGGACACCCTCGAAGCGGCGATCGGCACGGATCTCGCCGATCGCCCACCAGCCGTCACGGGGTGCCATGTGGGCGTCGAGCAGGATGAGGTCCGGGAGGTCCTCGACTTGATCCCGAAGATGTTCGAGCAGCCCGAGCGCATCCTCGGTCTCGCGGACAGTGTGCCCCTCGAGTTCGAGCAGGATGCGCAGCAGTCGCCGGATCGACTCGGTGTCGTCGCAGATCAGCACGCGCAGGCGCAGCCCGCCGGATTCCATGAACCGAACCCTAGGCTGCTAACCTCCAAGACGCGTGTCGCAGGGAAAGATGACATCCGTTCGTCCGATCCCCCATGCGGCCCCCGTAGCTCAGGGGATAGAGCACCGCCCTCCGGAGGCGGGAGCGCAGGTTCGAATCCTGCCGGGGGCACTTTTGTCCTGAGTCGCGACATCCTTGACAGGGTGTCGCGGCCCGGGACTTTGTGTTGTGCGGGGCTAGGTGCGGACACCGGAAGACATGGGCAGCCCGACGGGGCACACACCCGACCCGGGTAGGCGAAGCAACTCACCCCTGGGGGTGTAGACAGCCGATCTACGGTGAGGGTGTGCCCATTCGAACAGCGCTGATCAACGACTACCCGGTCGTCGTCCATGGACTCGCGGCGCTGCTTCGCCGCTACGGTGACGTCATCGAGGTGGTGGAGCTCAACGCCAACACCACGGTTGACGAGCCCGTCGATGTCGCCCTTTTCGACACCTTCGCGATGAGTCGCCCGAACGACGTCGAGATGAAGGAACTTCTGGACAACCAGCGGATCGGGCACCTGGTCGTCTATTCGTGGAACACCCGCCCGCCGGCCATCGACGCCGCCTTGAAGTGGGGCGCGAGCGGCTACCTGTCCAAGACCCTGCCGGCGAGCCGCCTCGTCGATGCCCTCACCGAGGTCCATCGGGGAACCGTCGTGGTGGCCGCCGGCGCTGATGACAAGACAATCGCCGGTGACTGGCCCGGGCGCGAGGAGGGGCTCACGGCACGGGAGGCAGAGGTGATGGCGCTGATCACCCAAGGCCTGTCCAACAAGGAAATCGCCGATCGCGCCGGAGTCTCCATCAACTCCGTGAAGTCCTACATCCGGACGGCGTACCGACGGATCGGTGTGACCACCCGCCCGACGGCCATCCTCTGGGGCATCGAGAACGGCTTCGCGCCCCAGCGGATGCGCGTGTCGGATCCGGCCTCGCAGCCCCATTAGCACCCAGCGCCCTCGACCCACGGCCGACGCAAGGGGCCAACTCCTTGGTCAGACGTCAGTGCCGGTGATGCTCGGAGCGTTGGCTGGCGTCAATGACTTCACCGACGAGTTCCTCGATGACGTCCTCGAGAAAGACCACACCCACGACGGCTCCCTCGTCGCTCACCACTCGCGCCAGGTGCGCTCCGGTCTGCTGCATGCTGCGCAACACCGCTTCCACCTGGTCGGTTCGGCGCACCGTCGCCATCTGGCGGATCCGCTTGGACGGGACGGGAACACGCCGCTGGTGCTCGTCGGCGAAGAGGACATCCTTGAGGTGGAGGTAACCCGTGGGGTCACCCGAGGCATCCACGACCGGGAACCGCGAGAAGCCGCGCTTGGCGACCAATCGCTCCACGTCCTCCGGGGTGGCGCCGACGGGGATCGTCACGAGTTCCTCGAGGCGAACGCCCACGTCGCCGGCGTCCTTGTCACTGAACTCGAGCGCCGCACCGAGGCGACCGAACTCCTCGGCCGCCACCAGGCCTTCGCGGTGCGACTCGGAGACGATGTGCGCGACCTCCTCCGCCGTGAAGTGTGAGCTCATCTCGTCACGCGGCTCGATCCCCATGAGCCGCACAATCGCCTTGGCGGCCCGTTCCATGACACGGATCGGCGCGCCGAGCGCCTTGGTCAGGGCGTAGAGGGGCGGGACGAGAACCATCGCGGCCCGATCCGGGCCGGCGATGGCGAGATTCTTGGGGATCATCTCCCCCACGACGACGTGCAAATAGACGACGACCAACAGGGCAAGTGCGAGAGAGAGCCCGTCGGTGACTCCGGAGGGCCAGCCCAGCCGTTCGACAACCGGCACCAGGGCGTGGTGCAGCGCGGCCTCCGAAATCGCCCCGATGAGCACAGAGCAGATGGTGATGCCCAACTGCCCACACGCCAGCAGCGCACCCATCTTCTCGAGGGCTTCCAAGGTGGTCCGCGCCCGCGCACTCCCCGACTCTGCCAGTGGCTCCAGCCGGGACTTGCGCGCCGCCATCGCAGCGAACTCTGCTCCGACGAAGAAGGCGTTGGCCAACAGCAGGACAACGGTGAGGACGATCGGCCAGGCGCTCACCGGACGGTCCCGTCAACAGGTGCGCCTTGCAGGTCCGCGAGACCGGGGGCCCCCACCGACTCGGTGCCATCCGCGGCGATTCTCCTCAGGCGCACGCGGTCGACTCGTCGACCCTCCATGTCCTGGACCCGGACGGTCCAGCCATCGACCGTCACCTCGTCCCCGACCTCGGGCACGCGATCGAGGGTGGCCATGACCCACCCACCGATGGTTTCGTATGCCGTCCCGTCCGGGATCGCCGCACCCACCCGGGCACGAACCTCGTCCGGGCGCCACAGGCCCGGGACGCTCCACGAACCGTCGGGAAGACGGCGCCCAGTGGTCTGTCCGCGATCGTGCTCATCGCTGACATCACCCACGAGTTCCTCGACGACGTCCTCAAGGGTGACCACTCCGCTCGTGCCGCCGTATTCGTCCACGACAGCCGCGAATTGCAGCCCCGCGGCACGCAACTCACGCAGAAGAGGGTCGAGACGAAGGGTCTCGGGCACGCTCAGGTGATCGACCATCAGCGCCGACACCGG
Source organism: Phycicoccus sp. (assembly GCA_035418665.1). Taxonomy (GTDB): domain Bacteria; phylum Actinomycetota; class Actinomycetes; order Actinomycetales; family Dermatophilaceae; genus Phycicoccus_A. The sequence goes on from DAOLRO010000071.1 coordinate 8,333, forward strand.
CACGTCAGCCCGCCGCTCGTATGGGACGGCGACCGCCTTCTTGACGTGGACCACTCCCTCGACATCGTCCCAGTCCTCACCGAGCACGGGAAAGCGGGAGTGCCCCGTGGACCGAGCGAGCGCCACGACGTCGGCGGCCGAAGCCGTGCGCTCGATCGCGGTCGCCCTCGATCGCGGGGTCATCACGTCAGCCGCGGTCTGACTCCCGAAGCCGATCGACGCGGTCAGCAGGCGCGCCGTGCTCTCCGGGAGGGTTCCTGCTTCGAGGCTGGTTCGCACAAGAGAGGCCAACTCGGCCGAGCTCCGTGCCACCGACAGTTCCTCCTGCGGCTCAACCCCCACACCGCGTAGGAAGGTGTTGGCCGAACCGTTGAGCACCACGATGAACGGGTGGGCCGCCGTGGTCCACCACCTGAGCGGAGCCGCGACCACCTTCGCCGTGCGCAGTGGTGCCGAGAAACCGAGGAACTGGGGGACGAGCTCGCCGAAGATCATCGAGAAGATCGTCACGAGGACCAGGGAGAGCACCGACGCTGCCGACGACGCCACCCCCGAGGACAGGCCCGCGGCCCGGAGCGGCTGCGCAAGCAGCCCGGCGAGCGCAGGCGTCGTCACGAAGCCCAGCGCGAGCGTGGTGACGGTGATCCCCACCTGGGAGCCAGAAAGCTGGGTGGAGAGTCGGCGCAGCGATCGAAGCACGCTGTCGGCTCGGGGCTCTCCACGCCGGACGGCATCCTCGACGGTGGGACGGTCCAAGGCCACGAGTGAGAACTCGCCCGCGACGAAGAGGGCCGTGCCCGCGGTCAGCAGGACGCCGGCAAGGAGGGCCAACCACTCGGTCATGGTGGGCACATCCTATGCAGACACAAAGGTGGGCAGGCGAGCCGTCCACCTCCGGGCGGAGGGTCTCGGACGCGGTCTCCACCCAGGGGCTGACCCTCGTCGGAGATCAGGCTGGGAGGATTGACCCATGGCAACCACAAAGACCACGAAAGCAGTCGGCCGATGAGCCCTTCGGCAGGAGCCGCAGTCGAGATCACCAATCTGACCAAGAGGTTCGGGTCCTTCGTCGCGGTCGATGACCTCTCCTTCACCGTCGAGCCCGGCCGGATCACCGGCTTCCTCGGCCCGAACGGCGCCGGCAAGACGACGAGCCTGCGTATGGTCCTCGATCTCGTCTCCCCCACCTCCGGACGCGCAACGATCGACGGGAAGCGCTATCGCGACCTCGAGCGACCGATGACCGTCGTGGGCGCCGCGCTGGAGGCGACCAACTTCCACCCCGGACGCAGTGGGCGCGACCACCTGCGCGTGCTGGCGACCTCCAACGGGATCCCCACCAAGCGCGTAGACGAGTTGCTCGACCTCACCGGCATCCCCGCTGCGGCGCGGAAGCGCGCGGGCGAGTACTCGATGGGCATGCGTCAGCGGCTCGGCCTGGCGGCCGCCCTCCTTGGCGACCCGCGAGTCCTGATCCTCGATGAGCCCTCCAACGGGCTTGATCCCGAGGGAATCCGTTGGCTGCGGGGCTTCCTGCGTCACCTGAGCAGTGAAGGCAAGACGATCCTCGTCTCGAGCCACCTGCTCCAAGAGGTGCAGCAGACCGTCGACGAGGTCGTCATCATCAACAACGGGCGCCTACTGCGGTCGGGGACCATGGCTGAGCTGTCGGGTGGTGCCGCCACGGTCGTCCGCACGTCGGATACCGACCAGCTCGCTGGTGCTTTGCTGCTCGCCGACGTGGTGAGCCGACCCGGTCCAGACGGCGTGCTCCTCGCCGAGACCACGGACATGCGCCTGGTCGGCGATGTGGCGCTGCGCGCCGGGCTGCCGGTCTGGGAACTCAAGGCCAAGCAGGCCGATCTCGAGGAACTCTTCTTCTCGCTCACCGACGGGACCAACCGCAACCTCGGCGGCACGACCGGGGACGCACAGGGCCAGAGCGAGGCGGCACCCACCGAACGAGATGCCGTGCTCGGCCAGGAAGGAGGCAATCTCTGATGGGCAATGCAGTCCGCAGCGAGTTCCTCAAGTTCTTCACGACGCGCCTCTGGTGGGGCATGGCGATCGGCATCTTCGTCGCCGGTGGGCTCTTCGCCGGCTTTTTCGCGTGGGCGATGTCTTCCGGCGGCGCCACGGACCAACCGGGCGCCCCCCAAGGGACGCCGACCCAGATCGCCAACACCGTCTACACCTCGGGCATGGGTATCGGCTACCTGCTGCTGCTCACCATCGGGGTCATGGCCATCGGCTCGGAGTATCGGCACAAGACGATCACGAGCACCTTCTTGTCGACTCCCCAGCGGATCAAGGCCATGCTCGCCAAGGTCGTCGCCCTCATGGGTCTGGGCGTCTTCTACGGCCTCATCGCGATCATCGGATCCGTCGGGGTGGGCGCGAGCGTGCTCTCCCTCCTGGGCCTCGAGGCCTTCCCCTCCTCGGAGATCTTCCGGACGATGGCGCTCAGCCTGCTCGTTCTCGGACTCTGGGCCCTCATCGGGCTCGGCGTGGGCATCCTCATCAAGAACCAGGTCGCTGCCCTGCTCGTCGGCGTCGGCGTCGCCTGGATCGTCGAGCCGCTCGCCGGCCTCCTGCTCAGCTTCTGGTCGTGGGGCGCGCAGCACATCGTCCAATACCTCCCGAGCCAGGCCACGAGCGCCGTCGTCAACTCCGTGACACAGGGGCCGCAGGTTGCCCGCCTCGAGTGGTGGGCCGCCGCGCTCGTCCTCGCCGCCTACGCTGCGGTCCTGTCCGGTCTGGGCATCTGGCGGGTCGTGCGCGAGGACGTGAGCTGACGAACGCCAACCCCGTCGTGAGGTGAGGAGGGGGTATGCCGTGGCCCGGCATACCCCCTCCCTCCTGTCGTGCCGGGGGTTCGGTCGTGGGAGTCAAGGGATAGGCTGGACCGGTCCCGATCCGTCGCTGACGACGAAGCGAAGAAAGAGGCGTTGCCGCCGTGCCCGACCAGCCCCAGAGCGACCCCCAGTCCGCGTTCGGGCCCAACGAATGGCTCGTCGACGAGCTGTACGAGGCCTACACCAAGGACCGCAACTCGGTCGACAAGGCGTGGTGGGACTTCTTCAAGGACTACGAGCCGGGCGAGGCCGCCCTGGGCCGTGGCGCCGCAGTCCAGGCACACCGCGCAGCAGAGGCCAACGGCACCTCCGCCGCGCCCGCCAAGCCGGCTGCCCAACCCACGTCGAAGACGCCGGTCGCTCAGCCCCAGCAGTCGGCGTCGCAGGCTCCCTCCGCACCCGCGAAGGACACCTCTTCCCAAGTGGCGCCCGCCGCGCCAAAGCCCGCAGCGGCAGCTCCTGCCCCGGCGGCCCCCAAGCCGGCACCGACCACGGTCCCGTCGGCCAACCCGACGAAAGAGCCGGCCACGACGGCCTCTCCGTCCGCACCCAAACCGCGCGACATCCCTGCAGCACAGAAGCCCTCCGAGCTGAACGAGAGCAACGAGGTGCCGATCCGGGGTGCGAGCGCGCGGGTCGTCACGAACATGGAGTCCTCACTCGAGGTCCCCACGGCAACGAGTGTCCGCGCCGTCCCGGCGAAACTGCTCATCGACAACCGGATCGTCATCAACAACCACCTGGCACGCAGCCGTGGCGGCAAGGTCAGCTTCACGCACATCATCGGCTTCGCCCTCGTGAAGGCTCTGGGCTCGATGCCCGAGATGAACAACGGTTTCGGGCACGACGGGGCCGGAAAGCCCGTCCTCGTCAAGCCCGCGCACGTCAACCTCGGTATCGCGATCGATCTGGCCAAGCCCGATGGCAGTAGGCAATTGCTCGTGCCGTCCATCAAGGCCACCGAGGGCATGGACTTCGCGCACTTCTGGACGGCCTACGAGGACGTCATCAAGAAGGCGCGCGCCGGCAAGCTCGAGGTGAGCGACTTCCAGGGCACCACCATCTCGCTGACCAACCCCGGCACGATCGGCACGGTGCACTCCGTGCCCCGACTCATGCAGGGCCAGGGCGCGATCATCGGCGTTGGGGCCCTCGAGTACCCCGCGGAATGGCAGGGTGCGAGCAACGAGACCATCGACCGCAATGCCGTCTCCAAGATCCTCACGCTCACGAGCACCTACGACCACCGGATCATCCAGGGTGCGCAGTCCGGTGACTTCCTGCGGAGGGTGCACGCGCTGCTCCTCGGCGAGGACGGCTTCTACGACGAGATCTTCGAGAGCCTGCGCATCCCCTACGAGCCGGTGCGCTGGGTCCAGGACATCTCGGCGACGCACGACGACGACATCAACAAGGTCGCCCGCGTCCAGGAACTCATCCACGCCTATCGCGTGCGGGGCCACCTCATGGCCGACACCGACCCGCTCGAATACAAGCAGCGCCGTCACCCCGACCTCGACATCACCCGCCACGGTCTGACCCTGTGGGACCTCGACCGGCACTTCGCAACGGGCGGCTTCGGCGGCGAGCCCTTCCTCAAGTTGCGCAAGATCCTCGGCATCCTGCGTGACTCCTATTGCCGCACCATCGGTGTGGAATACATGCACATCCAGGACCCCGAGCAACGCGAGTGGATCCAGGCCAAGATCGAGGTCCCCCACGAGAAGCCGACCCGCGACGAACAGTTGCGGATCCTGCGACGACTCAATGCTGCGGAGGCTTTCGAGACCTTCCTCCAGACCAAGTTCGTGGGCCAGAAGCGCTTCTCCCTCGAGGGCGGCGAATCCGTCATCGCGCTGCTCGACCGGGTGCTTTCCTCCGCCGCCGACGACGGTCTCGACGAGGTCTGCATCGGCATGCCACACCGTGGCCGTCTCAACGTGCTCACCAACATTGCGGGCAAGTCCTATGGGCAGATCTTCCGCGAGTTCGAGGGCAAGCAGGACCCGCGCTCGGTCCAGGGCTCCGGTGACGTGAAGTACCACCTCGGCACCGAAGGCGAGTTCGTCGCCGAGAGCGGCGCGACGACCAAGGTCTACCTCGCCGCGAACCCCTCCCACCTCGAGGCCGTCGACCCCGTCCTCGAGGGCATCGTGCGGGCCAAGCAGGATCGCCTCAACCTGGCCGGCGAGGACTTCACCGTTCTCCCCGTCCTGCTCCACGGTGATGCCGCGTTCGCCGGACAGGGCATCGTGGCCGAGACCCTCAACCTGTCCCAGTTGCGCGGCTACCGCACCGGCGGGACGGTGCACATCGTCATCAACAACCAGGTCGGCTTCACCACCTCGCCGGCCTCGTCGCGGTCCTCGACCTACTCGACCGACGTCGCCCGGATGATCCAGGCACCGATCTTCCACGTCAACGGGGACGACCCCGAGGCCTGCGTGCGCGTGGCCGAGCTCGCCTACGACTTCCGCAAGGAGTTCCACAAGGACGTCGTCGTCGACATGGTCTGCTATCGCCGTCGGGGCCACAACGAGGGCGACGACCCCTCGATGACCCAGCCGCTCATGTACAACCTCATCGAGGCCAAGCGCTCGGTCCGCAAGCTCTACACCGAAGC
>DAOLRO010000072.1:0-11595 GCA_035418665.1 Phycicoccus sp.
GCACCGAGCACGAGACCGGCAACCCCGACAAGGTCTTCGACGGCGACATCGACGAGTTCATCGAGGCCGGCATCCGCTGGCAGATCGCCCAGCGCAAGAACGCTGACAACTGACAGCAAAGACCGAAAAGCAAAGACCATTGCGTATGCCGTCCGCTGACTCCCCTCCCGCCCTCACCGCCGCGTGGGGAGACTGGTGTGTCGCCCTGGCTCCACGCATCCAGGCCCTTGCGGACCAAGAGGAACTCACGGTCACCGGCCCCGAGTCAGCCGCGCGCCCGTGCAAGCCGCGAGTGAGCCTGGGCAAGCGGATCATGGGCCAGCGCTACGTCAACTCTCCGCCGTGGGTGTCCATCAAGCGGGAGGACCAACTGACCCGCCTCACCACGGTGGCCAATGACCGCGAGATCGGCTTCCCGTTGAGCAAGGACGAGGAGAGTGCACTGTCCTCGATGACCTGGCGACCGGCGAGCTGGTCGGACGGCTCGGGCCGACAGCGCTGGATCCCGGACGACGTGCCGTCCGGCCCCTATCTCCCCGCCGCGGATGCGCTCCACATCGGCGAGGCGATCGCCCGAGTCATGGGCGACGTCTTCGGGATCACCGACCCGGACGACCTCACCGTCGCCTGAGCAGACCCATGGACCCGGATGATGCTGAGTCGGGGACGCGCCCGACCCGCCCACCCCGCCTGCTCCTGATCATCGTGCTCGTCCTCGTTCTGACGCTGGGCCTCGCCGCGGCACTGGGGATCAGTCGCCTCCGATCTGGCCCGAACTCCACGCCTGCGCGCCAGAGTGCGTCACCGGTCTCCGGCAGTTCGGCCGCAACCACACCGGCGGCCGAGCCGGAGGGCTCGGGTGAGCACACGGCATACATCGACGAAGTCCTCGACCTCATGGATCAGGGCTATTTCGCCGAAGGCGCACAATGGGCGAGCGCCAAAGCCACTGCTCACGCCGAAGCTGGCAAGGCAGCGACGATGACCCAGGCCCACGAGATTCTCGACCGGGCGCTGGCGGTCGCCGGTGGGCACCACAGCAGGCTCTTCCGGCCGGGGGAGGGGCTCGACACCGGGGTCCCCGAGCGGCTCCCGACCGTCACCGACGACGGCTGTGTGAGCACACTCGTCGTGCCCGCGCTGGGCTCGAAGGACGCGGATTTCAATCGCCGGTATGCCGTGACGCTCGCCGACGCCATCAACTCACGTCGGGCGTCGGCGTGCGGTTTTGTCGTCGACCTGAGGGGCAACACCGGCGGCAACGCCTGGCCGATGGTCGGCGGGCTGGCCGCGCTCATCCCCGACGGGCCGATGCTCGACTTCGTCCACCGGGACGGCTCGGCAACCCATGTCGTCATCACGGGCAATCGCGCCTTGGTGGGGAGTGACGAGATGATCAGCGTCGACACCGGCCCGAAGGTGGGAGTGCCGGTGGCGGTGCTCACGGATCAGCGGACGGCGAGTTCGGCCGAGGTGGTGGCGCTCGCCTTCGTCGGCCTGCCGCGCGCCAGACGTTTCGGAACGGCGACCGCCGGGTTCTCCTCCTCGAACGACCTCTTCCCCCTCTCCGACGGCGCGACGCTCATGCTGACGACGGGGATGGACCGCGACCGGACGGGCGCGCTGCGCGGCGGTGTCATCGAGCCCGATGCCCCGACGGCGCCCGATCAGGCACTCGCGGCCGCCATCGACTGGATCCTGGCCCCCCGATGATCTCCTCGCGCTACGGCGCAGTAAGTGTTGCTACGGCGACATGTACTGCGCCGTAGCGCGTGACACGAGAAAACACACTGGCCACACGCCGAACAATTGCACCTTCACGCTCATGGGCCCCAGCCGACGTAGGCTCACAAGCGGTTGCCGACAGCCCGGCTGCCCCTGCCCTTCTGTCCCCTCGCCGTGAGGCCCGCACGAGCCGATGATTCGTTTCGACCACGTGACCAAGTCCTATTCGCCGTCGGCGCCGCCAGCGCTGGACGATGTCTCGCTCGAGATCGAGCGCGGCGAGTTCGCCTTCGTCGTCGGCAAGTCCGGCTCGGGGAAGTCCACTCTCATGCGCATCGCGTTGCGTGAGCAGTTGGCCACTGGCGGGCGAGTGATGGTGGCTGGCCATGAGCTCAAGACCCTGCCGCAGCGGCAGGTGCCCCGACTGCGGCGCCAGATGGGGGCCGTGTTCCAGGACTTCCGGTTGCTGCCGGGCAAGACGGTCACACAGAACGTCGCCTTCGCCCTCCAGGTGATCGGCAAGCCGCGCCATGTCATCCGCACCCTTGTGCCGGAGACCCTCGAGATGGTCGGTCTGGCCGACAAGGGCAAGCGACTGCCGCACGAACTCTCCGGTGGCGAGCAGCAGCGCGTGGCCATCGCTCGCGCCGTCGTCAACAAGCCCCAGATCCTGCTCGCCGACGAGCCCACCGGCAACCTCGACCCGGCGACGAGCCTCGACATCGTCCACCTGCTCCAGCGGATCAACCGCACCGGGACGACAATCGTCATGGCCACGCATGACAGCGCGATCGTCAACGAGTTGCGTCAGCGCGTCATCGAGTTGCGGGCGGGCCAAGTCGTGCGCGACGAGGCCCACGCCATCTACGAGCCCGAGCTCACGTCCGACGAGGACCCCGACCGTCCCGATGTGGCCGACCTGTCGTGGGAGCCGGACATCGAGGACGACTTCGATCCCAGCGCCGGATTCGACGGGGGTGCCTGATGCGACCGGGCTTCCTTCTCAGCGAGGTCTGGACCGGGCTGCGGCGCAACCTGTCCATGGCCATCTCAGTCATCCTCGTGACCATGGTTTCGGTCTTCCTCGTGGGCCTCGGTGTGCTCGCGCAGCGGCAGGCCGACACGATGAAGGGCTTCTGGTACGACCGGATTCAGGTCTCGATCTTCATGTGCACCGACGGTGCCGTGCAGGCCAACTGCAACGAGCAGGCGGCCACCCCTGAACAGAAGGCCGCGATCCAGAGCCAACTCAAGGCAATGCCCGAGGTCGACACCGTCTTCGAGGAGAACGCCGAGCAGGCCTACGAGCGCTTCAAGGAGCAGTTCCGCAACAACCCGATCGTCGACACGATCCGTGTCGGGGACATCCCGGAGAGCTATCGGGTCAAGCTCAAGGACCCGACGAAGTTCGCGATCGTCTCGAGCCAGTTCGAGAACGCGCCGGGCGTGGCCGCGGTCCAGGACCAGGAGAAGGTCCTCAAGAAGTTCTTCCAGATCATCAACGGGATCACCATCTTTGCGCTCGCCCTCGCTGGCCTGATGGCCCTGTGCGCCGCCTTGCTCATGGCCACGACGATCCGGCAGGCGGCCTTCGTGCGACGCCGTGAGATCCACATCATGCGGCTCGTGGGTGCCAGCGCCTGGACGATTCGGATGCCCTTCGTTCTTGAAATGCTGATCGTCGCTGCCATCGGCGTGACCCTCGCCGTGGCGATGCTGTGGGGCGTGGTCACGGTGATCTTCGGACAGATCATCCAGGTGTCGCAGTCCATCCAGGCCTGGATCGGCACGAGTGACGTCATCGCCGTTGCGCCGTGGCTCTTCGGTGGGGTCGGCCTGATCGCCCTGCTCACCTCGTTGCTCACGTTGCGGCGATACCTGCGGGTCTGAGGGGGAGGTTTGGCCATGGAGGGGAGGACCATGATGGCGAGGAGCAGCCGGATGCGCCGGGCAGTGACGGCCGTCGTCGGCGCGCTCGCCGCCGGCACGCTGCTGCTCACCGCGACACCCGCCGGAGCGGCACGCGTCGCGGACGACCCTGACGCTGCCAAGCGCTCGATCGACGCCCAACTCGAGGCACTCCGACACGACCTCCACGACACCGAGGCCAGCCTCGCCACAGCGCTTCTGGCTCTCAAGGCCACCGAGGCCAAGCTCCCTGAGGCCCGCGCGGCCCTCGCCAAGGCCGACGACCAGGCCAAGGCGGCCGAGGCCGCCGATGCGCTCGCCGCCCAGGAGGTCGAGATCGCCGCGGCCAACGAGAAGAAGGCCCAGGAAGAGCTCGCCGAGACCATGGCCGCCATCGCCAAGGGCCGGGGACGCGTGGCCGCCTTCGCCGGGCAGGTCTACATGGAGCAGGGGATGGGGACCTTCAATGCGGCCGTCGACGCGGCGAACCCGCAGGAGATCGCAGACCGGCTCTCCCTCGTCGGTGCGGTGATGGACACCCAGCACCACGCGCTCTCTCGACTGGCGACAGCACAGGCCTCGCAGACCGCGCAGGAGGCTCATGTCGAGGCACTGCGCGTCGACAGCGAGAGAGCCAAGCGCAAGGCCGAGGAAGCGGTCAAGGCCGCCCGCGCCGCACGTGAGGCCGCCAGCGCAGCGAAGGCCGAACTCGACAAGCTCGCCGCCGATCAGACCGCCCAAGCGGCCGCGGTGCAGAACGAGCTCGCCGGCCAGAAGCAGCGCGAGGCCGAGATGCAGGCCGAGTCCGACCGCCTCACCGCAGTGCTGAGGGAGCGCGCCGAGGCCGCCCGGCGAGCCGCTGCTGCGGCTGCCGCCGCGGCGGGTGGCGGGGGTGGCACGCCTCAGGGCGGCGATGGCTACATGCTCTGGCCGCTGCCAGGTGGCTGGGTGACCTCCGAATATGGCTCCCGCGTCGACCCCATCAACGGTGTCGGCGGCTTCCACCCCGGCCTCGACATCGCCAACCCCTGTGGCAATCCCGTGATCGCCGCGCTCTCGGGCACGGTGGTCTCGGCCGGCGCGGCCGGCGGCTACGGCAACCGGGTGGTCCTCGACCATGGCATTCAGCGCGGCGTCCCGGTCGCCACGAGTTACAACCATATGCAGTCGATTGCTGTCTGGGGCGGTCAGGTCTCGCGCGGTCAGGTCATCGGCTACGAAGGCACGACGGGCTGGAGCAACGGCTGCCACCTGCACTTCGAGGTCTTCGTCAACGGCGGGACGGTCAACCCCCGCGGCTGGCTCTGACAGTTCCCACCCTCACGGTCAAGTAGCCTCGATCCGTGGCCAAGGAGACCAACGCCGGACGCAAGGTCGTCGCGAGCAACCGCAAGGCCCGTCACGACTACCTCATCGAGGACACCGTCGAGGCGGGCATCGTCCTCATGGGCACGGAGGTCAAGGCGCTGCGCATGGGCCGGGCCTCGCTCGTCGACGGGTGGGCCTCCTTCAGCGGCGATGAGCTCTATCTCGAGGGTGTCCACATCCCCGAATACATCAACGGCAACTGGACCAACCACACCCCCCGCCGCAAGCGCAAACTCCTCCTCCACCGTCGCGAGCTCGACAAGTTGATGCACAAGACGCGCGAGAGCGGTCACACCCTCGTCCCGCTCCAGCTCTACTTCAAGGACGGTCGGGCCAAGGTGGAGATCGCGGTCGCCAAGGGCAAGAAGGCCTACGACAAGCGCCACGCTCTGCGCGAACGTCAGGACACGCGCGACATGGCGCGCGCCATGAACTCCCGGGGGGAGCGATGAGGACGTCAACCACCAAGCCCGTGTATGCCGTGAGCCGGCTTCCGCTCTGGGCGCTGCTCATCGCCGTGGCCGGGTTGGTCGCACCGGTCTGGGCGAGCGCGTCCACGGCGACCGCGGTGTCGGTGGCTTCGGTGTCGGGCACCGCAGCGTCGGTGAGTGGACTGCCGGCCGGCGCCACGGCATACGACTTCGTGGCCGACGACCACGCCAAGTCCTTCGACGCGGCCTACCAGGTCAAGGAGGACGGCAGCGTCGACGTGACGCAGACGATCGAGTGGACCTTCGACCCCAATGCCGAGAAGCACGGGATCTATCGCACCGTGACCGTGCGCGCGGGCTACAAGGACAGCCAGACGCAATATCGCTACTACACGTTGAGCAATGTCGATGTGACCTCGCCGACCGGGGCGCCGACCGATGTGTCGATCTCGGACTTCGGGGCGGACAAGAAGATCCGGATCGGCTCGCCCAGCAAGACGGTGTCGGGGACGCAGACCTATGTCGTGAAGTTCACGCTCGGCAATGTGGTCAACGATATCGGCGACGGGACGGCGGAGTTCTACTACAACACGATCTCGACGGCCAACGAAGAGGACTACCTCGCGGTGACCTCCGAGGTGACCGGGCCGGTGGCGGCGACCAAGGTGGCCTGTTTCCACGGACCGCGTGGGTCGACGGACACCTGTGAGGGGACGGCGGGGGAGACCTCGCGCTTCACGATCCCCGCGCTCACGCCCGGGGAAGGCGCGAGCATCGTCGTCTCCTGGCCGCGGGATGCCTTCGGGGACATCGCGCCCGACCTGCGCGAGGGCAACGCCGAGGCCGACAGCACGTCGTCGATGTCCCCGGCGGTGGCCAAGACCCTGAGCTGGTTGGCGTTGGGCGGTGGGGTGCTGCTGCCGGCGTTTGCCGCCGCCCTCATGGGCTTCCTCGTGTGGACGCGCGGACGCGACGAGCACTTCGCGGGTCTGACCCCCGGGCTCGTGCCGGGGGTCGATCAGGCGAACACGCCGGTCGTCCGCAGCAGCAAGGGGCCAACGGTGGCGGTGCAGTTCAACCCGCCGCCCGGTGTCCAGCCCGGCATGGTCGGCACGATCATGGACGAGGAGGCCAATGTCGTCGACGTGACGGCCACCTTGATCGACCTCGCGGTGCGTGGGCACCTGACCCTGACGGCACCCGACAAGTCGAGTATCTGGCATCGCGGCGACTGGATCCTCACGCGCACCCATGGCGGTGCGGACCGGGCCGCGTTGGCGCCTTATGAGCAGCAGCTCATCGACTCCGTCTTCTCGGGCGGGCCCGTCGTCAACCTCTCGGACCTCAAGAACACCTTCGCCCCGACGCTCAAGCTCGTGCAGCGGATGATGTATGACGAGACCGTCCAGCGGGGCTGGTTCCGGAAGTCACCGGAGTCGCAGCGCGGAGCGTTCACGGCCGTCGGGATGATGCTCTGTGTGCTGTCGGCCTTCGCGCTCTTCGTCGGCTGGGGCCTGTTCTCCGGCGTCGGAGAGGATGCCGGGCTGCCCTTCAACCCGGGCGTCGTGCTCGGTCTGGGTGGTCTCCTGGCAGGTGGCATCACGGTGTTGCTCGGGCGACGGATGGCTTCACGCACGGCGATCGGCAGCGCGATCCTGGCCCAGTCCAAGGGCTTCCGCCAATACATCGCGACCGCCGAGGCCAACCAGATCCGGTGGGAGGAGGCGCAGGACGTCTTCAGCAAGTTCCTGCCCTACGCGATCGTCTTCGGCCTCACCGAGAAGTGGGCCAAGACCTTCGAGGAGGTCGCTCAGGCCGCGACGGCTGCCGGTCACACCGTCCTCATGCCGACCTGGTACGTCGGCACCTGGGGCACGAACACCTTCGACAACATCGCGGCGGACATGGATTCCTTCTCCACGCAGGCGGCCGGCACCTTCGTCTCGACGCCCGGGTCGTCCGGTGGCAGCGGCTTCAGTGGCGGCGGCGGCTTCTCCGGCGGAGGTGGCGGAGGAGGCGGCGGCGGCTCCTGGTAGCCACCCCACCCCCTCCAGGGTCGCCTCCCGCTCATCGGGCTGCGCCGCCGGAACTCGACTTGGGCGGTTCACTGGCTGACAGTCGAAAGTAGTCAAAGGGTCGTCTCCTGTACGGGAGACGACCCTTTGACTACTTTCGACTGCCTCCCTGGGAGGCAAGCCGGTCAGATCTTGCGGTCGATCGCGTCCTTGGCGTCGCCTGCCGCGTCCTTGGTGTCCTGCCACGCGTCGCTGGCCGTGTCCTTGGCGTCATCCCATGCGTCGCCGACCTTGTCGCCCGCGTCGTTCAAGTGATCCTTGGCGCTCTCGACCTTCTGCTTGCCTTCGGCCTCGAGCTGCTCGGCGCGACCCTCGGCTTCGAGGCGCTCGTTGTCGGTCAGGTCGCCCCAGGCCTCTTTGGCCTTGCCGACCGCTTCGTCCTTGGCGTTGCTGATCTTGTCTCCGAGACCCATGGGGTCCTCCTTCGTCAAGTGTTCGTCAAGTGAACGATCGAGAGCCGGTTGCCCCCGCGTCCTCGACGTTAGACGAAGTCTCTACAGAATGGCGCTTTCGCCCGATGAATTCTCGAGCCCACCCCAAGGGGTGAAGTGAATTCGCTTGGAGCGCAATCCTTCTGGCACGTATGCCGTGGGTGACGTCTGCGACGGGTGTGGCCGATGAGGTGAGGCCGGCCACGGGAGGGAAGCGGACGGCATACGCTGCTCCGGTGACGACCGAGAGCAGACGCAAGCTCTCCGTCTTCGCACCCCTGCTCCTCGCCCTCCTCTCCTCGGTCGGCCCCTTCGCGATCGACACGGCCTTCCCGGCCTTCCCGCAGATGGGACGCGATCTCGCGGTCGGCGGCCCCGCCTTGCAGTGGACGATCAGCGCCTATCTCTTCGCCTTCGGCGTGATGAGCATCTTCCACGGGCCGCTGTCCGACGCACTGGGCAGGCGCCCCGTGATCATCGGCGGGATGGCGCTCTTCGCCCTCGCGTCGGTCGGCTGCGCTCTGGCACCAAGCCTGCCCATGCTCCTGTTCTTCCGCGTGCTCCAGGGGCTGAGCGCCGGTGGTGGGGTCATCGTCTCGCGCACGGTCATCCGCGATGTCTACGAGGGCAGCGACGCCCAGCGCCTGATGAGTCGCGTGACGATGATCTTCGCGCTCGCGCCGGCCATCGCGCCCATCCTGGGTGGCTATCTGCTGCAGTTCGGGACGTGGCGCTGGATCTTCTGGTTTCTCACGGGGTTCGGCTTCCTGCTCGTCGCGTGCGTCCTGCTCTTCCTGCCCGAGACCCACCCAGTCGAGCGACGGGTGGCCTTCCGTCCCGGCCCGATGGTGCGCTCCCTCGTCAACGTCTTCCGTTCCGGGCCCTTCCACGTCGTCGCGTGGGCGACGACGCTCGCCTTCGCAGGTCAGTTCTTGTATGTGGGGGCTGCGGCGATCTTCGTTGTTGATCTGCTGGGCAAGGGCGAGACCGACTTCTGGGTCCTCTTCGTCCCCGTCGTCGGCGGCATGATCCTCGGGTCCGCCGTGAGCAGCCGCGCGGCCGGCCGCATCTCGGGCCGCGCGCTCGTCAGTGCCGGGCTGACCATCGCTGTGGTGGCCGCCGCCGTGAACGTCGCCCTCTCGCTGTTGCCCACCGCCGCAAACCTTCCGTCTGCCGTGCTCGGCCCGACCGTCATCGCCTTCGGCGTCGCCTGCTCCTATCCGACCCTGCAACTGGCGATGCTCGACATGTTCCCGGCGACCCGTGGTGCGGTGACGTCGGCCGCGACCTTCATGACGCTGATGTTCAACTCCGTGCTGACCGGGGTGATCGTCAATCTGGTGAGCGACAGCGTCCTGCACCTGGCCGTGACGTCCTTCGGGCTCGTGCTCGGCGGGTTCCTCCTGTGGACCTGGCACATCGCCCTCGTGAGGCGTGAACTCCGCGTCAACCCCGACCCGCTGCCCGACGAACCCCAGATCTGACCCGCATTCCCCGTTGAGAGTGCACGACTTGCCGGTGTCAGAACGGAATCACCGGCAAGTCGTGCACTCTCAACGGGAAGTCTTGACGGGGGCCGTCCGGAATCTGTCAGGACTCGATGACGAGGATGAGGTCGCCGCCTTCCATCTGCTGGTGCTTGCCGACCGCGAGGCGCGCCACTGTGCCGGCGACGGGCGAGGTGATGTTGGCCTCCATCTTCATGGCCTCAATGGTCGCGACCACCCCACCGGCCTCGACCTCGTCACCTTCGGCGACCGCCACCGTGACCACCCCGGCAAAGGGCGCGGGGATCTGGCCGTGCTGACTCCGGTCCGCCTTCTCGGCGGCCTTTACCTCGACCTTGGCCGACCGGTCACGCACCTGGATCGGGCGGAACTGACCGTTGAGGGTGCACATGACCGTCCGCATGCCCTTGGCATCGACCTTGCCGATTGAGGAGACCCCGAGCAGCAGACGCTTGCCCGCCTCGATCTCGACCTCGTATTCCTGCCCCGGCTCGAGCCCGTGGAGGAACTCGACCGTGCCGAGCGCGGACAGGTTGCCGTAGGTGTCGCGGCTGGTCTCGAAGTCCTTCGTCGGCCCGGGGAAGAGCAGCGCGTTGAGGGTGCGCCGCGGGTTGGTCGCCAGCGCATCCTCCTGCTCGGCGGTCAGCTCGGTGATGCGGGGCTTGGCGTGCCGCCCCTGGAGCGCCTTGGTCCGGAAGGGCTCCGGCCAGCCACCGGGCGGGTCGCCCAACTCGCCCTCCAGGAAGCCGATGACGGAATCCGGGATGTCGTATGCCGTGGGGTTGGCTTCGAACTCCTTGGGATCGGCTCCCGCTCCCACCAGGGCCAAGGCCAAGTCCCCGACGACCTTACTGCTCGGGGTGACCTTGACGAGATTGCCGAGGATGGCGTTCGCCGCGGCATACATGTTCTCGACGTCCTCGAAGCGATCGCCGAGGCCGAGGGCGATGGCCTGCTGGCGCAGGTTGGAGAGTTGACCGCCGGGAATCTCGTGGAAGTAGACGCGCCCGGTGGGGGAGGCGAGCCCTGACTCGAAGGGCTTGTAGAGGGTGCGGACGGCCTCCCAGTAGGGCTCCATCGCGAAGACGTGGTTGATGTCGAGGCCGGTCTCCCGGTCGGTGCCATCCGTGGCGGCCACCAAGGCCGAGAGGGAAGGTTGGCTCGTCGTGCCCGCCATGGACGAGCAGGCCGCGTCGACCGCGTCCACTCCGGCATCGATGGCGGCGAGCAGCGTGCCAATCTGGCCGCCTGCGGTGTCGTGGGTGTGCAGGTGGACGGGGAGGTCGAAGCGCTCGCGCAGCGCGGTGACGAGGGTGCGCGCAGCGGGTGCCCGCAACAGCCCTGCCATGTCCTTGATGGCGAGCACATGGGCCCCCGTGTCGACGATCTGCTCGGCCAGGCGCAAGTAGTAGTCGAGCGTGTAGAGCTTCTCCGCCGGATCGGTGAGGTTGCCGGTGTAGCAGAGCGCAACCTCGGCGACAGCCGTGCCGGTCTCGAGGACGGCCTCAACCGCGGGACGCATCTGCTCGACGTCGTTGAGCGAGTCGAAGATCCGGAAGATGTCCAGCCCGGAGCGTGCGGCCTCATGCACGAAGGCGTCGGTCACCTCGGTCGGATAGGGCGTGTAGCCCACCGTGTTGCGCCCGCGCAGAAGCATCTGGAGCGGGATGTTGGGCATCGCCTCGCGCAGCAGGGCCAGGCGCTCCCACGGGTCCTCGGACAGGAAGCGCAGCGCGACGTCATAGGTGGCGCCGCCCCAGGCCTCCATCGAGAGCAACTGCGGTGTGAGCTGCGAGACGTGCCGCGCCACGTGGAGCAGGTCGCGCGTGCGCATCCGGGTGGCCAGCAAGGACTGGTGCGCATCACGGAAGGTCGTGTCCGTGACCGGGATGTCCCGACGCTCCCTCAGCTGCCGAGCGAACTCTGATGGTCCCACTCGTGCCAGCAGATCCCGCATCCCCGGCGGCGTCGAGGCCTCGGCATCCAACGCGGGCAACTTGAGCCGCGGCTTGATGTGCGACAGGGCCGGCCCGTGAGGCTGGTTGACCGTGACATCCGCGAGGTAGGCGAGCATCTTGGTCCCGCGGTCGGCGGGCATGCGCGCGTTGAGCAGCTCGGGGCGCTCGTCGATGAAACTCGTCGTCGCCTT
>DAOLRO010000072.1:11695-13746 GCA_035418665.1 Phycicoccus sp.
GTGACCTCCTCGGTGACGGTGTGCTCGACCTGGATGCGGGGGTTCATCTCGATGAAGACATAACTCCCGTCCTCGCCGAGCAGGAACTCGACCGTCCCGGCATTCCGATAGCCGATCGACTCGGCGAAACGCACCGCATCCGCACACATCCGATCGCGCACAGTCTCGGGGAGGTTGGGCGCGGGAGCGATCTCGATGACCTTCTGGTGGCGCCGCTGCACCGAGCAGTCCCGCTCGAAGAGGTGCAGCACCTGACCCTCGGCGTCGGCCAGGATCTGGACCTCGATGTGCCGAGGGTTCTTCACCGCTTGCTCGAGATAGAGCGTCGGGTCCCCAAAGGCAGCATCGGCCTCGCGCTGGGCCGCCTCCAACGCGTCGCGCAGCCCCTCCGGAGCATCGACGCGCCGCATGCCGCGCCCGCCGCCGCCGCTCACGGCCTTGACGAAGACCGGGAAGCCGATTCCTTCCGCAGCCGCCTCCAGCGCATCGAGATCCGTTGTCGCCGGAGCGCTTTGGAGAGTCGGCAACCCAGCAGCACGAGCCGCCGCGATGGCCTTGGACTTGTTGCCGGTGAGGTGCAGGACCTCAGCGGGCGGCCCGATGAACGTGATCCCGTGGCGATCACACTCCTCGGCCAAGAGGGGGTTCTCGGAGAGGAAGCCATAGCCGGGATAGATCGCGTCCGCCCCACACTCGACAGCGACGCGCACGATGTTCTCGTGGTCGAGGTAGGCCCGAACCGGGTGCCCTTCCTCGCCGATCTGATAGGACTCGTCGGCCTTGAGTCGGTGTTCGGACTTGCGGTCCTCGTGCGGGAAGACGGCCACCGTCTTGGCCCCGAGCTCGGTCGCTGCCCGGAAGGCACGGACGGCGATCTCGCCACGATTGGCGACGAGGATCTTGCGGAACACGGCATACCTCCGGGGTCGACGGACGTCGCGGACAACCCTAGTGAGCGGGGTCACACCACGCCCGACGGTTTCGCGACGTGGAACGTCACCCGCCGCCGTGCCCACCCACACAAGCTGCGCGTATGCCGGGAGCCGGCTCCCGGCATACGCACGGCTTGGCGACGCGCCCGGGGAAATGGCGCAAACCCATACCATTACCGCCCGGTTGGCCCTAGTCTCCGATCACCCGCGTAGGACGGGTCGGTCAGTGGCGGCCGACCGGCGGCGTCATTGGGAGTTCACCGTGTCGGACGTGTCAGATCAGCACCTGACCGAGGACGAGCGCCATCTGGCCTCCCTCGGTTACAAGCAGGAACTCAACCGGACGTGGTCCGGCTTCTCCAACTTCGCCATCTCGTTCTCGATCATCTCCATCCTCGCCGGGTGTTTCACCACCTTCGGCCAGGCGTGGAACAACGGTGGTCCGATCGCCATCTCGTGGGGTTGGCCGATCATTTCGACCTTCATCCTCATCATCGGCTTCTGCATGTCCGAGCTGGTCTCGGCCTACCCGACCTCGGGCGGCATCTACTGGTGGGCCGCCAAGATGGGCGGGGCCAAGGCGGGCTACTACACCGGCTGGCTCAACCTCATCGGTCTGCTCGCGGTCTCGGCCTCGGTCGCCTACGGATGCGCGACCTTCTTCGACCTGACCTTCAGCACGATGAGCGAGTCGTGGGCGGCGAGCTACTCGCTGACGCGGGTCTTCATCATGTTCGTCGTCGTGCTCGCCCTCGTGGTGCTGCTCAACTTCTACGGCGGCCACCTGATGGCCCTCATGAACAACATCTCGGTGTGGTGGCACGTTTTCGGCGCGCTCGTGGTCATCCTCATCCTCGTCTTCCTCCCCAAGACCCACATGAGCGTGGCCGACGTCTTCACGATGCGCGTCAACAACAGTGGCGGACTCGCCGGCGGTGAGACGAGCGGATTGGGTTACTGGCTCTACGTCCTGCCGTTGGGCTTCCTGCTCACGCAGTACACGATCACCGGCTTCGACGCCTCGGCTCACCTCAGCGAGGAGACCCAGGACGCCGCCAAGGGCGCGGCCAAGGGCATCTGGCAGTCGATCTTCTACTCGGCCATCGGTGGCTGGATCCT
>DAOLRO010000073.1:0-7917 GCA_035418665.1 Phycicoccus sp.
GCCCACACCGAGGTCGAGCTCAAGGAGAAGAAGCACCGCATCGAGGACGCCATCTCGGCGACCCGCGCGGCCATCGAGGAGGGCATCGTCGCCGGTGGCGGCTCCGCTCTCATCCAGGCCGTCAAGGTCATCGACGACCTCGGTCTCGAGGGTGAGGAGAAGGTCGGCGCGTCCATCGTCAAGAAGGCCGCCGCCGAGCCGCTGCGCTGGATCGCCGAGAACGCCGGCCTCCAGGGCTACGTCGCCGTCGCCAAGGTCTCCGAGCTCGAGCCGGGCATGGGCCTCAACGCCGCGACCGGCGAGTACGAGGACCTGATCAAGGCTGGCGTCATCGACCCGGTCAAGGTCACCCGCTCGGCCCTGCGCAACGCCGAGTCGATCGCGTCCATGGTCCTGACCACGGACACCCTCGTCGTCGAGAAGAAGGAAGAGGAGGCCGCTGCCGCTGGCGGTCACGGCCACGGCCACGGTCACTGACCTTCCCGCTTCACCCGCTCCGCCGATTCGATGTATCCAGCGCCCTGAATCAGGTCGCCCGATACATCGAATCGGCGGGCGTGCAAGACGCAAGACCAGGTATGCCGTGTGCTCACCTCGCGAGGTGAGCACACGGCATACGTCTTTGTCGGGGTGGATGGCGTCACCGCGGTGACGTTGGCAGGGATGTATCACTTGAGGTGATACGCCCTCTTCCGGTGCATGAGCATCATCACCGAGGAAATCCAAGGGCCCCATCCAGAGCCGTGGGCTCCCTTGGTCACGCCCAGCGACCGGCGCCACCACCTGCCGAGTCCGAGGCTCGAGCTCGATGTCTCCATTGCGGTCGAACGCTTCCGTCGCCTGAGCGCAGTCCTCCCGGATGCGCGGATCCGGTATGCCGTCAAGGCCAATCCGCACCCGGCCCTGCTCCGGGCGTTGGCCGCGGAGGGCTGCGGCTTCGATGTGGCCAGTCCGGCCGAGGCCGGTGCCGCGATGTCGGCCCGCGTCCCCACCGATCACCTGATCCACTCCAATCCGGTCGCCCGCAGGGACCACCTGCGCCTGTGCGGCGCCTTGGGCGTCAAGCGCTTCGTCGTCGACAGCCTCGCCGAGCTCGAGAAGCTCGCCGATGCTGTGCCCGGGGCCGAGGTCCTCATCCGGATCGGCACGTCGGGAAAGGGCTCGGACTGGCCCCTGTCGAGGAAGTTCGGGGTGCCCGCGCCCGATGCCGTCCCCCTGCTCGTGGCCGCTGTGGGCCTCGACCTCGTGCCTGCCGGTGTGGCATTCCACGTCGGCAGTCAGCAGCGTGATCCGAACGCCTGGACCGTACCCATCGCGGCAGCGGGGGAGGTCTTCGCGGCGCTCGCGCGCTATGGCTTCCCACTCACGGTCCTCGACCTCGGCGGGGGTTTCCCAGCCGACCATGTCGGGGGAGTCCCGGCGCTCGGGGCCTACGGACGGGTGATCGATGAGGCACTGACGGCCACGTTCGGTGGTCGGCGGCCAGAGATCCTGCTCGAGCCCGGTCGCGGCATCGTCGGTGACGCCGGCACCCTGATCTCACGGGTCATCGGGATCGTGCATCGCGGCGGTCGGCGGTGGGTGCATCTCGACGCGGGGGTCTTCACCGGGCTGGTCGAGACTCTCGATGAGGCGATCCGCTACCGCCTCGAGACCGATCGACCGGGCCCGCTCGGTCCCTGCGTCCTGGCCGGTCCGACGTGCGACAGCGCGGACGTGCTCTACGAGAAGGTGCCGGCGCAGTTGCCGATCGACCTGGCCGAGGGTGACGAGGTGCGCTTCCTCAGCGCCGGCGCCTACACCAGTTGCTATTCCACGGTCGGGTTCAACGGCTTCGAGCCGCTGCCGACGGTGCTCGTTCGATGACCCGCGAGTCGGCCGTGCTCAGCATCCCGGGGGTGGCCCCGCCTGCTCCAGCGGGTGCGGGCTCGGGCACCCGTCAGCGTCTGGTCCTCTCGCACGCTCTGGCGGCGCTGGGGATGTCGATGCCATGGCCGGTCCTGCTCGATCTGGCGTGGGAGCAGTCGGGCAGCGGCTTCATGCTCGGTCTCGTCGGTGCGGCCCGCATGCTTCCCTACGTCCTGTGCTCCTGGTGGGTGGCAAGCCTCGCGGATCGCTTCGGTCGCCGACGGGTGCTGGGGCTGACCCTGTGGTCGCGCATCCTGCTCCTGGGAGCCGCGGCGTGGGTGATCGGGGCCGGTGGCGCGGTCGGTGGAGCCGGTGGCCAGACTGCTGGCCTCGCGTGGGCGATCGTCCTGGCCACGCTCGCCGTGGCCTGCGGCACGCCGGCCTATCCCGCGCTCGTCGCCTCGATGCCGGCCGCCGGACCTGGGAATGGTCGCCGGGCCACCGCGCTGCTCGTGACCGTGGAGGTGTCCTCCTTCGTCGTCGGTCCGGCCCTCGGTGGTCTGGTCCTCGGTCGCTGGTCACCGGCGATGGTCCTGCTGGCCGGGGCGTGTCTCACCGCTGGCGGCCTGGCCCTCATCGGTCGGGTTCGGCTTCCCCACGTTGACTCCGGTCCCACGGCGGCGGCTGCGGCAGGGGCGGAGTCGGAGTCGGCGGAGATCAGCACGGACCTACCGTCCAAGGTGGTCCCCCTGCTGCGGCGATCGGTCAGGGTGCGCGGGGCGATCGCGGCCATCTGCGTCATGAACCTCGTCGACGCCAGCCTGCTCGTGGCCCTCGTCCCGATCGCCGACGGACGCTGGGGGATCCCGACGGCTTACGGGCAGGCGACTGCTGCGTTCGGTTTCGGTGCCCTCGCCGCTCCGGCATTGTTCTGGCTGGGCCGGACTCCGACCCGTCAGGTGCACCTGGGCATGGCTCTCTTCGCTGTCGCTCTGTGCGTGCTCGTCCCTCTCTCTGCCCTCGTTCTCGTGCTGCTGCTGTTGGGCGTGTCAGGGGCGGCGTCGGTCCACGTGGAGGCGGCCGCCACCGAGTTGCTCCAGAGCGACGTCCCGGATCGTGTCCGGGCGCACGTGCTGGGCGTGACCGATGCACTCATGGTCGGGGCCGCCATGATCGGGTCCTTCGTCGGTCCGGTCCTGGTGGAGGCCGTCGGGGGATCGGCCTCCCTCGCCGTCCTCGCCATCGTCACCGTCGTCGCGGGCGCGCTCGTCCTGCCGGTCGTGAGGCACTCGGCGACCCTCCGGGGGTCCTCCGCCGTCGAGGCCGACTGACGCTCACCCGGCGTCAGCGGAAGCGGTCGGCGATCGACTGAAGCGAGGCAACGTATGCCGGCCAGTCGGCTTCGTCGTCCGGCGGCAGGTTGTCGTTGGCCGGGCGATAACCCACCTCGCCGTCGATGAGCTCGCGCAGGATGTCGACGTGGCCCGCGTGCCTGTTCCACTCACCGACGAGCCGGACGAGCACCGCGTGCAGGGTCACCTGGTTGCGATCCTCGGGCCACCAGGGCACGCGCCCCTCAGCGTCGAGGGAGAGCGCCGCGATCGTGGCATCGCCATGCACGCGTGCGCGTTGAGCGAGGGCGCGGATGTCCTCGGCGGACTCATCCGCGGTCGCGAACATGTCGGCGTGCACCGAGTCACCGGGTGCGTCACCGGGCATCGGCTCCCCGAAGGGTCGACCGAAGGTGTCCCCGAGATAGCCAGCCTCGACATGGGACAAGTGCTTGAGGACCCCGAGCAGATTGGTCCCGGTCGGCGTCATCGGCCGGCGCAGGTCGAACTCCGGCAGGCCATCGAGTTTCCAGAGCACGGCATCGCGCGCCGCGTCGAGGTATTCGACAAGGTCCGCCTTCGCCCTCGCTTCCGCGTCCGTCACGAGCGCGCGATCCGGAGGTGCTCGTCGCCGATGCGGATGACGTCGTTCACATGGAGTTGGCGACCGCGCCGGGTCTCGACGACACCATTGACCGCCACGTCACCGGCCTCGATCGCCTCGCGCGCCTGTGCCCCGTCCTCGACGACCCCGGCCAACTTGAGGGCCTGGCCCAGTCGGATCATGTCGTCGCGGATCTCCAGGTCGATCATCTGAGCACCCAAGCCGTCGTGGTCCATGTCGTCATCCTCGCACCGCGACTACCGTGGCGGTCATGCGACTGCTCGGGGTGCTCGGTGGGATGAGTTGGGCGAGCACACAGACCTACTACCGCCTGCTCAACGAGGGCGTGGCGGCTGAGCTGGGTGGCCTGCACTCGGCCCGGCTGCTCGTCCACTCGGTTGACTTCGCCCCCGTGGCTCAGGCGCAACACGAGGGTGACTGGGGCGCTACCGCCCGGATCCTGGCCGACGCGGCTGCCGGCCTCGCCGCCGCGGGTGCCGAAGCCCTGCTCCTCGCGACCAACACGATGCACAAGGTGAGCCAGGAGATCGAGGAAGCGGCCGGCATACCCCTCCTCCACATCGCCGACGCAACGGCAGCGACGGCCCTCGCCGCCGGCCACCACCGGGTCGGCTTGCTGGCCACCGCCTTCACGATGGAGGAGGACTTCTATGTCGGTCGCCTGCGGGAGCACGGACTCGAGGTGATCACCCCGGAGGCTGACGACCGGGCCGAAGTCCACCGGATCATCTACGACGAGTTGTGCCACGACATCGTGCGACCCGAGTCGCGTGCGGTGTATTCCGGGGTGGTGGATCGGCTTGCGGCCGCCGGTGCTGAGGTGGTCATCCTGGGGTGCACCGAGATCGGCCTGCTGATCGGTGATGAGGACGTCGCTCTGCCCACGATCGACACGACCCGAGTGCACGCCGCGGCCGGAGTGGACTTCCTCCTCGACCGTTGACGTCGCGGCCTTGACTCCTCGTCGGCTCCGGACATGGGGTCGGATGTGGGGTCAGAAATGGGGTCGGACGTGGGGTCAGACATGGATCGAGGCGCGGCTCCTTGGGGGTGGAGTCGCGCCTCGACCGGGCACAGGGATTGCCGGTCTCAGACGGCGATCCCCGGAAGAGCTGGAGGATGCTCGGCATAGATGCGCTCGCGTTCGTCCTCGGAGAGGCCGCCCCACACTCCGTAGGGCTCGCGGACGGCCAAGGCGTGCTCACGGCAGCGAGTGAGCACGGGGCAGGCGGAGCAGATGGCCTTGGCGTGGTCATCCCGGTTGCGGCGCTTCGAGCCGCGCTCGCCCTCAGGATGGAAGAAGGTCTCGGGCGAGCCCTGCCGACAGGCACCCTGCAACTGCCAGTCCCAACGGTCCGAGGCCGGTCCCGGCAACCGCAACACTTCGGCCATGAAGGCCTCCTTCCAGATGCCGCCTGTGGCGGCCCGCCCGCTCTGGGTCGCGGCCCCACGGGCCCGCAGTGACCAACGTAGGGAGGAGGCGGTACACGATGGGCAAGGCCGAGGTAAGAACTTGGCAAAGTGCCAGCGGTTCCCGGGCGGGGTCGCCCCTTGGACGGTGACGGCTCACCCCTCAGGCGCGTGGGACCATCCCTGTCATGGCCATTCCCGTCGACCCTGCGCCGGACGACGGATCAGCCGCACCCGGGCCCGGCCCACGATGGTTCCTCGTCGCCCTCATGGCAGTCCTGGCGATGTCCTTCAACTTGCGCCCGGTGGCCACGGCCGTCGGGCCGGTCCTCGAGGAAGTCAGCGCGGATCTGCATCTCGGCCCGGAGATCGCCGGCGTGCTCACCGCCCTGCCGGGGCTCGTCTTCGGTCTGATCGCCGGCGTGAGTGTCGCTCTCGCCCGCCGACTCGGTGTCACCGCAGCCCTCGTCGTCGGTCTCGTCATCCTCGGGGTCGGACTCCTGGCGCGCTCGCTGGCGGGCAGCGCGGCCGTCCTCATCCTGCTGACCGTCGTCGCCCTGTCCGGGGCAGCGATCGGCAACGTCCTCCTCCCTGCCTTCATCAAGCGCCATTTCGTGGGTCGTGAGGCGAGGGTCATGAGCGGGTATGCCGCGTCGCTGGGTTTGGGTGCCATGATCGCCGCGCTCGTGTCGGCTCCCGTCGCGGCCCACGTGCCCGGCGGCTGGCGCTCGGCGCTCGGCAGTTGGGGACTGGTCGCCCTCCTCGCGCTCGTCCCTTGGCTGGTGATGCTCGTCCACGAGCGGCGCCTGCACGGTGGCGCCCCGCCTCGCGCGGTGGCCTTCAATGCGCAGGTCTGGCGTTCGCGGCAGGCGGTCGCGCTGGCCGTCTTCTTCGGTGTCCAGTCGATGCAGGCTTATGTCCAGTTCGGGTGGGCGGCACAGATGTTCCGCGATGCCGGTCTGACGCCCACAGCCGCCGGATCACTCATGGCGCTGATCGCCGCCTTCGGCGTCCCTTCGGGCCTGCTCATGCCACTGGTCGTGGCGCGCGTGCACGACCTGCGCCCGATCATGATCGGCCTCGGGGTCTTGCTGTCCGCCGGCTACCTCGGGATCCTGTGGTGGCCGACGACTGTGCCCTGGCTCTGGGCCACTTGCTTGGGGTTGTCCGCCTTTGCCTTCCCGACGGCGCTGGCCCTGATGACAGCGCGCACGCGCAATCCGGCGGTCACGGCCAAGGTGTCGGGCTTCACCCAGAGCCTGGGCTACCTCCTGGCGGCAGCCGGCCCGTTCGCGGTCGGCGCGATGCTCGCCGTCACCGGGAGTTGGCACGTGCCCCTCATTGTGCTGGCGGCGTGCGGTCCGATCCTCGCGTGGACCGGGGTCATCGCGGCCCGGCACCGCTTCATCGACGACGACCTCGGCGAGCGGTTGGGCGTGTCCTGAGGCCGAACTAGACTTGGGCAATGAGCTTGGGTCTGGACTCCGCCTTCGACCGATTCGACGCCGACCTCACTCCGGGGCCGCTCGTGGCCGAGCTGGGACTGACCTACGACGACGTCCTGCTCCAGCCCGGTGAGACCGATGTCATCCCCAGTGAGGTCGACACCACCTCGCGACTGACGCGTGAGATCAGCCTCAAGGTGCCGATCGTCTCGGCGGCGATGGACACCGTCACCGAGGCCCGGATGGCCATCGCCATGGCCCGGATCGGTGGACTGGGCATCCTGCACCGCAACCTGTCGATCGAGGATCAGGCCTATCAGGTCGACCTCGTCAAGCGCACCCAGACCGGCATGATCTCCAACCCCGTGACGATCGGTCCGGACGCGACCCTCGAGGACCTCGACGAGCTCTGTGGCCGCTATCGCGTCTCCGGTCTTCCCGTCGTCGACCCGGAGGATCACCTGCTGGGCATCGTCACCAACCGCGACCTCCGCTTCACCCCGGTCGCCGAGTGGGCCACCACGCTCGTGCGTGACGTCATGACCCACATGCCTCTCATCACCGGCAAGGTCGGCATCAGCCACGAGGACGCCACCGCGCTCCTTCGCCAGCACAAGCGCGAGCGACTCCCGCTCGTCGACGATGAGGGCCGCCTGCGCGGCCTCATCACGGTCAAGGACTTCGTGAAGTCCGAGCAGTTCCCCCACGCGTCCAAGGACGGCGACGGCCGACTCCTCGTCGGCGCAGCCGTCGGCTACTTCGGTGAGGCCTGGGAGCGCGCCACGACCCTGATCGAGGCGGGCGTCGATGTCCTCGTCGTCGACACCGCCCACGGCCACGCCCGGCTCCTGCTCGAGATGGTGCGGCGGATCAAGGCCGACCCGGCCACCCGGCATACCCAGGTGATCGGTGGCAACATCGCGACCCGCGCCGGTGCCCAAGCCCTCGTCGACGCCGGCGTCGACGCCGTCAAGGTCGGCGTCGGACCGGGCTCGATCTGCACGACCCGCATCGTGGCGGGAGTCGGCGTGCCTCAGGTGACCGCGATCAACAACGCCTCGCTCGCCTGTCGCCCCGCCGGTGTGCCGCTCATCGGCGACGGTGGGCTCCAATATTCCGGCGACATCGCCAAGGCCCTCGTGGCCGGCGCCGACACCGTCATGGTGGGTTCGCTGCTCGCCGGCTGCGAGGAGTCACCGGGCGAGTTGGTCTTCATCAACGGCAAGCAGTTCAAGGCCTATCGCGGCATGGGCTCGCT
>DAOLRO010000073.1:8017-13491 GCA_035418665.1 Phycicoccus sp.
AGTTGGTCTTCATCAACGGCAAGCAGTTCAAGGCCTATCGCGGCATGGGCTCGCTCGGGGCCATGTCCTCGCGGGGCAAGAAGTCCTTCTCCAAGGACCGCTACTTCCAAGCGGATGTGTCCAGCGACGACAAGATCATCCCCGAGGGCATCGAGGGTCAGGTCGCCTATCGCGGGCCGGTCGGGGCAGTCACGCACCAACTCATCGGGGGTCTGCACCAGTCGATGTTCTACGTGGGGGCGCCGACCATCGCCGACCTGCAGGCTCGCGGACGCTTCGTCCGGATCACCTCGGCGGGGCTGCGCGAGTCGCACCCGCACGACATCTCCGGGATCGTCGAAGCGCCGAACTACACCGTCAAGCCCTGACTCCCTGACGCCCTGACCACACTGAAGGATCACCCGTCCCCTGGGGCGGGTGATCCTTCGCTGTGGTGCGGAGCGGCTACTTGGCCTGGAGCTTGAACGTTGCCGTCGTGCTCGATCCGCTGTAGCGGTTCGGGGTGCCGGCGAAGGTCGCGCTCACGGTGTAGGAGCCGTTCTTCTGGGTCAACTTCAGCGAGGTGTTCGCGACCCCATTGGCGTCGGTCACCGCCGTTGCCGACTGGGACCCGACGACGAAGCGCACGGTCACACCCGACACCGCCTTGCCCGTCGCGTCCTTGACCTCGGCCGACAGCACCGTGACCTTGTTGCGTCCGGCTGTGGTGGCGCCGGTGTAGGTCACCGTCGTCGCCTTGGTCCCGATCGTGAAGGCAGCATCCGAGGCGGCCGGTTCGTAGAGCGCTGAACCGGCATACGTGGCGTGGGCCGTGTAGCCGGCGGCCGCGAGGGTCGATGTGGCGGTGCCCCGGGCGATCCCGGACGAGTTGGTGGCGACGGTGCCCACCGACTCAGCCCCGATGGCGAACTGGATCGGCGCCGCGTTCACCGCCTGACCGAACTGGTCCACCAGACTCGCCTTGACCGCAAAGGCGGTGTCGTATGCCGTGCCGGAGTCGCCGAGGTAGGCGAGGCTGACGCTTCGCTTAACCACCGTCACCGTCCGGGTCGAACCAACGCTGCACGCGCCGTCCTTGTCGCACGCGACGAGGCTGGCGGTGTAACTCCCGGGAGTGGCGTAGGCGTGCGTGGCCGTGGCGCCACCGGAGGTCATCCGCGGCGTCCCGTCACCGAAGTCCCACGTGTAGGCCAACGTGCCCTGGTCGACCGGTGACGGGTCGACAGCGCTTCCAGCGAAGGCCACGTCACGACCCCAGAAGGCGCTCGTGTCGGGCCCGGCGTTGCTCGTCGGGGCCGCGTTGGCGATGACCACCGAGAAGCTCTGGCGCGCCGCATTGCCCTGGGCATCGGTGACGGTCAGCAGCCCGGAGTGCGTCCCGTTGTCGGCGAAGACGTGCTGCGGGGCCGGACCGTATTCCGTGCCACCATCGGAGAGGTTCCAGACGTAGGTGAGCTGTCCCGGGCAGACCGACGTCGTCCCCGAGGCATCCAACGGGACAGCGGTCCCTTCGGTGCCTGTGTAGCTCGTCGGTGACACGATCGTCGGCGGGATGTTGTTGGCCTGGACCGGCCCGAAGTCCACCGGCGCGCTCGGGGCGGTGAGCGTCATCTGCGATGAGTCCGGTCCGACCGTGAGGATCGTGGCGTCGACCAGGTTGGTCGTGAAGACCACTGTGGCGTCGACCCTGAGGTTGACCTTGGTGGTCGCATCCACGCTCGGGGTGCTCGTCGTGCTGGTGAGGTCATAGACCAAGTTGTTGCCGGGAACTGCGGTGCAGGGCACCGAGACGGGGTCGGCGATCGTCGACGGTGACGGGCCATGCCAGGTCAGCGTCTGCGTCTCGGTGGTGTCGCCGATCGTGACCGCTCGTACGGTCGTGATCCCGTCCGGCGTGATCGACAGTGTGGTCCGGAGCGGCACCGACACCGTGATGCCCTGACCAAGGACCGTGGCGTCGTAGATCTCGAAGACGTGGGTGGCCGAGCAGAGGTAGCCGCCATCACCGTCGAGCTTGAGCGGGCACAGGTCCATCTTCGTCTCGGACAGGTTGACCGGGATCGTGTCCTCAGACGACCCGGCGGCGGGGAAGGCCGGCTTGGACGCGTCCGTGAAGTTGTACACGCCGACGCGCCCGGAGAGCGACCACTTGAGGCTCAGTGGCCCGTAACCCGGTGTCAGCTTGTCGGTGAGATCGAGCACCTGGCCTTGGCGTAGCCGTGACTCGGAGAATTGGTAGTTGACTGCGGCGGTGGGCCGCCAGTCGGCCTCGACCGAGGCCGTGAGCACGGTGCCCAGGCCGGAGTCTCCCGGAAGGCAGTCATCGCAGCCAGCATTGATGTCATAGGACTGGAGCGTGCCCTGTCCGGTGAAGTTCAAGGTGGTCGTCGGGCTGGCCGCATGGGCGGGCAGCGTCTGGAAGGCGACCGTGGCAAGCAGCACCGGGATCGCGAGCGCGACCCGGGCCCGGAATCTGGCCATGTTCATGCGTGTCCTCTTCTCGTGGGCGTGGGTGGCGATCACCCATGTCCAGAAGAGGCGGGGGGCCGGGCCTTTGATACGTGCCCAGTTCGGCCAACGGCGAGGGGTTCAGTGGTGGTCCGACTCCATGAGCGCATTGCGCACGTCGGTGTGGGTGAAGTCATCGCCCTTGAAGAGCAATGGCTCGTCCTCGGTGATCGCAAGCGCGTAGGAAAAGCAGTCGCCGAGGTTCAGACGTGCCTGACTTCCGGAGCCGCGCCCGAAGCGCTGATGGGCTCGGCGCGCGACTCTGGCCTGCTCCTCGGTGAAGACGGCCAGCGTGATGTTCATGTCATCGAGCACCTCATCCAATCGGCTTCGCCCCGAGAGCGAGCGTCGGTCGAGGACCACGGCGCACTCGACATAGGACGCCGCCGAGAGGCGGGGCGCGCGACTGTCGGCGAGCACGTTGCGCAAGGCCACAGCGTCAGGCTCGCGATCATGAATGGCGACGATCGCCGAGGGGTCCACGATCATCTGGGCAAACCGAGCTCGTCGTACATCTCGTCCATGATCTGCTCGACACTTGGAGCATTGGGGTCGCGCTCCGCATCGATGAGTGCCAACGTCCTTTCGAGTCGAGCCTTGCGTTGACTTGCGACAGCCGCCCGTCGCGCATCCTCCGTGTCAGCCAAGAGTTCCTCGAGGTAGCGCTCCAACGCACTCTCGATCGCTCCGGTCTGCGTCTGCCCGGACTCCGCCGCCACGCGCTTGGCGAGTGCGCAGACACGTTCGTTCTTGATGTTCAGACCCATGGGTAGAAGTCTACCTTCAGACTTCTACCCTTCGGCCTTGAGTGCGTGGAAATTCCATGCCAGGGCAGAAATCTCCACGCACCTAACAAGGGAGGGCACGGGTCGGTCAGGTGAGGGCGTCCAGCCACGATCGGGCGACGAGGCCACCATCGGCCGAGCGGTCGACCGACGTCGCGGCGAGCATCGCGTGGACGATGGCCCGGCTCACGCAGTCGGCCGCCGCCGTTTGCAGGTCGACGAGATCGAGTCCGTTGGGGGCCGGTCGGGCGCCGGTTGCGAGGGCGAAGAGGGTGTCTCCGTCGTATGCCGTGTGCACCGGTGAGATGGCCCGCGCCATGCCGTCGTGACAGACACCAGCGAGCTTCTGGCACTGGGCCTTGGTCAGGGTGGCGTCGGTGGCAACGACTCCGATGGTCGTGGCCATGGCGGCCCGCATCGCCGCAGCGCCAGCGGCCCGCTGCGCCCAATAGCCTTGCGCTGCCTGAAGATTCGCTGGCGCCACATCGTCGAACTCCCCGGCCAGCCCCAGACGACGCCCCAAGAGCTCACCCGAATGTGGGTCGACCGGGGAACCCACGGCATTGATCGCCACCAAGGCACCAACCGTCACACCTGACTCGAGCACCGCACTGGCAGAACCGATCCCGCCCTTGAGGCCGCCAGCTTGCGCCCCCGTCCCGGCCCCGACGGCGCCCTGGGCCACGGCGCCCGCGGCGGCCACGGCATACGCAGCCTCTCCATCAGCCGGCTGAGGGTGGTGCAGCCATTCGCCACCCCGTCCGAGGTCGAAGAGGATCGCGGCCGGGACGATGGGGACCCGCTGAGGAGGTGGGCCGACGGGCCAGCCCAGCCCCGCGGCATACACCGCTTGGGCGACGCCGTCGGCGGCAGCCAACCCGAAGGCCGAACCACCGCTCAGGACAACGGCATCCACCGCATCGACCATGTTGCGCGGATCGAGCAGATCGGTCTCGCGCGTGCCCGGACCGCCTCCTCGCACGTCGACCCCGCACACCGTCCCCGGTGGTGGCACGACGACGGAGCAGCCGGTGAGCCACCCCGGCTCATCGAGGGTGGTGTGGCCGACGCGGATGCCGTCGACGTCGGTGATCGCATTGTGGGTGCCAGGGCGCATGGGCCCAGCATGCCGAACGCCGGCCTCCCGTGGTGGGAGACCGGCGTCAAGCGGTATGCCGTGGGGCTGGCGCCCCCGGGCGGCCACTCAGTGCATCATCACCGGGACCTGCATCTCGTCCTCGTCGACACCGTCGTCGAGGAAGTGACTCTCCTCGGTCTTGCGCGGCAGGAAGGCTGCGGGGATGAGGGTGAGGAGCACGAGGAAGGCCGCGACCCAGAAGGTGTTGGCGAAGGCCGTGGCCATCGCCTCGCGCACGGCCTGGAGCAGGCCGGCCTGAGCCGCGGCCTGATCGGCACCGAACTTGGCGAGGATCTGCGCCACCTCCGGGAACTTGGCCAGGATCGCCGGCATCTCCGCGGGGCTCTTGACCGCCTTCGCCGCGTCACCGAACTGCTGGGCCTGGCTGATGAGGCTCTGGTTCTTGATGCCCGTGGTGAGGACGACCGAGATGATCGCCACACCCATCGAGGAGCCGATCTGCTGGGTGATGTTGAGCAGGGTCGAGCCGCGCGCGACGTCGTGCGCCTTGAGCGACTTCAGGGCCGAGGTCATGATCGGCATCATCGTCGCGCCCATGCCCAGGCCCATGAGGAAGAGGACCGGGAGGATGTAGCCCCAGTAGGACGTGTGGGCGTCGATCTGGGTGAGCAGGAACATGCCGCTGACGATCGCCACGAGGCCGAAGGGCACGATGCGTCCGACGGGGAACTTGTCGGCGAGGGCGCCGGCGATCGGCATGGTGACCATGGCGCCCAGACCCTGAGCGGCCATGAGCAGACCGGCGTCGGTCGTGGACTCGCCACGAACCTCCTGGAAGTAGGTCGGCACGATGAGCAGGCCACCGAAGAAGGCGAGCGCAAAGAGGAACATCGTGAGGGCCGCGACGGTGAGGTTGCGGTTCTTGAAGAGGCGCAGGTCGAGCAGCGGGTGCGCCGGCTTGAAGCTGTAGAAGATGAAGCCGATCACGAGCAGCAGGCCGATCGTGCCCGGGATGATCACCTTGCTCGAGAAGAAGGTGCCCTCACCGGGGATCGAGGAGATGCCGTAGAGGAAGAGCGCCA
>DAOLRO010000074.1:0-13361 GCA_035418665.1 Phycicoccus sp.
TCACACCCAAGCCTAGAACCCCGCTCCCGAAGGCCTCTTGACACAGAAGGGAGCCTGAGGCGGACTCGCGGCCCACTCGAGCGTCGAGCCGAGGTCGAGCCGGCCCCGAGGGCGCCGCCTAGGATCGGTCGTTGTGACCACCCCCGCAGACAGTCCCCTCGTCCGCGCTGCCCGTCGGCAGCCCGTGCCCCACACCCCGGTGTGGTTCATGCGCCAAGCGGGGCGCTCACTGCCCGAATACCGTGCTGTGCGCGAGGGCGTTGCGATGCTCGACTCGTGCCGGCGCCCGGACCTGGTCACCGAGATCACCCTGCAGCCGGTGCGTCGCCATGGGGTGGATGCGGCGATCTTCTTCTCGGACATCGTCGTGCCGCTGCAGGCGGTCGGTGTCGATCTCGACATCGTCCCCGGGGTCGGACCGGTGGTCGCCCGTCCAATCCGCTCGCGAGCCGATCTGGCCCAACTGCGCGATCTCACCCCCGACGACGTCACCGACATCACCGAGTCCGTGGGTCTGATCGTGGGCGAACTCGGCGCCACCCCGCTCATCGGCTTCGCCGGCGCGCCCTTCACCCTGGCCAGCTACCTGGTCGAAGGCGGACCGTCCAAGAACCACGAGCACACCAAGGCCCTCATGCACGGAGAGCCCGAGCTCTGGGCCGACCTGTGCCGCCAGCTCGCACAGATCTCCGGCGCCTTCCTTCGCGTCCAGATCGAGGCCGGTGCCTCGGCGGTGCAACTCTTCGACTCGTGGGTGGGTGCGCTGCCGAAGGCGGACTACGTGCGCTTCGTTCAGGAGCACTCGGCCACGGTCCTCTCGTCGGTGGCCGATCTCGATGTCCCGCGCATCCACTTCGGCGTCGGCACCGGCGAGTTGCTGCCCCTCATGGGTGCGGCCGGGGCGGACGTCGTCGGCGTCGACTATCGCGTGTCGCTCACCGATGCGTTGTCCCGCTTGGGTGACCGGTATGCCGTGCAGGGCAATCTCGATCCAGCTCTCCTCTTCGCGCCGTGGTCGGCGCTGGAGGCGCGGGTGCGCGAAATCGTCGAGGAGGGAAAGGCGGCACCCGGACATATCTTCAACCTCGGCCACGGCGTGCTCCCCAACACCGATCCCGACGTGCTCACGCGCGTGGTCGAGTTGGTCCACGAAGTCTCTCGACGCTGACAAGAAGTCTCTCAACGCTGACAAGAGGTATGCCGTCGGGCCCGGCCCCACGGCATACCTCTCTCGTTGGTCGGTTCTCCCGTCAGGGGGTGGGGTGTTCCCCTGCGGTCGGCGGCTGCTGAGCGGGCGGTTGGGTCGGCGCGGGATGCGTTGGGGCGGATGCGCCGACAGCGGCGCTGGCCATCGGGGCCGTGGGTGTCGGCTGGGCCGGGACAAGGGCCGGTGACGCGGGTCCTGCCGGGGGCAGGTGCCCGTGGCGGTTGCGGCGACGCAGCCACATGATCAGCGGGACGAGGACGATCGCGGCGGCGGCTGCGAAGGGGAGCAGGGCACCCGCTGCCATGAGGAGGAAGTTCACCGAGGCGATGAAGGCTGACCAGCCGGCCTTGAGCCCGCCGAGGAAGCCGCCACCGTCCGAGCCCAGATCGACGCGGTCGGTCGTGAGGCGGATCGAGATCGGCGACATCGCGACCTGGTCCTTGAGGCTGCGCATCTGGGCTTCGAGTGCTTCGAGGTCAGCCTGACGGCGCGACAGCTCGCTCTCGATGGTGACGATGTCCTGGATGGCCGTGGCCTGCGCCATGAGTGTGCGCATCCGCTCAACGCTCGTGCGCATCGAGGCCACGCGGGCTTCGGTGTCGACGTAGGTCGCGCTCACGTCGTCGGTGTTCGTGTGCCGCGCGGCGACCTCCCCGAGTTTGTCGAGGCGGGCCAGCGTGTCGTCGAGTTTGTCGGCGGGGACCTGGATGGTGAGGGTGGCGTACTTCGCCGAGTCGACGCTCCCCGAGCTGGTCTCGACCGACTCGCTGAGCAGGGCGCCGCCTGAGGTCGTGGCGATGCCACGGATCTCGGCGACTGCGGCTGTCACGTCCTTGACGACGATCGCGGTGTCGGCTCGCTTGACGAGCATGGGGTTCGCTGCCGCGCGGACCGTGTCCGGGGCAACTGCGCCAGCGGCCGAATCGGGCGCTGCACCCTCTGCCTTCGACATGCTGTCGCGGCTGACCGCACCACCGACGGCCGAGTCGCTGGACGAACTGGCGCCACACGCCGTCAGCCCGAGGGCGAGTGCCCCGGCGAGGAGGAGCGATGCGCCTTGACGTGCCACGAGGCGACTGCTGCGCCGACCCTCGGGCCCTGACGCTGGTCCCGAGTCGGGTCGAGCGAGTTGCGATGCGGTTGGGCGAACGGCTTCCATGACGTGCTCACTCCCTCGGTCGGTCCACGATGACCACCTCTCGACGCCCAGTCTGCCCGGCGGGTTCCCCTCTCGCCGATCTCGAATCCATCACGAAATGAGAGGGTGGGGACATGCCGCCTCGGATCGTCGTCATCGGTGGGGGCCTGGCCGGGCTCGTGGCGGCACGGGATGTGGCGCTCGCCCACCCTCACGCCGAGGTCCTCCTCCTCGAGGGCACCGATCGACTCGGCGGCAAACTGCGCCTTGAGTCCGTGGCCGGTGCGCTGGTCGACGTGGGGGCGGAGGCGATGCTTGCTCGTCGCCCGGAGGGCCTTGAGTTGGTCCGGGAACTCGGGGCTGCGGACGAACTCGTCTCGCCGCGCACCACGGCCGCCTCCATCTGGTCTCGGGGCGCCTTGCATCCGGTGCCGAGGGCGACCCTCATGGGCGTGCCGAGCAGTCTGGATGGGCTGGACGGCCTGCTGACGGGGGAGGAGCAGGAGCGCTTGGCCGCTGAGGAGGCGTGGCCGGGAGGCGTCGTGGACGGGGACGTCTCGGTGGGTGACTACATCGGTGCGCGGCTGGGGCGAGCGGTCGTCGACCGTCTCATCGACCCCCTCCTCGGCGGGGTGTATGCCGGTCGCGCAGACCAACTCTCCCTCGCGGCAACCATGCCGGCCGTCTGGGCCGCTGCCTCCACCGGCGAGTCCTTGGCGGAGGTGGCACGGCGGTCGGTGACCCCTGCTCTTGCAGCCGATGGGTCGGCGCGGCCGGTCTTCGCGGGGATCCGAGGCGGCATGGGACGGCTGCCCGAGTTGCTCGTAGCCGCACTGCCCGACAACGTGATCGTGCGCACCAGCACTTTGGTCCGTGGGATCGAGCAGATCAGCAGAGCGGGCGGGGTCGGTCCCCTCGATCATCCCGGTCCAGCGACCGGTGGTGCGCCAGGGGCACAGTTGCGGGCCTACCGCGTGCTGGCCGGCCCGACCATCGCCGCAGAGCACATCGACGCCGACGCGGTGATCGTGGCGACGCCGGCTCGAGCTGCCTCGCGGCTCCTCGCCGGACTCGCGCCTGAGGCTGCCGAAGCGCTGGCCGAGATCCCCTCCGCCTCCAGCGCTGTGGTGACCATGTCCTTCCCGGCGTCACAGATGCCAGACCTGCCCGGTTCGGGATTCCTCGTGCCGGCCATCGACGGCCACCTCGTGAAAGGCGCGACCTTCAGCGGCAACAAGTGGGCCTGGACCGCAGAGCTCGACCCGGACGCCGTCTTCGTCCGTGCCTCGATCGGGCGCGTGGGGGAGGAGGCGCTGCTCCAGCGGCCGGACGACCTGCTCGTCCAGCAGTGCGTGGCCGAACTGGGTGAAGCACTGGGGGCTTCGCTGCCGGCTCCGCTCGACAGTCACGTTCAACGATGGGGTGGTGGGCTGCCGCAATACACGGTGGGCCATCTCGATCGGATGAGCCGGGTCCGCACCTCTATCGCCACGGTGCCCGGTCTCGAGGTGGCGGGTGCGGCATACGACGGCGTCGGCATTCCAGCCGTCATCGCGACGGGACGTTCGGCGGCCAGGGCGGTCACGGCATACCTGTCCTTGGCGGCGAAAGCCGTTGCGGCACAATGAGGTCATGACCACGCCCTCCGAGACCGCCCCCACGCCGAAGCCCACGAAGCAGGCCCCACGCAAGCCGAGCGTCGCTCGGATGAAGGAGATCAACGCTTCCATCCGCTACGCGATGTGGTCGGTCTTCGCGGTGGCCGAGGCAGTGGGGGACGCGGACCGAGAGGCGTATGCGACGGAGGTCGAAGCGCTGTGTGTCGAGCTGGAGGCCGAGGGGACGATAACGCGAGGCATCTATGATGTGGCCGGGTTGAGGGCCGATGCCGACCTCATGGTGTGGTGGCACGCGGAGACGATCGAGGGCGTGCAGGACGCCTATCACCGGTTCCTGCGGACGGGCTTCGGGTCGCATCTCGAGCCGGCCTGGTCGGTGGCCGCGCTGCACCGTCCGGCGGAGTTCAACTCGAGCCACATCCCCGCCTTCATGGCCGACGAGGAGCCGGGTGACTACCTGTGCGTCTATCCCTTCGTGCGCAGCTACGACTGGTATCTCCTTGAGGATCAGGAGCGTCGCGCGATCCTCGCCGAGCACGGCAAGCAGGCGCGCACCTATCCCGATGTTCGGGCGAACACGATCGCGAGTTTCGCGCTGAACGACTACGAGTGGATCCTCGCCTTTGAGGCCGACGAGTTGCACCGGATCGTCGACCTGATGCGTGACATGCGCGCGACCCGGGCGCGGCTGCACGTGCGCGAGGAGATCCCGTTCTACACCGGGCCGCGGGTGTCGGTGGCCGAACTCATCTCCCGCCAGCGCTGACTAGTCCGTGGGGCGGAGGGTCAGGCTGATCGAGTTGATGCAGTAGCGCTGGTCCGTGGGCGTGTCATAGCCCTCGCCCTCGAAGACGTGGCCCAGGTGCGAGCCGCAGTTGGCGCACCGGACCTCGACGCGCGGCCGCCCCGGCAGGGAGCGATCCTCGATGTATTCGACCGAGTCCCCGGCCAGTGGTGAGTAGAACGACGGCCACCCGCAGTGGCTCTCGAACTTGGTCCCAGACTGGAACAGCTCGGCCCCGCACGCCCGACAGGCATAGACCCCGACGGTCTTGGAGTCGGTGTATTCACCCGTGAAGGGTCGCTCGGTGCCCGCCTGCCGCAGCACCTGGTACTCGGCGGGGGAGAGCTCGGCCCGCCATTCATCGTCAGTGCGGCTCACGGCATACGTGCGGTCGGTCGGTTCCATCCCTCGACTGTATGCCGTCCGCTCACCGCCGGCTCGTTGGTCACCTTGGCAACGGGTCCCGTCACCCGCACTCGTTAGGCTCGCCACCATGGTGGATGCGCAGGTCATCGAGGTCCCGGGTCCGGATGGGACGCGCGCCGTCAAGCTCTCCAGTCCTGACCGGCTCATGTGGCCCGACGCCGGCATCACCAAGGGTGACCTCGCGGCGTATGTCATCGCGGTGGGCGACGGCCTCATGCGGGCCCTGCGCGACCGCCCGGTCACTCTCCAACGGTTCCCGCAGGGCATCGAGGGTGAGGAGTTCTATCAGAAGAACCCGCCCAAGGGCATGCCCGACTGGGTGCGCACCGTCTCCTGCCGTTACCCCTCCGGACGCAGACACCCGCAGATCGTCGTCGACGAGTTGGCGACGGCTGTGTATGCCGTGCAGATGAACACCGTGACCTTCCATCCGTGGCCGGTGCGAGCCGACAACAACGACAACCCCGACGAGCTGCGCATCGACCTCGATCCGCAGCCCGGCCGAACTTTTTCCGATGCCGTCGAGGCCGCTCAGGCGCTGCGCGAAGTCATGGCCGAGCTGGGGCTCACGGCCTGGGCCAAGACGTCGGGCAACCGTGGCATCCACGTCTACGCGCGGATCACGCCGACGCACGAGTTCCTCGACGTGCGCCACGGCGTCATCGGGATCGCGCGCGAGTTGGAGCGACGCCTGCCCGACCTCGTGACGACG
This sequence comes from Phycicoccus sp., assembly GCA_035418665.1. Lineage (GTDB taxonomy): Bacteria > Actinomycetota > Actinomycetes > Actinomycetales > Dermatophilaceae > Phycicoccus_A. The sequence continues at coordinate 5,887 of DAOLRO010000074.1, forward strand.
TCGTGGTGGAAGGAGGAGCGGGGCGAGCGGATTTTCGTCGACTTCAACCAGGCCTGTCGTGATCGCACGATTGCCTCTGCCTACAGCCCCCGACCTCTCCCCGGGGCCTCGGTGTCGATGCCGGTCACGTGGGAGGAGTTGCCCTCGGTGCAGCCGGGTGACTTCACGGTCCTCACGGTGCCCGAGATCGTCGCTGATCGCGGCGACGCATGGGTCGGGATCGACGAGGCGGTCGGGGACGTGGCGCCGGCGATTGCCTTGTGGGACAAGGACATCAGCGAGCGTGGGCTGGGTGAGCTCAACTTCCCGCCGGACTATCCCAAGATGCCGGGCGAGCCCCCCCGCGTCCAGCCGAGCAAGAGGCGGCAGGACAAGGCGGACGACGAATACATGGCGCCCAAGGCCGAGCGGGATGCCGAACTCCGCTTGGAGTGGGGTATGCCGTTGGTGCCGCCGGTCCCGCCGATGCTCGCCAAGCCGGTGGCCGGGATCGACGCCAAGGACCTGTCCGCTGTCGAGGTCAGCTACGAGCCGAAGTGGGACGGTTTCCGGTCGATCATCTTCCGTTCCGGCGACCGGGTCGAGATCGGCAGCCGCAACGAGAAGCCGATGACTCGCTACTTCCCCGAGATGGTCGAGGCCGTGCTCGCCAACTTCCCGGAGAAGGTGGTCATCGACGGCGAGATCATCGTGCGGCGCCCCGGCGAGGACCGGCTGGACTTCGAGATGCTCCAGCAACGGATCCACCCGGCGGCGAGTCGGGTCAAGCGCTTGGCGGGGGAGACGCCGGCCAGTTTTGTCGCCTTCGACCTGCTCGCGCTCGGCGAGGAGGACCTCATGGCCCGGCCCTTCGCCGAGCGCCGGCGCCTGCTCGAGGAGGCACTGGCGCAGGCCAAGGCGCCGATCCACCTGACCGCCGCCACCCTCGACAAGGAGGTGGCGAGGGGGTGGTTCACGCAGTTCGAGGGAGCAGGTCTCGACGGCCTGGTCGCCAAGCCGCTGGACGGCGCGTATGAGCCGGACAAGCGGACGATGTTCAAGATCAAGCACGAGCGCACGGCTGACTGCGTCGTCGCGGGCTATCGCACGCACAAGAGTGGGGACGATCTCATCGGCTCGCTGCTGCTGGGCATCAACGACGCCGACGGCAACCTCGTGAGTGTCGGGGTCATCGGCGCTTTCCCGATGGCCCGCCGCAAGGAACTCTTCGACGAACTCCAGCCCCTGGTCACCGATTTCGAGGACCACCCGTGGTCCTGGGCGGGGGAGATGATGGAGACGAGGACGCCCACGAGCGGCGCCGGGTCGCGGTGGAACGCTGGCAAGGATCTGTCCTTCACGCCGTTGCGGCCCGAGCGGGTCGTCGAGGTGCGCTATGACCACATGGAGGGGATCCGCTTCCGGCACACCGCCCAGTTCGTGCGGTGGCGCGAGGACAAGGACCCGGCCGACTGCACCTATGAGCAGCTCGAGGAGCCCGTGTCCTACGACCTCAGCGATGTCCTCGATGCGTCGGGCGCTGGGAGCGTCGACCAGTGACAGCGGAGCAGAGGGTCACCTCCTGGGCACGACGCCTGGCGGTCGCAGGAGCCGCTACTGCGAGCACAGCCGCCTTGGCTACGGCCGCGGGTTCGCTGGGCGCAGCGGCCTATTTCGCTCGCCGGGTCCTCACGCCCGACCGCCGTCGACCGGACGACGTCGAGATCCTCGAGGTCAGCTCCGACAGCATCACGCTCGCCGCGACGGTCGACACCCGAGCACCCGGTCGATATGGACTCTGGCTGCACGGAGGCGACGGCAACGCTCGCTTCGGCGAGGTGCTGAGCGTCTCGGCGGACGGAGAGCGAGTGACCCGCGAACTCAACGGAGTTGATGCAGGGGCCCTTGCGGTCGGGCCGGCCCGCTTCAACACGTCCTATTGGGGCACGCCGCCCGAGCACTCCCTGGGCCTGCCGACAGAGCACGTCGCCATCGAGGGAGAACTCGGCCCCCTTCCGGCCTGGGTGGTGCCGGCCGATGGGGTGGGCGTGGGTGGCGATGGCCAGTCCGGGGATCGCTGGGCGATCCTCGTCCACGGGCGCGGCAACCGGCGCGAGGAGGCACTGCGCGCGCTGATGACGATGCACCAACAGGACTGGACGTCCCTCGTCCCCAGCTATCGCAACGACGAGGGCGTCGCACCAGGACCTGATGGTCGCTACAACCTGGGGCTGTCGGAGTGGCGGGACGTCGAGGCCGCTGCCCGGTATGCCGTGGCGCGCGGCGCGCGCGAACTCCTCCTTGTGGGGTGGTCGATGGGGGGAGCGATCGTCCTGCAGTTCCTCGACCGCTCCGACCTGTCGCACCTCGTGACCGGTGTGGTCCTCGACGGAGCGGTCGTCGACTGGGGCAACGTCCTCGTCCACCACGGCGAACTCAATCGCGTGCCCGGTCCGGTGCTCGCACTGTCACGAGCCATGATGGGGAAGGTCTGGGGCACAAGGCTGGTCGGCGTCCACGACCCCGTGGATGTCGCCCTGACGGACTGGGTCACCCGCGCCGACGAACTGCATCATCCGATGCTGCTCATCCACTCCGCGCAAGACGACTTCGTGCCGATCGGTCCGGCAAAGGCGTTGGCCGAGAAGCGGCCCGACATCGTGACCTTCGAGGAGTGGGCCGACGGGGGTCACTGTCGTGAGTGGAATGTCGACCCGCAGCGGTGGGAGCAGGTCGTCGGCGAGTTCATCGCCCGCTGACGCCAGCCACGTCTTTGTGACGGGGCCAGGGCTACTTCCGCAGGCGCCACAACGCGATGAGGGTCCCGTCTTCCTCCAACAGGTGCCTGAGGTCGGCGTCCAGATCGAGGTCGGCATCGGCCTCCACCACGCGCAAGTGACTGCCGCCGACCGCCTTCGGTGAGGTCGTCAGGGCGATGTCGTCGACGAGTCCAGCAGTCAGCAAGTCGCCGAAGAGGTGAGGCCCACCCTCGGTGAGGATTCGCGGCATACCCTCCGCTGCGCACCGGGCCACGACGGCAGCCAAGTCGACCTCATCGTCTCCACACAGCCATGCATCGTCTGTTGCCTTGCGGCGAGAGGAGGCGCACGTGGCGAGGACGACGCGATTTCGGCTCTCCCGCAACGATTCCGGCAATCGGCCGCGGCGGCTCACGATGACGAGCGGGATCTGCGCGGGACGGTAGTTCTCGGCTCGGGCCGTCCCAGCACCCACCATGACGCAGTCGGCCAGCCGCCGATTCGCGGAGAAGACTCGCTTGTCCGCACTCGTGTTGATCGTCCCGCTGAGGCCATCCGGGCCCTGCGCCGACCCGTCGAGCGTGGAGACGAAGTTGGCTCGCAGCCAGTGCGCCTTCGGGAAGGCGTAGAGCTTGGCCAGCGTCGCATCCGAGACGGGGCCGTTAGGGAGGCCGCGGGTCCGGCTCGTGAGGAGGCGCATCTTGTGGAGTCTGCCACTGCCACACGTGGAGGGGACCTGCAAGGATGCGTCGCATGTCGAAGAAGAGCGAGAAGTCCAAGAAGAAGACCAAGGACGCCAAACAGAAGGGCGACCCGAAGCTGACCGATCAGAAGGTCAAGAACAAGGCCCTCAAGAAGGACAAGGCCGAGAAGCAGGCCGCGCAGGAGCAGCCGACCAAGACCTGGGCTGATCACCTGCGCGTCGAGAAGGGCTTCGTCCTCGCCGATTTGGACACGTCCTCGACGCCCGGCTTCGACGGCGACAAGGCCGACGGCGAGAAGGCCCTCGAGGGCATCGACACGCTGCTCGCCGAACTCCAGGAGCGGCTCTATGCCGAGTCCAAGGGCGGCGGCAAGCGTTCACTGCTGCTGATCATCCAGGGCATGGACACCTCCGGCAAGGGCGGCATCATGCGCTACGTCGTGGGTGCTTTCGACCCGCAGGGCGTGCACCACACCGCCTTCAAGGCGCCGTCCAAGGAGGAACTCGCGCACGACTTTCTCTGGCGGATCACCAACGCGCTGCCCAAGCCTGGCGAGATCGGCGTCTTCGACCGCAGCCAATACGAGGACGTCCTCATCGTGCGCGTCCACGACATCGTGCCGCGGACCGAATGGATGAAGCGCTACGCCAAGATCAATGCCTGGGAGCGCAAGGTCGCCGCCTCGGGAACCAAGATCATCAAGGTCATGCTGCACATCTCCAAGGACGAGCAGAAGGCTCGGCTCTCCGAGCGCCTCGACCGGCCCGACAAGTACTGGAAGTACAACCCCGGCGATGTCGATGAGCGGGGTCATTGGCTGAATTACATGGAGGCCTATCAGGCGGTCATGGACAAGACCTCGACGGTCGGTGCGCCGTGGCACGTCGTGCCCGCCAATCGGAAGTGGTACGCCCGCCTTGCCGTCGCCAACCTCGTCCTCGACGCGCTCAAGGACATGGATCCGCAATGGCCGCCGGCCGATTTCGACGTCGCCGCCGAGCAGAAGCGGCTCGCCGAGAGCTGAAACCCCTTGCTGGGTCGATGTATTGCGCACCCGGAATCAGGGCGCGCAATACATCGACCCAGCGGTCAGGCCGGGAAGGCGCGGTCGAGGATCTTTGCCGCGTATGCCGTGGAGCCGGCTCCCAGCGTGCCGAAACTGCCGCCGTGGTCACCTGCCAGACGTGAGGCCACGAACGCGTCGGCGACCTCGGACGGTGAGTGCTGCACGAGCAGCGCGGCCTGGAGGGTGAGGGCGAGCCGCTCGACAAGGCGCCGGGCGATGAAGGGTGCGTCGGGGCTGTGGGCCAGAGCGACCAGGTGGTCGACCTCGTCGATCGCTTCGTCCAGAGTGGTTGAGTGTCCGCGGGCCATGGCCAACTCCTTGCCGACGGCGGCGATCGAGGCCGGCTCACGGGTCAGCGCGCGCACGACGTCGAGGGCATTGACATTGCCCGAGCCCTCCCAGATCGAGTTCAGCGGGGCATCGCGGTAGAGGCGGGCCAGGCCGTTCTCCTCGACATAGCCGTTGCCGCCCAAGCACTCCAGCGCCTCGGCCACCATGATCGGCGTCCGCTTGCACACCCAGAACTTGCCGAGGGCCACACCCAACCGGGTGAACTCGGTGTCGCCGTCGTCCACGGCGGCTGCCAGCCGCATGCCGAGCAGGGTGGCGGCTTCGGACTCCAGGGCAAGGTCGGCGAGGACGTTACGCATGAGGGGCTGATCGACGAGTTTCGCGCCGAAGGCCGAACGGTGACTGGCGTGCCAGAGTGCGCGGACGAGGGCCTGTCGCATGGTGGCGCTCGACCCGAGGATGCAGTCCAGACGGGTCGAGGCGACCATGTCGATGATGGTCCGGATGCCGCGCCCCTCCTCGCCGACCAACTCAGCCCGGGTCCCGTCGAACTCCACCTCGCTCGATGCGTTGGCTCGGTTGCCCAACTTGTCCTTGAGTCGTTGCAGTGCAAGGGGATTGCGCGTCCCATCGGCCAGCACTCGGGGGACGTAGAAGCACCCAACGCCAGCAGTGGTCTGCGCCAAAACGAGGAAGGCATCACTCATCGGCGCCGAGAAGAACCACTTGTGGCCCGTCAGTCGCCAACCGTCCCCATCCGGCACCGCGACCGTCGCATTGGCGCGCACGTCCGAGCCGCCCTGCTTCTCGGTCATCCCCATGCCCATCGTGGCGCCGCCCTTGGCGGCCAAGGGCGCCAGTTGGGCCTCATAGACGCGCGAGGCGAGTTTGGGGACCACGACCTCAGCGAGAGCCGGAGTGGAACGCAAAGCCGGCACCGCGGCATACGTCATCGAAATCGGGCACAGGTGACCGGCCTCGGCCTGGCTCCACACGTGGAAGCCGATGGCGCGCCGCAGGTGGGCGCCGGACTCAGCTGGCGCGGTCCAAGGCTCCGCGGTGAGACCAGCGCCCACGGCGACGGTCATCAGTTGGTGATAAGCGGGGTCGAAGTCGATCTCGTCGATGCGCTCACCGCGCCGATCATGGGTGCGCAGGACGGGGGAGTGGCGCTCTGCCCGGTCGGCGAGGTCGAGGGTCACGACCGAGTTCGCCCGTCGGCCAAGGGCGCTCAGCTCAGCGGCGTCCGCGGCCCGACCCCAGCGGTCGAGGGACTCGGTCAGGACCGCATCCGAGCCGAACAGGTCTTGGCCGACGAAGTCCGGGACGGTGTTGGTCACGTCGTGGGTCCGCATGAGGCCAGAGCGTAGGCCGTGTCCCCCCGGGTGTGAGCACGGGCGGCAAGTACCGTGGAGCAATGACCGAGGCGAGGGCGGGCCAGGTGCGGGCCAGCGCCCGGAGCCTGCTGTCCCGCATCCCCGCGATCGAGGCTCTCGCCCGGCTCACGCTCGAGACGATCCGGATCTGCCTGCGCTATCGGGTGACGGGTCTGGCGTCCGAGGCGGGCTTCTTTGCCCTGCTGTCGTTGCCACCGTTGGTGCTGGGCCTCTTCGGCGGAGTCGGCTATGTGGGTCGGTGGCTGGGTGCTGCGCAGGTGCAGGACGTCCGCGTGGCCATCGAGACGTATGCCGCTCGCTTCCTCACCGAGGACGTCATCGCGACGACTCTTGGTCCGACGATCGACGATGTCTTCGCCGGCGGTCGCTTCGACCTCATCTCGCTGGGCTTCCTGCTCTCGATCTGGTCGGGCAGCCGCGCGCTCAACGTCTTCCTCGACACGATCTCGATCATGTACGGACAGGCCGACGTGCGTGGCATCGTCGCCACCCGAGCTTTGAGTCTGTTGTTGTATGTCGTGGCGCTCGTCATCGGGATCGTCACCATCCCGTTGGTCCTCATCGGCCCGACCTGGTTGGGACAGATCCTTCCGGACGGGCGCTGGCAGGCCCTGACCCAGCTCTATTGGCCTGTGGTGTCAGTGGTCACCGTCGCCAGCCTGGCGAGTCTCTTCCACATCGCGACGCCGCAGCGCAGCCCCTGGTTGCGGGATGTGCCCGGCGCGATCCTGACTCTGGTCATCTGGTTCATCGCGTCCTTCGTCCTGCGGGGGGTCGTGGCCTCCTCCCTCAAGGGCAGCACCTCGATCTATGGCCCGCTGGCGGCGCCGATCATCGTGCTCATCTGGCTCTACTTCCTGGCGATCGCCGTCCTCATCGGTGCGGCCCTCAACGGGGCGATCCGTGAGCTGTATCCCTCGCCTGAGACCCGGGGCCTGCGCGAGCGGGCGGTCGCGACCGTGCGCGATCGGATGGTGCGGCGCGCGGAGGACCAGTTGGACCGGCCGATGACGGAGGAAGGTCTGGCCTTCGAGGCCATCAAGGAGGCGGCGCGGCGTCCGCTCACGCCGGTCGGTGATGGGAGAACCCTCGAGGACGAACTGGAGGAGCAGGACCGGATCGACGCGCTGGCCCGCGAGTTTGGTGAACGCGGCGAGGATCAGTTAATGTCTGACGGCACGCGCAGCGGGGTTCGCCCCGTGAACGACACCAATAGCGCGCGCACGCGGATGTAGCTCAGTTGGTAGAGCGCAACCTTGCCAAGGTTGAGGTCGCCGGT
>DAOLRO010000075.1:0-11525 GCA_035418665.1 Phycicoccus sp.
GCCGTCTATGCCGCGGTTTGGGGCAACCCTCCTGACCTGGCGAACTTCCGCCGCAAGGTCCTCGCCACCCAGGGCTTCGTCCAGCCGACCTCGGGCACGGGTGGCAGCGGCGTCGGGCGACCCGCCTTGCTCTACGAAGCCGGCGATGGCGCGATCCTCCAACCGGCCATGCTCCGCCGCGACATCGAGGACTGACGGTCGTGGGCGGCCCGGGCGAGGACTGGCACGACGCAGCCCACTGGGATGCGCGTTATCTCGCCTCCGAGCGTGAGGTGGTCGTCGACCCCGATCCCAGTGTGGTCGCCTTGGTCTCCGGTATGCCGGGTGCTCCCGGTCGCGCTCTCGACCTCGGCTGCGGGGAGGGTCGCCATGCGATCTGGCTGGCCGGCCGTGGCTGGCAGGTCACTGCCGTGGACTTCTCCGCTGTCGCCATACGGCGCGCCCGATCCGCGGAGCCCGAGGCGTCCGTGAACTGGACGGTGGCCGATGTTTCCACGTGGCTGGAAGCCGAGGCCGCGAGCGAAAGCCGGCCCACGGCATACGATCTCGTGGTTTTGGCCTACCTCCGACTGGAGCCGTACGACCTCGCCCGAGCCCGCGATCTCATCGCCCCGGGAGGGAATCTCCTGGCCGTCTCCCACGGTGAGGGTGGCAAGGGCCCGCGACAAGGCAGGTTTCGCACCACAGTCGAGTCGATGCGCGAGCGTGCGGGTGGCCTCGATGTCATCTCGTGCGAGGAGGTGTGGCATGACGGCAGTGATGGCCGGCGCCGCTCACGCATCGCCCTGCTGGCCCGCCGACCGGTAGCGTCGGAGTGACGCGAGGCGAGGAGCCACCACATGTTGTTCACGCAGTACTACCTCGATTGCCTGTCCCAGGCGTCCTACCTCATCGGTGACGAGACGACGGGGCAGGCCGTCATCGTGGACCCGAGGCGCGACATCGACGACTACCTGCGCGATGCCGAGGCTGCCGGCATGACGATCGTGGGCGTCCTCAACACGCACTTCCACGCGGACTTCCTCTCCGGCCACCTCGAGATGGCGCACGCGACGGGGGCGTGGATCGGCTATGGGGAGGCCGCCGCGCCGGAGTTCGAGCACCGCTCCCTGACCGACGGCGAGCGGATCAGCCTCGGCGAGGTCGAGATCGAGATCATGACGACCCCTGGTCACACGCCTGAGTCGATCAGCATCCTCGTCCGTGAGCACTCCGGCGACGTCCCCTACGGGGTGCTCACCGGCGACGCGCTCTTCATCGGTGACGTCGGACGACCCGATCTCCTCGCCTCGGTCGGGGTGACAGCCGATGAGTTGGGCCGGATGCTGCACGACTCGGTGCAGCGCAAGCTCATGGGCCTGCCTGACGAGGTGCGTGTCTTCCCGGCCCACGGCGCGGGATCGGCCTGCGGCAAGAACCTCTCCACCGAGCGCCAGTCCACGATCGGCGAGCAGCGACGCACGAACTATGCGTGCCAGCCGATGAGTGTGGACGAGTTCCTCGACGTCGTGACCGAGGGACAAACCAGCGCACCGGCCTACTTCCTCTACGACGCGGCGCTCAACAAGCAGGACCGTGAGATCCGCGAGCTCGACGAGACGATCCCGCCACTTGACGTCGACCAGGTGGCCTCGGCGCTGGCCGCTGGTGCGGTCGTCCACGATGCACGCGAGAGCGCTGACTTCACCCGTGGGCATCTCCGAGGTTCGATCAGCGTGCCGATCGACGGCCGGATGAGCGAGACGGTCGGGATGCTGTTGCGACCGCAGGACCGGATCGTCATCGTGGCCCCCGACGGGCATGAGCAGGAAGTGGCGATGCGCTTGGCGCGCATCGGTTTCGACCACGCGGTGGGCTATGTGAGCGACCCGGAGTCCTACCTGGTCGACCACCCCGAGAACGCGGCGCGCGCCAGTCGTCTCACGGTGTCCGAGGCCGATGCGGCACTTGCCGCGGGCGACGTCAGCCTGGTCGATGTGCGTGGTCCCGGTGAGACCGCGGGCGGCACCATCCCCGGCGCCCAGACCATCCCACTGCCCGAGCTCCGTGCCCGCATGGACGAGATCGACCGCTCGCGCCCGGTGGTCGTCTACTGCGCCGGAGGTTGGCGGTCGAGCGTGGCGGCAAGTGTGTTGCGCGCCAACGGTTTTGACGATGTGTCTGACGTCATCGGCGGCTACAACGCGTGGGACCGAGCGGCCGCCTCCAGATAGGAGTGGATGAGGGAGACCGCACTCGCTCCCTCGCCGGTCGCAGCGGCCACCCGCTTCATCGAGCCGGACCGGATGTCGCCGACCGCGAAGACGCCCGGCACCGTGGTGGCCAGGTCAGCAGGAGGTATGCCGTCCGCCCACTTCTCCTGGGGCACGTCCCGTCCCGTGACGACGAAGCCCTTGGCATCGAGACACACCTCGGGCGGCAGCCACTCGCAACGCGGCTCGGCACCCAGGAGGAGGAAGAGGCCTCGGACCTCACGGCGGGAACGCTCCCCGGACCGCACATCCTCGAGCTGGATCCAGGCCAACCGGCCCTCGTCGTCCGGGCCTCCATCGACGACGGCGGCATGGCACTGGAGGCTGATGCGTGGGTTGTGCTCGAGCTCGTGGATCAGATACTGCGACATGGTTGCGGCCAGGTCGGCACGCCGTACGACGATGGTCACCGACCGCGCAAATCGGGCCAGGTGGATCGCTGCTTGCCCTGCCGAATTGCCCCCACCCACGACAACAACGTCGACATCCTGCATGTCACGCGCAGCCGACATGGCCGCCCCGTAGTTGACGCCTTGACCGACCAGCCCGTCGATGGCATCAACGCCGAGCCGGCGATAGGTGACGCCCGCCGCGATGACGACGGTCCGGGCTCGGACGTCGCCGCCCTCGGTGTGGACCACATGGGGGTCGCCGTCGCGGCCCAGGGTCACCGACGTCGCCGGCCAACCAGTGAAGAAGCGTGTGCCGAAGCGGATCGCCTGCCCCCGAGCGCGTTGGGCCAGGCGCATGCCCGAGATTCCCCGCGGGAATCCCAGATAGTTGCGGATCATCGAGGAGGTGCCGGCCTGGCCACCGATGGCCTCGGCCTCGAGCGCCACGGTCGAGAGCCCCTCACTCGCGGCATACACACTCGCCGCCAGGCCCGCGGGACCGGCACCGACGATGCAGACATCGACGCACTGTTCGACGTCAACCTCGTCGGGTCGCCCGTAGAGCATGCCGGCCAACTCCTGAGTCGAGCTCGGAGCGAGGACGAGGTCGACGGCTGTGACACGCACGAGTGGATAGGTGATCTCGATCCCCTGCTCGTGGGCCAGCCGGAGGGTGGTCTGCCCGACCTCCGAGTCGCAGGGATAGGTCCGGTTCGGCATCCCGGTGCGGTCGAGCAGGTCGCGGATGGCCAGGGTCAGGCCGTCCATGCTCGGCGCGATGAGTTGGACCGTGTCGACCTCAGGGGCTGCGACGGTTGCGCCCCAGTCGTTGAGCAGTTCGAGAACGGCCGAGTGATATTCCTCGTCCCGCGGCCCCCGCGGGGTGAGGAGGAAGGCGTCGAACTTGCCCTTGCTCAGCCCGATCCGATAGGCCGGGGAGTCCTCGCGGAAGTTCTCCCAGCGGGCCGTGACGATCCGACGGGCGGTGGGGACGAGTTGGCGGAGTTCGTTGATCGAGGCGTAGGCCGCGATCGGGTCCTCACCCCCGACTCGCGAGTCGGCGACGAAGAGGGCCACCTGCTGCCCAGCAGCGAGCGCCTCGCGCGTGAGGCTCAAGGACTCCTGGATCGAGTCGGCGCCGATGAGGTCGTAGTCACGGGCATAGCGCCCGTACTCATCGACGAGGTGCGCTCGGTCCGCCGCGCTGACGATGACGATCGCGGGATTGGCCCTGGCGATCGGCGACTCGCTCATCGGGCCACCGCACGACCGATCGCGGCGATGAGCGAATTGCGGAACTCGCGCATCTCGGGCACCGACTGGAGGATGTCGGCCGCGTGGTACATCCCCGGCACGACGACCAATTCCACTGGCACACCGGCCTCCTCGAGGCGACGGGCGTACTCGACGTCCTCGTCGTGGAAGAGGTCCTTGTCACCGATGCCGATCCAGGCCGGTGCGAGACCGGAGAGGTCTGCGCGACGGGACGGCACGGCATACGGACGATCTTCTTCTTCGCCTACCGGGTGGCCGAGGAACCAGCCCCAGGCATCCTTGTTCTTGGCCGACGTCCAGACGAGCAGTCCCTTGTCGCCGTGGTCGTCACGCAGTGCAGTCCGGTCGTCGATCATCGGATAGACGAGGGCTTGGAAGGCGAGGTCGACGCCCCGATCGTGCGCCATCTGGGCGACCATCGCCGACAGCCCACCACCGGCGCTCTCGCCGCCGACAGCGATCTTGGACGGGTCGACGCCGAGCAAGGTGGCTCGTTCGTGCAGCCACAGCAATCCCGTGAAACAGTCCTCCGTCCCGGCCGGGAAGGGGTGCTCAGGGGCGAGGCGATAGTCGACGCTGATGACGAGGAGTCCGTGCTCGCGAGCGATGCGCGTGCAGATCGCGTGGTCCATCCATGGAGCGCCGGCGATCATCCCGCCGCCGTGGATCCACAGGACCGCTCCCGAGGGTCGCCTCCTCCCGGGTGGGTCGTAGATGTATGCCGGGACGCCCGGTTCACCGTCGCGGCCCGGGATCGTCATCGGCTGGCCGAGGCCGGTCGGGACGGCCTTGGCGATCAGGCCCTCGAGCCGCGAGTCGCGCTTGGGTGGCTTCCCGTCGTATTCGCGATCGAGGAGGAACAGGATCGGGGTGTGGAAGTGCTCCGGCACAGTCTTGAGGAGACGCCGCACGCGCCGCGAGTTCGAGGACCACAGGACGTGACCCACTCCCGCCGCCGCCGCTGCTGCCCAGGCCGCACCTGCCGCCAGCCCGATCGCCCTGCCCCGTCCGCTCATGGGCCCACATTAGGTCCCCTCGTCCCGAGTTGGGTGCGCTCAGGTGGGCGGGGACCCACCTGAGCGCACCCAACGCTGGGTACGATCGCGGCCATGGGTGCAGCAGGTCACGTCGTCGATTTCGTCAACGTCTCCGCGGCCGGGCTGGAGTCCTCGCCGGTCGCCGACGCCTTGGCTGGCCTGCGCGCCAACGAGGCGCGCTATTTCCGTCACAAGTACGACCACGTCTTCACCGTGGTCCCGGCGAAGGACGACCCGAAGACCGTCGCCTGGGTCGACGAGATCCTGCGCGAGGAACGCGGCATCGTCATCGAGTCGCGGCCCCTCGAGGTGTCGATCAGTGACGTCGACGGCATCCATTGGGTGCACGTCTTCTACGAGTCCGGCCTGGGGATCAACGTCCTCTACACCCTCGCCGACGCCGGCAAGCGCGCCGTCGGTTTCAAACTGTCCGACGGCATGGAGCCGCCCGTGGAGCTCGCGGCCTTCAAGTGGGCGCGCCAGAAGTCCAAGTTGGCCGGGACCATCCGCGGTTCCTACTTCGTCATCAAGGGCGAGCACCCGCCACCCTCCTCCTGAGACCCGAGAGCCTCAGCGCGGGAAGAGTGCGACACCGATCCCGGTGAGGACTCCGCCGGTCACCGAGTCGACGACTCGCCTTCCCTTTGCGTATGCCGTGGAGACCGCTCCCGTCGATGCCGTCCACGCGAGGGCGATGAACCACGCCAGGGCGAGGGCGAGCATCGCCACGACGACCTGAACGCGGTCGCCGACCCCGAGCCCGGGCGGCAGGATCGAGGCGAAGAGGGCACCGAAGAAGGCGATGGCCTTGGGGTTGGCCAGGTTCGTCGCCAGGCCCAGGCGCCACGCAGACCAGTGACCGCGGCCCGCTGCAGGAACGTCCACCGTGGCTGACTCGCTGGAACGTGCTCCGTCGGCGGCCTCGGCGCGGCCTGCGTGCCAGGCGTGCCAGAGGACGCGGGCGCCATACGCGATGAGGAAGACGGCCCCGATGGCCCGCACCACGGCATACACCTCCGCGTAGCGGGTCAAGAGCAGACCGAGACCGGTCATCGCGAGGATCGCCCAGCAGGCAATGCCGGACACGACGCCGACCCCGACGGTGATACCGGCTGCTCGGCCGCGGACGACCGACGTGCGAAGCACCGCGACAAAATCCGGGCCCGGCGCGATGACGGCGAGGGCCCATACGGCCAGGAGAGGGGCAACGTGCGCGTGCGTCATGGCGATGTCTTTCGGTCTCAGCGGGCGGGGGTTGCGAGGAGGACGTGGATGTCGGCAGCACGAGCGCCGGTGACATAGCGATGCGGCTGGTCGGCCGGGAAGGAAAGCAGGTCACCGGCGCGCAGGTCCGCGGTCGACGCGGTGGGCCCGGCCGAGACAGCGCCCTTGGCGACGAAGAGTTGCTCGACGGTGCCGGCGGCATGAGGGACGCCGTCGAAGGAGGAGTGGGCGGGCATCCGAAGCCGCCAACTCTCCAACGCGTGGGGGCCTCGAATGCGAGCGAGGAGTTCGCGCTGGATCTCATGCGTTGTTGGGCTCGTGGCCCGTATCACGGTCACAGCCGTGGCCCCATCGGCGACGAGGAGGTCGGTGAGCGGGATGGCGAGGGTGAGCGCGATCGACTCGAGAGTGTCGATGGTCGGGTTGCCCGTGCCGCCTTCAAGGCCCGACAGGGTCGCCTTGGACAGGCCAGCGCGCCTCGAGAGTTCTGCGGCTGACATGCCGCGCTGCTCGCGGCGGAGCCGGACCTGTTGCCCGACGAGTGCTGAGGTGGAGGAACCCATGAGTTCGATAGTACATGCTTATCGTTCGTTTTAACGAACCACTTCCGCACGCCTGCGCCGACTCAAATGTCGAAGCTGACCTATGTATGCCGACCAATCGGCCAGCGCGGGACGAAGTCCGGCTCGGAAGCCTCCCACCACGCCATGAAACGCAGCACGCCCACGTCGTCCCACCGACGCCCACTCACCTGCACCCCGATCGACTTGCCCTCGGAGGTGAAGCCCGCATTGACCGTGCCCGCCGGCTGGCCCGACATGTTGTAGGGAGCGGTGAAGCCAATGTGGGCCATCCCCTGGTCGCTCTCCCCCCACGGCATCGGCGACTCGGCCGGGAAGGCGACACCCGGAGCGACCGGGGAGATGACGATGTCGTGCTCCTCGGTGGCCACGACGGTCCGCTTCTGGATCTCCATGATCGAGCCGTAGCACCGGAGCATCCGCTCACCGGAGGCATCGGCAGCCCCACTCACCCACCGTTGGATGAAGGGCAGGACGAGGTCCTGACGCTCCGGCGGCAGGTCCACGAAGTCGGCCAAGGACCGGGCTCGCCAGAAGAGGTCGAGGTCGCTGAGCAGTCGCTCGCTCATCCACGGCTGGACCGGCGAAACTGCGGCGCCTGCCCTCGCTGCAGCATCCGCGACGCGGTGGACGACCGTCTGGACCATCGGATCCACCGCCGACCCACACCCGGCGTCGACCTGGACACCGACCCGCACACCATCAAGGCGCCCCGACGACGGACCGCCGTCAGCCAGAGCGGCGAGCTCGGTGAACCAGTCGTCCGACGGAGGCGGCAGGGCAGTCCAATCACGCCGGTCGGGCTGGGCCAACACCTGGAGGAAGAGGGCGAGATCGGCCACCGAGCGTGCCATGGGTCCGGCGACGCGGCCGAGGTAGGGCTTCTCGAGCGGCACCCGTCCCGCACTCGGCTTGAGGGTGGCGAGCCCGAGCCAGGTGCCCGGGAGGCGGATCGACCCCCCGATGTCGGTGCCCGCGTGCAGGGGCCCGTAGCCCGCGGCAGCTGCGGCTCCCGCTCCCGACGAGGACCCACCCGTGGTCCACGTCGGATCCCAGGGGGACCTTGTGATCCCGTGCAGGCTGGACACACCCGACGAGAGCATCCCCCAGTCCGGCATGACCGTGGACCCGAGGACGATCCCGCCCGCCGCACCCACACTGGCCGCCACCGGGCTGTCGACGTCGGGAACGACGTGCTCCACCGCGGCTGTCCCCGACGGCATGGGCACACCGGCCCGCCCGATGTTCTCCTTGAGAGTGAGGGGTATGCCGTCGATCGGCCCGAGCGGTCGGCCCGCCTCCCAGCGGACCTGGCTCGCCTCCGCCTCCGCGAGGATCCGGTCACGATCGGAGCGCACCCAGAAGGCATTGAGCGTTGGCTCGGCTTCGTCGATGACCGCAACCACCGCCTCGGCGACGGTGACCGGGGAGAGCGAGCCCACGGCATACGCAGCACGAAGCTCGACTGCCGACAGCCTGGCCAATTCGCTCATGACAGACAAAGTAGTCCCGGCGGCGCGCCCGTCCCCGGGAGCGCTCAGGTCACATCTGCATGACGACGAGACGCGACCATAGGAAGGAGGGCCCTTTTGCGGCACGATGGCCCTGTCCACGCCCCGTCGGCAGCCGCCGCCGTCAGCGACGCGCAGAACACAGGAGTTCTTCATGACAAGGTCACGCTGGGCGGTCGTCGCCCTGACGACGGGGGCCCTGGCCCTGGCCGGTTGCAATGCCGGGTCGAGCACGACGGGCACGTCAGCCTCACCGGACGGCTCGGCGAGCGCGAAGACCGGTGGCGCGATCACGATCGGCCTCGTTGCTGAGCCCGCAAGCCTGGACTTCACGCAGGCCGACGGCGCCGCAGCACCCCAACTCGAGTTGACCAACATCTACGAGACCCTCGTCAAGCTCGACAACACGGGCGAGATCGTCCCGTCGCTGGCCAAGTCGTGGAAGGTCTCCGACGACAAGTTGACCTACACCTTCACCTTGGTGGACAACGCGACCTTCACCGACGGAGCGAAGTTCACCGCCAAGGACGCGGCCTTCTCGATCAACCGGGTGAAGACCGGCTGGGTCCCGTCGGTCAAGGCGGCGATGGACGTCGTCAGCGATGCCAAGGCCGTCTCCGACACCGAGCTGCAGGTCACCCTGTCCAAGCCGAGCAACAACTGGCTCTACAAGATGACCACCCGCATCGGCGCGATGATGTCGGAGGCCGGCATCGCTGATCTGGCCAACAAGCCGGTCGGCACCGGGCCATACGTCTTCTCCTCCTGGAACCGTGGTGACTCGATCGAACTCAAGGCCAACGCGAGCTACTGGGGCAAGAAGCCCAACTTCGACACGGTGACCTTCAAGTACTTCAAGGACCCGACCGCCCTCAACAACGCTCTGCTCACCGGCGCGATCAATGTCGTCGGCACGGTGCAGGCGCCGGAGTCCCTCGGCCAGTTCGAGAGCGCCGGCAAGTACCAGATCATCGAGGGGACGACCAACGGCGAGGTCCTGCTCTCGATGAACAACTCGCGCGCGCCCTTCAACAACCTCAAGGCGCGTCAAGCGGTGCGCACCGCGATCGACCACAAGGCCCTCATGGACACCTGCTGGGCGGGCAAGGGTGCGCTCATCGGTTCCATGGTCCCGCCGACCGACCCGTGGTACGAGGACCGCACGGGCGATTACCCGTTCGACCTGGCCAAGGCGAAGTCACTGCTCCAGGAGTCGGGGATGGCGGGAACACCCATCCAGATGAAGCTCCCCGCCAACCTCCCGTACGCCACGGCCTGTGGCCAGGTGGTCAAGTCCATGCTCGAGGAAGCCGGCTTCACGGTGAACCTCTCGCAGTTGGAGTTCCCGGCAGCATGGCTGCAGACGGTCTTCAAGGACGCCGATTACGACATGTCCATGGTCGCTCACGTCGAGCCGCGCGATCTCCCGGCGGTCTTCGGCAACCCCAAGTACTACCCGCGCTACGACAACGCGAAGGTCCAGGAGCTCATCGCGGCGGCCGACTCCGGCACCGCCGAGGAAGAGGTCACGAAGATGAAGGAGGCGGCCAAGATCATCTCGGAAGACGCCGCCGGTGACTTCCTCTTCGTCCTCCCCAACCTCATGGTGGCCGACAAGGACATCACTGGCCTGCCGAAGAACGCGATCGGGGAGTCCTTCGACCTGAGCCAGTTGGGCCGTTCCTGACCCCCGGCCGATGCGGTGACCGTGGGAGGCTGACTCCCTGAGTCGGTTGACGCCCACGCGTCACCGCATCGGCTGTCCGTCACGAAAGGGGACCTGTGCTCGTCCGGATCCTCAGTCGCGTCTCGATCTTCCTCGCGAGCCTGCTCGCGAGCTCGATCCTGGTCTTCCTCGTGATGACCTTGCTCCCGGGCGATCCCGCGCGAGTTGCGTTGGGCGTCAACGCCTCTGACGAGGCAGTGGCCACCCTGCGTCATACCTACGGCCTCGACCGAGCCCTGCCGGTGCAATACCTCGAGTGGCTCAAGGATCTCGTCACCTTCGACCTGGGCAAGAGCTACATCTCTGGCGCGCTCATCGCGCCCCAGATCGCCGATCGGCTCCAAGTGACACTGCTGCTCGTCGTCGTGTCGATGGTCATCGCGCTCATCGTCTCCCTCCCGCTGGGCACCCTGAGTGCGGTGCGGCACCGGCATCTCGACGGCGTGGCCCTGTCGGCCCTGTCCCAGGTGGGCGTCTCAGTGCCCGCCTTCCTCCTCGGCATTCTGCTCATCGCACTCTTCGCCGTGACTCTGGGCTGGTTGCCCGCGGGCGGGTGGACGCCACCGGCGCAGGGGCCGGGTCTCTTCGCCCGCCAGATCCTCCTGCCTGCGTTGTCCCTCGGGGTCGTGCAGGGGGCCGTGGTCGCACGCTATGTCCGCAGCTCGGTCATCGACGTCATGCGTGAGGACTACATCCGCACGGCCCGCGCCAAGGGCTTGCGGCCGATGCCGGCCCTCATCAAGCACGGCCTGCGCAACGCCTCGATCCCCGTTGTCACGGTCCTGGCGCTCCAGTTGGCCACCCTGCTCATCGGTGCCGTGGTCGTCGAGCGGGTCTTCGTCATCCCCGGGCTGGGCTCGCTGCTGCTCGACTCCGTCTCCAACCGGGATCTGCTCATGGTCCAGGACGTGGTGATGGTCCTCGTCGTGGCGGTGCTCCTCGTCAACCTCTTGGTCGAGGTGCTCTACGTGGTGATCGATCCGCGGCTGCGCACTGTGGGAGGCCGCTCATGAGCGCCGGCGCCGTCGGGCCCGTCTCGGCCGAGTCCGCGGGTGCGGCACCGAAGCGGAGCCGTCGCCTCCCCCTCTCAGCTGTCATCGGCGCCGCCATCGTCGGCACCATCGTCCTATTGGCCTTGGTCTCCTACGTCTGGATGCCCTACAACCCGACCCGGATCGACGCCCTGTCGAGACTTCAGGGCTTCAGTGGTGAGCACTGGTTCGGGACCGACAGGTTCGGTCGAGACATCTTCAGTCAGATCCTCATGGGATCCCGGACGACGCTCTTCGTCGGGGTCGTGGCGGTCGGCATCGCCACGGTCATCGGTGTGCCGCTCGGCATCATCGCTGCCATGACCGGGCGGTGGACGAGCGAGGTGATGATGCGGACCAATGACCTGTTGCTCGCCTTCCCGGCGCTGCTGCTGGCCATCATGCTCAGCGCGATCTTCGGCGGATCGACCCTCGTCGCGATGGTCGCCATCGGGATTGCCACCGTCCCGAGTTTCGTCCGCCTCATCCGCAGTGG
>DAOLRO010000075.1:11625-13026 GCA_035418665.1 Phycicoccus sp.
CACCGCACCAGACCCCAGCACCGGCAGCACCGGTCCTGGCCGTCGAAGGCCTCAACGTCGGGGTCCGCAACACCGGCCTCGTCCACGACGTCTCCTTCACCATCGGCCGTGGCGAGCGCGTCGGGCTGATCGGCGAATCCGGCTCGGGGAAGTCACTGACCGGCCTGTCCCTCATCGGTCTGCTTCCCGAGGACGTGCACGCGACCGGTTCGGTCCGTCTCGCTGGGGTCGACTCGGACATCATCGGCGCCAGCGAGGCCGAGTTGTCCAGGCTCCGTGGCAAGGACGTCGCCATGGTCTTCCAGGAGCCGATGACCGCGCTCAACCCCACGATGCGGATCGGCGACCAAGTGGCCGAGTCAATGCTCGTGCACGGCACCGCCCCGGATCGTGACGCCGCCCGCAAACGCGCCGTCGAATTGCTCGCCATGGCACGAGTCCCCAATCCGGGGGCCGCTGCTCGGGCCTACCCCCACCAGTTCTCCGGTGGCCAGCGCCAGCGTGTGGTCCTCGCCATCGCGCTGGCGAACGATCCCAGCCTGCTCATCTGCGACGAGCCGACCACTGCCCTCGATGTCACGGTCCAGAAGACGGTCCTCGACCTCATCGTCAATGGGGTCGAGGAGCGCGACGCCGCCATGCTCTTCATCACCCACGACCTGGGCGTCATCGCCAACGTCTGCGAGCGCGTGCTCGTCATGTATGGCGGTCGCATCGTGGAGTCCGGGCCGGTCATGGAGGTCTTCCGAAACCCGCAGCACCGCTACACCCAAGGCCTGCTCGCGGCGAGCGACCTCGTGAGTTCGGATGCGCACCGGCAGCTGCCGACGATCCGCGGGACGGTGCCCTCGGCTGGCCGCTTCCCGGCGGGGTGCGTGTTCAACACCCGTTGCGACCACGCCACTGACGCGTGCACGACCCAGCCCCCGTGGATGGAGATCGCGCCGGACCAGGGCTTCGCCTGCTTCCACCCCGCGGGCACCGAAGAAGAAGCCGATGGCGAGCTGGCATCGACGACGACTGCCAAGGGCAGCGAGGACGAGGACCGGGTCCCCTATGACGGCGCGCTTCTCGGCGCGGAACACGAGCCCTCCGACCCTGCCGTCCGGGGCCAGATCACCGTCAGCGACGTGACCCGCCGCTACACGCGCCCGCGCCGTTCCCTCTTCTCCCCAGCCCCCACCATCGATGCCCTGCGCGGAGTGAGCTTCACGATTGACCCCGGCGAACGCTTCGGCATCGTTGGCGAATCCGGCTGTGGCAAGTCGACCTTGCTGCGCATCCTTGCCGGGCTCGACCAGCCGACCTCCGGATCGGTGGAGATCGAGGGCACCGACATCGCCCGCCTCTCGACGCGCAACCTCCGCTTCCTGCGGAGCCGCCTCCAACTCGTCTTCCAGG
>DAOLRO010000076.1:0-12882 GCA_035418665.1 Phycicoccus sp.
GCGCGCTCCGGCGTCTGCCATGGCCGTGGCCACGGGAAGGAGGAAGGGTCCGGTGCCTGCCACGACGACCCGTGATCCGGCGGCGACACCGTTGCCCTTGAGCAGTGCCTGCAGTCCACCGGCGGTGAAGACTCCGGGCAGGTCCCAGCCGGGGAACGGGAGTTGCCGGTCGAAGGCGCCGGTCGCGAGCACCAGACGAGTGGCGTGCAAGGTGAGCGCCGTCTCCGAGCCCACCGGACCGGACCGATCGAGGACGTGCACCGCGAAGCCCTCGGGCGTCGCGGTCATGGTCCAGACGTGATGACTCAGACGGAGGTCGAGCCGGTCGGGTCGGTGTGACTCGAGTTGGGCCACGAGCGCGCGATAGGTCCCGAGATCGTGATGGAGGTGGTCGCCGGCCGCGACCGACCCCGGCGCGGGGTGACGCCAGTACTGGCCGCCGAGGCTCGCTCCCGCATCGACGAGAGCGACACGCAGACCTCCGGCGAGGGCGGTGGCGGCTGCAGCCATCCCGGCCGGTCCCCCACCGACGACGATCAGGTCGGCGGCACAGTCGACGGTGTCACTCGTCATGACCGGTCCCCTCTTGAGTCATGATCGAGAGTCCGTCCCTGGCGAGGACCAGACAGGCACGCTGGTTGGGTTGCCCGTCAACGGTGGTGAGGCAGTCGAAGCACACTCCGATCCCGCAGAAGATGCCCCGGGGGCGCCCTTCCTTGCGCGTCGTGCGCCAATGGACGATGCCCGCCCCGATCAGGGCAGCGCCGACCGTCTGGCCGGGCACGAAGGGGATCTCTCGCCCGTCGAAGGAGAAGGTCATGCGGGCACCTCGTCGATCAGGCGGTCGGGCAGGAAGGGCGTCGGGTCCATGATCGGCGCGGCGCCCGTGAGGTGGGCGGTGATGAGTTGGGCCGTGGCCGGGGCGAGGCCGATGCCTGCGCCCTCATGGCCGCAGGCGTGCAGGACTCCACTGACCCGTGGATCCGGGCCGATGACCGGGAGATGGTCGGGGCAGTAGGGGCGGAAGCCGCGATAGACGCGGAGCAACTGGGTCTGGGCGAGGAAGGGAAAGAGGGCGATCGCCTGACGGGCCAGGGCCTGGACGATCTCGGGGTTCATCGTCTTGTCGAAGCCGACTCGCTCACGACTGGCACCGATGAGGATCGTGCCGCCCTGAGTGCCCTCGACGACACAGGAGGTCTCGAGCCCTTCGGTCGACGCCGCGACATTGTCGACATAGTCGGCCGAATAGACCTTGTGGCGGATCCGCGGCGGCATCGGCTCGGTGACGAGGAGGAACCCGCGACGGGGCAGCACCGGGATCGGCGCACCCAGACGTTCGCCGACGACGCCGCCCCACGTCCCCGCGGCATTGACGACGGCATCCACCTCGATCACACCGGCCGTCGAGGTGACCAACCCCGTCACCCGACCACCATCGCTGGCGGTCTGCACGGACACCACCTCGCAGCTGGCATGGAAGGTGGCGCCCTGTCGCGCAGCGTCGGCGAGGATCGCGGCGCTGGCCAGCACTGGTTGGACCTGGGCATCCTGCGGGTGCCACGCGCCCCCGGGCAGATCGGGCGCGAGCCAGGGCTCGAGCTCGCGTGCCTCGTCCGGGCCGACCATCGAGACCGTCACACCCGCGCCCTGCTGGCCCCGGGAGAAGTCGTTGAGGACCTCAAGGGATCGAGCACTCGTCCCGATGACCAACCCGCCCTTGGCCTCGAACTCCAGCGGCGCGGCACCGAGCTCATCGGCCAACTCATCCCAGAGCGCCCGGCTCGCCAGGGCGAGCTGCAATTCGGGGCCGGGCGCCTTGTCGGAGACCAGGATGTTGCCCTCGCCACGGCTGGTCGTGCCCGAGCCCACCTGGCCTCGGTCGAGCACGACGACCTCGACCCCCGCTGCCGAGAGAGCGCGCGCCGTGCAGGCGCCGACGATGCCGGCCCCGATCACCCCAACGCGCACGCATCCTCCTCGACTCGTCTGTGCAATATTACATGGCACTGATACCGTAGAGGCTGCTTCGGGCAGGATCAAGACCATCCCCGACCGCTGACGCACAGGAGTGGACCCACCGCATGACGCTCACCGGCCAGACCCTCATCGACGGCACCTGGGTGCCCGGCACCGGATCGTCCTTCCACGCTGTGGACCCGACGACCGGCGCCGACCTCGAGCCGGAGTTCCGCGAGTCGGGACTCGAGCAGGTCGCCGAAGCAAGTGCGGCTGCGCGCGGTGCGGCCACCGCATACCGGGCACTTCCTCTGGCCGACCGCGCGGCTTTCCTCGTCGCCATCGCCGAGGAGATCGAAGCCCTCGGGGACGCCCTGCTCGACCAAGTGGTCGCCGAGACCGCCCTGCCACGGGCGCGAGCCACGGGTGAGCGAGGCCGCACGATGAACCAACTCCGCCTCTTCGCCACGGTCGTGGAGGAGAGCACCTTCCTCGGTCGCCGACACGACGAGGCCCTCCCGGACCGTGCGCCACTCCCCCGTCCCGACCTGCGGATGGCCATGGTGCCGGTCGGCCCAGTCGCCGTCTTCGGTGCCAGCAACTTCCCCCTCGCCTTCTCGGTCGCCGGTGGTGACACCGCGTCCGCCTTGGCCGCCGGTTGTCCCGTCGTCGTCAAGGCCCATCCCGCGCACCCGGGCGTGTCCGAGCTGGTGGCCGGCGCCGTCCTCCGTGCCGCCGAACGGACCGGTATGCCGTCCGGTGTCTTTGGACTCGTCCATGGCGGTGCCGCCGTGGGCCAGGCCCTCGCCACCGACCCGGCCATCCGCGCGGTCGGCTTCACCGGCTCCCGAGCCGGCGGGTTGGCCCTTGTCGAGGCGGCGGCGGGTCGTCCAGTGCCGATCCCCGTCTTCGCCGAGATGTCGTCGGTCAACCCGGTCGTCATCCTGCCAGGAGCACTGACCGATCCCGCGGCCCTGGCGGCCGGCTATGCGGACTCGCTCACCCGCGAGTCCGGGCAGTACTGCACGAACCCCGGACTCACCTTCGTGCCCGAAGGATCGGCCGGAGACGCCTTCCTCACGGCGGCCGCGGAGGCCATCGGCGCGATGGCCGCACAGCCGATGCTCACCCCCGGCATCGCGGCCAACGCCCGCTCCGGCGTCGAGCGTTGGCGCAGTACGGCCGACGTGAGTGTCGTCAGCGAGGGATCGGCAGCCGGGGTCAATGCTCCGGCACCGCTCTTGGCGACCGCCCCCTTGGATGCCCTTGCAGAGGACCCCGCCTTGGCCGACGAGGTTTTCGGCGCGGCGGGCCTCGTGGTGCGCTACCCCTCGGTCGATGCCCTCCTGCCGGTGCTCGCCGGCCTCGAAGGGCAACTCACCGCCACGATCCACGGCACCGATGCCGACCTGTCCGAGGCGGCGCGGCTCGTGCCCGTCCTCGAGGACCGCGCGGGGCGCGTGCTCTGGGGCGGTTGGCCGACGGGTGTCGAGGTGGCCTCGGCGATGGTGCACGGCGGACCCTTCCCGGCCACCTCGGCTCCCGCGACGACGTCGGTGGGGACCTTGGCGATTGCGCGCTGGTTGCGACCGGTGTCCTTCCAGAGCTTTCCGGCCGACCTCCTGCCGACCGAGTTCCGCTGAGCTGTCGAGATGCAGTGAAGATGTCACAAACGCGGTTTGTATGAAACATAAACGTCGCGTTATGGACTCTTTGGCTGGCGGAACTTTCGATTATGCCTGATCAGGCTCCCGCGCGGCTCCTCGCTCGGCTTCGGGCGCCTGCTCATTCCCGTCGGCATGGACTGACTGAGTGTCTGTCCGAACCTTGGGCACGCCTACTTCGATGAGGCGGTCGTCTTGGTGCAAGGCAGCGCGATGCTGTCCCGTAGTTCCACGACGATTGCTGGCGGCAGGTCGTTGTCTACAACGATGAGTTGGAGGGCTTCGCCGCACTCATTCGTCATCTCGGCGAACAGGCGGTGCATGTCCACGACGCGGTCACCTTCGAAATCCTCCTTGCTGAGTTCGCAGAGACGCCGTCGAGGACGAGTGGGCCGGGCATCGGTGGGGTTACTTGTGGTTCCAGACTTTGATGGAGGATGCGAGGAGGAGCGCGGCGAGCAGTGGCAGCAGCATGCCGACTGGCGCGTGGCTCAGGAGAGCGCCACCGAGGGTGGTTCCGGCAAGGGAGCCGGCTGCCATGGCGCCAGCGAAGGCCGTGTTGGCCGCTAGGACGGTGAAGGAGTTGTCGCGGCTGTAGCGGGCGAAGGCGACGAGCATGGTGGGGAGAGAGACGGCCAGGGAGAGGCTGCCGGCGGCTTTGATGTCGATCCCGTAGAGAAGCACGATGGTGGGGATGAGGAGTTCGCCGCCGGCGACACCCATGAGGGCGGCGACGATGCCGATACCGGTGCCGGCCAGGATTCCGCAGACGAGTTGGGCGGGGCCGGTCAAACCGAGGGGTTGCAGAGCGGTGTAGTGGTTGGCCAGCAGGGCGGCGGAGATCAGGACGAGCAAGGCGGCCAGGATCCGGTAGAGGGTGCGGCTGGCCATTCTTGTGGCCCAGGTCGCGCCGAGCCAGGCGCCGATGAGGCTGCCGGCGAGCAGGTTGAGGATGACGCTCCAGTGGCCCGTGATGGCGGTCAGGGGCATGGACATCAGTCGTGCCGGGAGAGCGGTGGCGACGACGATCAGGCTCATCGCCTTGTTGAGGATGACGGCTTGGAGGGCGGCGAAGCCGAAGAGTCCGATGAGCAGCGGGAGCCGGAACTCGGCACCGCCGAGGCCGATGAGTCCGCCAAGAACGCCCACGGCAGCCCCGGCGAGGGCGGCTTGGGGCAGTCGCCAAGCGGGTGCCGAGGCGTGACGGGTCACGAGGCTCACCGTAAAGGTGCGTCAGTCTGTGTTTCCACTGGTGGCTGGTGAACGGGTCCCGGCAGGTCCAGAGGCTCGGGGACGCCGGTGCGTGGGTAGAAGAGTTCGACCAGGGCGGCGCCAATCGCGGCGCCCACGAGTTGTGCGGCGATGAACCCCGGAACATCGGTGGGGGTGATCCCCGCGAACGTGTCGCTGATGGAGCGCCCGATGGTGACGGCGGGGTTGGCGAACGAGGTGGAGGAGGTGAAGAAGTAGGCGGCACCGATCCACGCGGGGACAAGCGCAGGACCGAGGCGGCCCATACCGGTGCGGGTGAGGGCGCCGATGACGGCGATGAGGCCGGCGGTGGCCACGAGTTCGCCGAGCCACTGACCAGGGCCGGTGCGTGGCTTCGTCGAGGCGGTGGCGACCGGGAGGCTGAACATGAGGTGGGCCAGGACGGAGCCAAGGAGACCACCCACGACTTGGGCGCCGAGGTAGAGGCCGGCTTCATGCCAGGTCATTTCTCGTCGGGCAGCGGCGACGAGGGTTACTGCGGGGTTGAAGTGAGCCCCGGAGATCGGGCCGAGGGACCAGATCAGGACGGCGAGAGCTGCGACGGTGGACAGTGCGTCGATGACGAGTTGGAGGCCGACGTCGGGAGTCAGGTTGGTGGCCATGATCCCGGAGCCGACGACAGCGGCGACCAGGACGGTCGTGCCGATGCCTTCGGCGGTCGCGCGACGCGCGGCGGGTCGAACGGTCCAGGGCATGGGCAGGGGATCCTTGAGGCGGTGGGCGCGGGCTTGGGCGTGCTGGTCAGCAGCAGGTGGTGGCTTGGTGTTCGGGCAGGTCGAGGAAGCCCTTGACGCCGGTCAGGGTTTCAGGGCGGACGGTCCAGTGCACCCACCGACCGCGCTTCTCCCGGGCGACCAGTCCGGCGTCATGGAGCTTGCGCATGTGGAAGGACAGCGTGGGCTGGGTGATGCCGAGCGCGTCGGGAAGGTGGCAGGCGCAGGCGGTGCCGGCGTCTGACTCGGCGAGGTAACGCAGGAGCCGGATTCGTGTGGGGTCTGCGAGGGCCTTGAACACGTCGGCGAGGACCTCGGCGGCAGAGGCGGCAAGCAACTCGCAGTCGGCTCCGGGGCAGCAGACGTCGGTCTCTGCCCCGAGAGGGTGGGCCTCGGTCGTGGTCATGACACGTGAGTTTAGCCATCCATATTGACAATCGTCCATGTGTCTCGATTGACTTCTTCCATAGAAGGTTCTCTATACGTGGAGGTGGGTTGGTTGTCCGGTCCGGGTCGGCCGTCGGTGCTGTTCGTGTGTGTGAAGAACGGTGGGAAGTCACAGCTCGCTGCGGCCCAGATGCGCCAGCTGGCCGGGGAGCAGGTGCAGGTCTTCTCGGCAGGGACCGCTCCGGGCGGGCAGGTGAATCGGGAGTCGGAGCAGGCGCTGGCCGAAGTGGGTGCCTCGATGGAGGGTGAGTTCCCGAAGCCGATCGATCCGAGTGTGTTGGCGCGGGTGGACCGGGTTGTCGTCTTGGGTTCGGAGGCCACAGTTGAACCGGTGACGGGGATGGTGGGGACGATCGAAACCTGGGACACCGATGAGCCGTCTACCCGCGGGATCGGCGGGATGGAGCGCATGCGACTGGTGCGCGACGATATCGCCGTCCGCGTCGAAGCGCTGTTCACGGAGTTGACGGCAGGTCAGGGCGTGTCAGTGACGGGCTCGGTGATTCGGGTGTTCGAGCCCGCACTGTGCTGCAATACGGGGGTTTGTGGTCCGGATCTCGATCAGGACTTGGTGGCGTTCACCGCCGACCTCGAGCATCTTCAGGGCATCGGGGTGGACATCGCCCGGCACAACCTGGCCAATGACCCGGTTGCGTTCGCCATGGATCCCTCGACTGCCGCGTTCTTGAAGGTGGCCGGTTCGACGGGGTTGCCGTTGGTCCTGGTCGACGGGGTGACCGTGGCGACGGGTCGCTACCCCAGCCGCGAGGAGTTCCTGCGTTGGGCCGGTCGCGAAGCCATCACCGAGCCAGGTGGGGCTCGCCGTGACCTGGGCCTGGCCGCGGTGGGCGTGTCGGGCAGCGGCTGCTGCGTCGGGGATGAGTCTTCCTCGCCCGGATCCGGGTGCTGCTGAGCCATGGCTGAGCAGTTTGGGTTCCTGAGGACCTTGCCGCGGTTCGTGTTCTTCACCGGCAAGGGCGGGGTCGGCAAGACCTCGCTTGCGTGCGCGTCTGCGGTCTCGCTGGCTGACGCTGGGAGGCGGGTGCTGCTCGTCTCGACCGACCCGGCCTCGAACGTCGCCCAAGTCCTCGGGCAGACCGTCGGGCAGCAGATCACGCCCGTCACGGACGTGCCTGGCCTAGCGGCGATCGAGATTGACCCTCAGGGCGCAGCGGAGGCCTATCGGGCAAAGATCATCGATCCGGTCAGGAGTTTGTTGCCAGCGGCGGAGATCGCCGCGATCACGGAGCAACTCTCGGGATCCTGCACCACGGAGGTGGCCTCCTTCAACGAGTTTACCGACCTGCTCGCTGACGACGAGCTCACGTCGCATTTCGAGCATGTCGTGTTCGACACCGCGCCGACCGGGCACACCATCCGGTTGCTGCAGTTGCCCGGGGAGTGGACGACCTTCTTGGACGCTGGCAAGGGTGACGCGTCCTGTCTTGGCCCGATGGCCGGCCTGGACAAGACTCGGTCGAGGTACGCCACCGCGTTGGACAGGCTCGGTGACCCCGCCGTGACTCGCCTCGTCCTGGTCGCTCGCGCTCAACCCTCCGCCCTGACTGAGGCGGCCCGTACAGCCGACGAACTCGCCCGCGTCGGCATCATCGAACAACACCTGGTCATCAACGCGGTCCTGCCCGACCCGGGCCCCGAGGCCGACCCGCTCGCAGCGACCGTGCGCGCCCGCGAGAACACGTGCATGGCCGATCTTCCGCCCGCACTGACGGTGTTGCCGCAGACGGTGGTGACGCTGCGGGCCTACCCCGTGATGGGCGTGGCCGCGCTGCGGAGCCTGATCGCAGACACCCAGGCAACCACGAACGACTTCCCAGTGCCCGGCCCGGCCCTGGGCGATCTTCGCGGTATCGAAGCCTTGGTCGAGGAGCTCGCCGAGGCCGACCACGGCCTGATCATGTGCATGGGCAAGGGTGGGGTGGGGAAGTCCACGGTTGCCGCCTCGATCGCGCTGGCGCTGGCGGAACGCGGCAAGCAGGTGCACCTGTCCACGACCGACCCGGCGGCCCACCTCGATGATGTCCTGGCGGGGGTTCAGGACGCGCATCTGCAGGTGTCCCGGATCGACCCGGAGGCCGCCACCACGGCATACCGAGAGCGGGTGCTCGCAACCAAGGGCGCACGCCTGGATGAGGCTGGTCAAGCTCGGCTGCGCGAGGACCTGCTCTCCCCGTGCACGGAGGAGGTCGCCGTGTTCGGCGAGTTCTCACACCTGGTCTCGCAGGCGCGACGACAGTTCGTGGTGATCGACACTGCCCCGACCGGTCACACCTTGTTGCTGATGGACGCCACCGGTTCCTACCACCGCGACATCGTCCGAAACCTCGGGGACGCCATGTCGGTCACGACACCCCTGATGCGCCTGCAGGACCCGACCCTGACCAAGATCGTCATCGTCACCCTGCCCGAGGCAACCCCGGTCCAGGAAGCCGCCGACCTGCAAGAAGACCTCGGCCGCGCCGGGATCACTCCTTGGGCGTGGGTGGTCAACCAGTCGTTGGCCGCGACGAGCACGACCGATCCCCTGCTGTCGGCTCGGGCAGCGACAGAAGCGACCCACGTGGAGCGGGTGCACGAACTCGCGGCCCGTGTGGCTGTCATCCCACTGCTCGCGCAACAACCGACCGGCTTGACCGGCCTGCATGCCCTCATCCCCCAACCCGCCTGAACCCAAACCTTGTCTGAGGAGCCCTGATCGTCCATGGACGTCGACCGCGACACCTTGACCCACCAACTCGTCAATGACCTGAGCTACTCCTACCGCGGGGTCTTCGACACCGACCAGATCGAGGATGCCGTCAACGGAGCGTGGGACCTGCTCGCGCCCAGATCCAACATCCACACGTTCCTCCCCGTGCTGGTTGCCCGCCAGGCCCGCGAACAACTGATGGCCACCGCGCAGGCCGAGGGCAAGATCGCCAAGAAAGTCCCCGAGGTGCTGTTCGTCTGCGTCCACAACGCGGGACGCTCCCAGATGGCCGCAGCGCTGGCCGAGCACCTGTCCGCCCGACGCGTGCATGTCCGCTCCGCAGGGTCCGCACCGACCGGCGAGATCAATCCGCAAGTGATCGAAGTTCTCAAGGAACGCGGCATCGCGCTGGGCACCGCCTACCCCAAGCCCCTGTCCGACAGCGTCATCCAAGCCGCTGACGTCATCATCACCATGGGTTGTGGAGACACCTGTCCCTACTTTCCCGGAAAGCGGTACGAGGACTGGGAGGTGGCCGACCCCGCCGGACAGCCCATCGAGGTGGTCCGGGAGATCCGCGACGACATCCAGGCCCGGGTCACCACCTTGCTCCGCGAGATCCTCGACTGATTGACCCGCCGATCCCTCCGCCCAATCCCTCCTGAAAGGCCATGACCCGCATGTCCCCTGAGCCCAAGACCCGCCCGTCCGTGCTGTTCGTGTGCGTCCACAACGCCGGCCGTTCCCAGATGGGCGCCGCCTACACCCACCACCTCTCCGGCGGGAAGGTCGAAGTCCGCTCCGCCGGCTCCGCACCAGCCGACTCGATCAACCCCGCCGTGCGGGAAGCCATGCTCGAAGAAGGCATCGACATCTCCGCCGAGAAGCCAAAGATCCTCACCACTGATGCCGTCCAGGCCAGCGACGTCGTGATCACCATGGGCTGCGGGGACACCTGCCCGATCTTCCCCGGAAAGCGGTACGAGGACTGGCAGCTCGAGGACCCGGCCGGGCAGGGCGTCGATGCGGTGCGCCCCATCCGCGACGACATCAAGAACCGCGTCCTCACCCTGCTCCACGAACTCAAGGTCGATCCCGTGGACGTGGCCCAGTGACGGCCTCGCCGGAGCCCGCGTCGATCCACGACGTCATCATCATCGGCTCTGGACCAGCGGGCTACACCGCGGCCGTGTATGCCGCCCGCGCCAACTTGAGCCCCCTGATCTTCGAGGGCTCGGTCACGGCAGGCGGTGCCCTCATGAACACCACCGACGTCGAGAACTTCCCCGGTTTCCGCGACGGGATCATGGGCCCCGACCTCATGGACAACATGCGTGCCCAAGCCGAACGCTTCGGCGCGCAACTGGTCCGTGACGACGTCGAGTCCGTCGATCTCACCCAGGAAATCAAGACGGTGACCGACTCCGAGGGCGTCGTCCACCGTGCCCGGGCGGTCATCCTGGCCATGGGCTCGGCCTACCGTGAGCTCGGGATCGAAAACGAGAAGCGCCTGTCCGGTCACGGAGTGTCCTGGTGCGCGACGTGTGACGGCTTCTTCTTCCGCGACCAGGACATCGCGGTGGTCGGCGGCGGCGACTCGGCAATCGAGGAGGCAACCTTCCTGACCAAGTTCGCCCGCTCGGTGACCCTGGTGCACCGGCGCGACGAACTGCGCGCCAGCAAGATCATGGCCGACCGGGCCTTCGCCAACGACAAGATCACGTTCGCCTGGAACTCCGCCGTCGACTCGATCCACGGCGAGGACCGGCTCACCGGCATCACCCTGCGCGACACGGTCACCGGCGACACCCGCGACCTGCACGTCACCGGCCTCTTCGTCGCCATCGGCCACGACCCCCGCAACGAGCTCGTCAAGGGCCAGGTCGATCTCGACGACGAGGGTTACGTCATCTGCGAGGGCCGCTCCACACGAACCAACCTCGCCGGCGTCTTCGCCAGCGGAGACCTCGTCGACCACACCTACCGCCAGGCCATCACCGCCGCCGGGTCTGGCTGCGCCGCCGCCCTCGACGCCGAACGCTTCCTTGCCCACTGAACACAACCAGGAGATGACCATGATCAACTCGTGCGCTTGCACCGGGTGTCCCTGCGGGACCGGGTGCCCACCCACCCCTGAATGCCCCTGCCCCTGCTGAACAACGCGCAGAATGACACAACAGCTAGGACGCCGCTGGCCGCATCACGAGCAGCGTTCTCCGACCGAGCCTCGTCCAACGCCGAAGCACTCGACAAGCAGGTATCCCTTGGGCGAAGCAGCCTAGGGAACGTCAGCGTGTGGCTTGTCAGTGGCAACGCCCACGGAGCCTGCTTTCTGCAGTCGAGTTTGCATGACCTCACCGAACAGGCCGATTTCTGCAAAGTAGGACGTACGCGTTTGTGCCGTCTTCGCTGCATCTCGACATGAGCCTGGATCCTCGGCGCGGGTCGCGTGGGCCGGTGATCATCTGCCCACGCCTCGATCTCCCGGCCTCATCCTCAGCGACCTCGATCTAGCCTGACTGCCGTGTCCAGAGCCAGCCGATCCGACGCCATCCCAGCGCCGGTCCTCGTCCTCACGGGCATCGTCTCGATCCAGTTCGGGGCCGCCCTCGCGGTGACCCTCATCCCCGACATCGGCGCGGGCGGCTCGGTCCTCCTTCGTCTGGGCATCGGGGCTGCGGTCCTGCTCGCGATCGTCCGGCCCCGGTGGCGGGGCCACAGCCGTCGGGCGTGGCTCACCGTGACCGCCTTCGGCGTGACCCTCGGGCTGATGAACTTCGTCTTCTACAGCACCCTGGCGACCCTGCCAATCGGGGTGGCCGTGACCATCGAGTTCCTCGGGCCCCTGTCGCTCGCGGCCTTCCTGTCCCGCCGTTGGCTCGACGGACTCGCGGTGCTGGCCGCGGCCGCCGGGGTCGTCCTCATCTCGGAAGCGCTCAGCGTCCCCTGGGCCGACCTCGACCATCGCGGGGTCGCGCTGGCCCTGCTCACCGGAGTCTTCTGGGCCACCTATGTCGTCCTCAGTGGGCGTACCGGTCTGGTCTTCGCCAAGCTCGACGGCCTCGCCATCGCCATGGTCATCGCGACGGTCGTCGTGTTGCCCGTGGGCCTGCCGTCGGCCGGGTCCTGGACGCTCACCGACATCGCCAAGGGTGTGGGCATCGCCGTACTCTCGTCGGTCCTGCCCTACTCCCTCGAACTCATGGCTCTGCGGCGGCTGAGCACGGCCGTCTTCGGCATCCTGCTCAGCCTCGAACCCGCCGTCGCGGCAGCAGCAGGCCTGCTCGTCCTCGGCCAGCGCCTCCACCTCGCGCAACTCGTCGGCATGGTCCTCGTCGTGCTCGCGAGCGTGATCATCATGGGGACCAACCGACGCTCGGTCGAGGACTCCCCCAGCGATCTCACCGAAACCGGCGGCTGACCAAGCGAGTCAGCCCACGGCATACACAAGGGGTATGCCGTGGGGCCGGGTTGGTGAGGGCGGCTCCGCCTCAGTCGTCGGTCTCGGAGCCGGCGACCATGCCCTGGGCGTCGCGCTTGGACTTCCAGAGGCTGGCCACCGTCGTCACGCCGAGGATCAGGACGATGGCACCGAGCGAAACAGTGATCGGGATCTCCGGGACGTGGACATTCTCGCCGCCGTTGATGAACGGGAGCTCGTTCTCGTGGAGGGCGTGGAGCAGCAGCTTGACGCCGATGAAGGCGAGCAGGACCGACAGGCCGATGCTCAGGTAGACGAGCTTCTGGAGCAGACCGCCGAGCAGGAAGTAGAGCTGGCGCAGGCCCATGAGGGCGAAGAGATTCGCGACGAGGACGATGTAGGGCTCCTTGGTGAGGCCGTAGATCGCCGGGATCGAGTCGAGGGCGAAGAGCAGGTCCGTCGTGCCCAGCGCCAGGATGACGAAGAACATCGGAGTGGCGAGGCGCTTGCCGTTCTCCTTGATGAACGACTTCGTCCCGTGGAACTGGGTCGTCGACGGGAAGATGCGACCCATCGCCTTCATGAAGGCGTTCTCCTCGAACTCCTCGTCGTCACTCTCACCCTCGCGCGCGAGCTTGATCGCGGTGTAGATGAGGAAGGCACCGAAGATGTAGAAGACCCAGCTGAAGTTGTTGA
>DAOLRO010000077.1:0-12693 GCA_035418665.1 Phycicoccus sp.
AGGTCCTCAAGGAGATCCGCACCCGCGGCGACATCGTGCTCTTCATCGACGAGATCCACACCCTCGTGGGCGCCGGTGCCGCCGAGGGCGCGATCGACGCGGCCTCGATCCTCAAGCCGATGCTGGCTCGTGGCGAGCTGCAGGTCGTCGGTGCGACGACGCTCGACGAATACCGCAAGTACATCGAGAAGGACGCTGCGCTGGAGCGCCGTTTCCAGCCGATTCAGGTCGCCGAGCCGACGCTCGCGCACGCGATCGAGATCCTCAAGGGCCTGCGCGACCGTTATGAGGCACACCACCGGGTGTCCATCACCGATGGCGCGTTGGTCGCTGCCGCCACCATGGCCGACCGCTACATCAACGACCGGCACCTCCCGGACAAGGCGATCGACCTCATCGACGAGGCGGGCGCGCGACTGCGCATCCGCCGGATGACGGCTCCGCCGGACCTGCGCGAGTTCGACGAGAAGATCCAGAACGTCATCCGCGAGAAGGAATCCGCGATCGACGGCCAGGACTTCGAGAAGGCGGCGCGCCTGCGCGACGACGAGAAGAACCTGCGCGCCGAGAAGTCACGCCGCGAGTCGGAGTGGCGCAACGGGGACATGGATGTCGTCGCCGAGGTCAACGACGAACTCATCGCTGAAGTGTTGGCGGCCAGCACGGGCATCCCGGTCTTCAAGCTGACCGAGGAGGAGTCCAGCCGCCTGCTCAAGATGGAGGACGAGCTGCACAAGCGGGTCGTCGGCATGGACGACGCCATCAAGGCGCTCTCCCAGGCCATCCGGCGCACGCGCGCCGGCCTCAAGGACCCGCGTCGCCCCGGTGGCTCGTTCATCTTCGCTGGACCGACCGGTGTCGGTAAGACGGAGCTCGCCAAGACGCTGGCCGAGTTCCTCTTCGGTGACGAGGACGCGCTGATCCAGCTCGACATGAGCGAGTACTCCGAGAAGCACACCGTCTCGCGGCTCTTCGGATCACCTCCCGGCTATGTCGGCTACGAAGAGGGCGGGCAGCTCACCGAGAAGGTGCGCCGTCGCCCGTTCTCCGTCGTGCTCTTCGACGAGGTCGAGAAGGCCCACCCCGAGATCTTCAACTCGCTGTTGCAGGTCCTCGAGGACGGCCGGCTCACCGACTCGCAGGGTCGGGTCGTCGACTTCAAGAACACCGTCATCATCATGACGACCAACCTCGGCACCCGTGACATCTCCAAGGCAGCCCTCGGCTTCTCGGCCGGTCCCGACACCCGCTCGGACTACGACCGGATGAAGGCCAAGGTCACCGACGAGCTCAAGCAGCACTTCCGGCCTGAGTTCCTCAACCGTGTGGACGACACGATCGTCTTCCCGCAGCTGACCCAGGCCGAGATCGTCCAGATCGTCGACCTCGAGATCGCCAAGCTCGACAAGCGGCTCAAGGACAAGGACATGGGCCTGGTGCTCACGACCACGGCCAAGAACCTGCTCGCGACCAAGGGCTACGACCCCGTGCTCGGTGCGCGCCCTCTGCGTCGGACCATCCAGCGCGAGATCGAGGACGCCCTGTCCGAGCGGATCCTCTTCGGCGAACTCAAGGCCGGAGAGACCGTGACCGTGGACGCGACCGGCGAGACCAAGGACGACACCTTCACCTTCGAGGGTGCGCCCAGCCCGCAGGACTTCGAGGTCCCGATGGCGGTCGGCAGCGACTGACCCGTCCGGCTCCCTCGGAAGCCGACCGAACGATGACGGTATGCCGTCCGCTCACCTGAGCGGACGGCATACCTATTTCTGCACGGGTTCACGACCAACGTTCGAAGCGCCGAGGGCCGGTCCCGCGACCCTTGGGTGGTGTGTTTGCGAACCTCTGCAGTTGCCCCCGCTGGTGGGGCAACTGCCATGCCCCCGTTGGTGGGGCAACTGCCATGCCCCCGCTGGTGGGGCAACTGCAGAGGTCCCCAACTCACACCCCCCCCGGGCCCCGGCCCCACTGTCAGGGTCGAGGCACACAACGAGGTATGCCGCCCGCTCTGGTGAGCGGACGGCATACCTGGGGGTGTGGCTGGCCTGAGGGCCGCGGGGTCAGGCGGTTGCTGCCTCGCGAGCGCCCTTGGCGTGCTTGAAGCCGAGGAGGGCGAGGACCAGGAAGAGGGCCGCGCCGACGAAGGCGGCGATGGAGGCGTAGCCGGCGATCATGCCGATGGTGCCGAAGGCGTAGCCGTAGAGGAGCAGGCCGCGAAGGGTGCTACCCATGAACAGGCTCTGACGGAGGGCGCCGAGGGCCTTGGTCTCAGCAGCGTCGGGGGCGGTCTTGTTGGCGGCCATGAACTCACCGGAGACCTCGCTGTAGGTCTTGCCACCGGAGGACTTGTTCATGTGGGCGAGGATGTAGTGGTCGGCGTAGGCCTTGGCCTGCTGGCCGTTCTCGAGCGGCTGGCCCGCGAAGGGCTTCAGGGCTTCCTGGTCGGCCTTGTCCTCGAGGCCTGCCATGCCCTTCTCGTCCGGCATCGTGATGTGCTGGGCGGTGAGTTGCTCCTTGACGTTGTCGGCGACGAAGGTCGACGCCCAGGTCAGGAGGCCGCCGGCCACGAGGAGCACGGCCGCGATGCCGAGCCCGATCCAGGAGATCAACTTGTCGAGGGTGCTGCGCATTGGGATCTTCCTCCGCTTTGGTGCTCTTTCCCCCGTTCTGGGGGCTCGTCACAATTCTCCTACGTTATGTAGTAGTTGAAGACCAAATCAGCTGTCTCATGGGTCACACAGGGTCACCTCACCCGGTCGTAGAGTTCCGATGTGCCCGAAGCAGCTGCCACCCAATCCTCCAGCGACACGTCCATCGACACGTCCACTGCCGTCACCGTCCGCCCCGCCCGAACCCAGGACATGCGCACCATCCGCGCACTCGTCGCGCCCTGGGCTGATCAGCGCATCCTGCTCCAGAAGGAAGCCGTCGCCTACTACGAGGCGACGCCGGATTTTGTTGTGGCAGAACGTAATGGCGCCATCGTGGGCTGTGGGGCCGTGCACGTGCTCTGGGAGGACCTCGGCGAGATCCGCACCTTGGCCGTGGCTCAGGAGGCGCTGGGCGCCGGTGTTGGATCAGCCATCCTCGAGGCCCTCCTCGAGCGCGGTCGGGTGCTCGGCGTGCGCCGGCTCTTCTGCCTGACCTTCGAGATCGACTTCTTCACCAAGCACGGGTTCGCCCCGATCGATGGTCAGGCCGTCAGCCCCGAGGTCTATGCCGAGCTCCTGCGCTCCTACGACGAAGGCGTCGCCGAGTTCCTCGACCTCGAGCGGGTCAAGCCCAACACCC
This sequence comes from Phycicoccus sp., assembly GCA_035418665.1. Taxonomy (GTDB): domain Bacteria; phylum Actinomycetota; class Actinomycetes; order Actinomycetales; family Dermatophilaceae; genus Phycicoccus_A. The sequence continues at coordinate 3,292 of DAOLRO010000077.1, forward strand.
TCGGCAACACCCGCATGCTGCGCGTCCTCTGAGGCCTCGGGGTCCTCTTGGTCCCACCTGGAGCTGAGAGTCCCGCTGGGAATCGCGTTGAGAGTGCGCGACTTGCAGGCACCGGAGCGAATTGCACGGAGTGTCGTGCACTCTCAAATCGAGAAGTGCTCAGGCGGCCCGAGAGGAGTCCGCGGGCGTATGGTCCATGACCATGACGTCGGACATCGTGGTCGTCATGGGGGTCTCCAGTGTCGGGAAGACCACCGTGGCCAAGGGGATCTCGACCGTGACCGGTTGGGAGTTCGCCGAGGGGGACGCCTTCCACCCGCAGGCGAACATCGACAAGATGCACGCCGGCCAGCCGCTGACCGACGAGGACCGCTGGCCCTGGCTCGCACTCATCCGCGACTGGATGGCTGAGCAGATCGCCACGGGCGACCAAGCAGTCGTCACCTGTTCGGCCCTCAAGGAGTCCTACCGAGACCTCCTGCGTGAGGCGGGACCGGAGGTGCGCTTCCTCCACCTCGTCGCCGATGAGTCCCTCGTCGGCGACCGGATGGCCCACCGCGAGGGCCACTTCATGCCGACCTCACTCCTGCACACCCAATACGAAGCCCTCGAGCCCCTCACCGAGCGAGAGCTCGACCTCGGCAGCGTCGTCGTCTCCGTCGCCGGGACACCACCGCAAGTCCTCAACCGCTGCCTCGATGCCCTGGGTCTCGAGGCGACCACCGAAGGAGCCCACCCATGAGCGCGGTCAGCAGCACGGCATACGCAATGGTCAGCGCGCTGCCGGCGGGCTTCCCCTTGGCCGACCCACCACCCAAGCTCACCGACGCCGGTCAAGGACAGCTGATCCTCGCGGCGATCCTCGGCATCGCCGCTGTTGTCATCCTCATCAGCTGGGCCAAATGGCACCCCTTCCTCGCCCTCATCGTCGGCTCGGCCGTCATGGGTGGGGTCGCTGCGGTGGCACCGGACGCGATCGTCGCGAGTTTCACGAAGGGCTTCGGCAACACCACCGGTGCCGTCGGTCTGCTCGTGGCGCTCGGCGCGATGATCGGCAAACTGCTCCAGGACTCCGGCGGCTCCGAGACCATCGTCGACAAACTCATCAACGGCGTGAGCAGCAGGCGACTGCCCTGGATGATGGCGCTCATCGCCTTCGTTCTCGGTATCCCGCTCTTCTTCGAAGTCGGCGTCGTGCTCCTCGTGCCGGTCGTCATCCTCGTCGCGCGCAAGCTCGAGCTCTCGCTCATGAAGGTGGGGATCCCTGCGCTCGCGGGTCTGTCGATCCTCCACGGCTTCGTCCCGCCGCATCCCGGGCCGCTGCTCGCCATCGATGCCGTGGGCGCGGACCTGAGCACCGTCCTCATCTACGGACTGATCATCGCCGTGCCAACCCTCATCGTGTCGGGGCCAATGCTCGCGCGCTTCGTCGACAAGTGGGTGCCGGTCACGGCCGACCGGGCGCCCGTGGGTGCGGGCGGCGGTGGCCTCGTCGGCGCGCAAGGCATCGCCTCGGAGGCCCCTCGCCTGACCAAGCGTCCCGGCTTCCTGCCCGCCGTTCTGTCGATCACCCTTCCCGTCATCCTCATGCTCATCCGCGCCGTCGCCGAGCTCACGATGGCCGAGGAGTCGGGGGCCCGGAAGTTCCTGGAGTTCCTGGGCATGCCGGCTGTCGCCCTGCTCCTGGGGGTCCTGGCCTCGATGGCCTTCCTCGGTTTCGGGTCGGGCATGAACAAGAACCAGGTCGAGAAGTCGATCGGCTCCTCCCTCCCCCCGATCGCCGGGATCCTGCTCATCGTTGCGGCCGGCGGTGGCTTCAAGCAGATGCTCGTCGACGCCGGAGTCGGTGGGGTCATCGGTGATCTGGCCAAGGGCTCGGGGCTCTCCCCGCTCATCCTCGGCTGGCTCATCGCCGTCGGCATCCGGCTGGCCACCGGCTCGGCCACCGTCGCGACGATCACCGCCGCCGGCATCGTCTCGCCGCTGGCCGCCACCCTCGACAAGCCGGTGCTCGCGCTGTTGGTGCTGGCGATCGGCGCCGGGTCGCTCTTCTTCAGTCACGTCAACGACGCCGGCTTCTGGCTGGTCAAGGAGTACTTCGGGATGACGGTCGGCGAGACCATCAAGTCCTGGTCGGTCATGGAGACCGTCATCTCCGTCGTCGGCCTCATCTGCGTCCTGCTGATGAGCCTGGTCGTCTAGCCCGCCTCACCCAGCAAGCACCGTCCAGCGGCACCGAGCACCACGCATGGCACACAGGGGAGTTCACGCATGACCAATCCAGAGATCCAGCACGCCGTCGGCACCTTCAGCGTCGCTCTGCAACCCACCGAGGTCGAGGGCACCGGAGTCGGGGTGATGACCCTGTCCAAGACCTGGTCCGGAGACATCGTCGGCACCGGCGACGGGGTTTTCGCATCCGGCGGCGACCCGAGCACTGGCACCGCTGGCTATGTCGCGCTCGAGCACATCGAAGGGCGCATCGGCGATCGCGAAGGCGGCTTCGCCCTCCAGCAGTATGGCCAGATGGTGGGTGGCGAGGCCGACCTCACGTATGCCGTGGTGCCGGGCAGCGGGTCGGGTCAACTCACCGGGATCGCCGGGACGATGGAGCTCACGATTGAGGACGGCGTCCACACCTACGACCTGGCGTTCACCCTTCCTGGCTGACCTGCGCACTGAAGGACTGATCGTCGCTCACGGTGGCGAGCTGGCGAGCGCGCGCCCGACGAGCGCTGGCCCGACGAGTGCGAGCCCTGAGGAGTGCGGCGACCGCGAGCAGGAGCGAGAGGGCCAACAGCCCGATCACGCCGAGACCCGCGACCGTGGCCAAGCCAGCCCGTTGCTTCGCCGTGGCGGCAGCCTTTGCCGCTGTGGCGAAGTCTCCGGTCTCCAACGCGGCCACGGCCTGTTCGCGCTGACCGCTCACGCCGAGGAGCGGCGCCGTGATCTCGGCGATGGGATTCTGGGTCGACGCACGAGCCGCCACGAGATCGGTGAGTGCTGCACGCGCGGTCGTGAGCTTCGCGACATCGAGCTCCCCCTGCTCGTAGGCCGTGCGCATCGCCGGCGGCAGGGTGACCGCCGCCCTCTTCGCCGCCGCGAGCGCCTGTCCCGCGAGCGCAGCCGTGGCCCGGTCGCTCGGAGCGGCGTCGGCCGCTGCTGCAAAGTCCCAATCCGCCATGGCCACGGACATGGCGTGCGGATGCCAGTCACCGTCGAGTGCCTCGATCTCGCGGAAGACGGCATACGCATCGGTCCGAGCGGCCAGCTTGTCGACGTCGGCCGGCTCGAGCACCCAGGTCCGATAGGCCTCGACGGCCTTCGGGTGGGGAGCATCCACTTCGAGCAGGTCGAGGAAGGCCCGATCCGTCAGGGGGACCTTGGCGGTGGCCTCTGACGACCCATTGCCCGAGGGCAGCGCCGCCGGGAAGGGTCGTTCGCCCTTGAGTGCCGCCGTGAGCAAGGCCGCCACCTCGCCGGTGCTCATGTCATCGAGCACCCCCGCCATCGCCAATCGGGCTGCGGGATAGGCGAAGGAGTCCCCGGGCAGGGATCGCCCGCCCTCTGGCGACTGCCAGTCCGTGAGTCGGATGGCCCCCTCGCCATCCGGAGACACGGGCTCCTGCTCCAGGGCCGTGGCGCCCGTGGCTATGACGGTCTGGGTCGCCAGCCATTCGGCCAGCCCCTCGTAGACCCACCGATTCTCGAACGTGGCGCCGTTCATCCACGCATGCGCGAGCTCGTGGTAGATCACGTGTGGTTCGGCCTGCTCGCCGAGCACGAGCTCTCGGGCATTGCTGTCATACCAGCCGTCGAAGCCCATCACGTTGACGACCGCGTCCTCCCGCAGGGTCGTCCCTGACGTGGGCCAGGGCGAGCCCACAAGCTCGGCCAGCGCCGGAACCCCCGTGATCAGCCCCTCCTTCACCCGACTCCCCCAGTCAGGGTCGTCGGGCCACGGCTCGACATGGAAGACCGCCGGCCCGACGTTGACCGTCTCCGATCGGAAGGCCGAGGGCTCCCTGATCGAGATCATCGCCGCGATCCCACCCGGTGAGTTGTTGGTGCCCGACGAGACCGCGGACTCGTTGCTCACCTCCCGGAAGGACGGGTCACTCGCGTCGAGCTTCGAACCGATCGGTCGCTCGATGGTCACCCTCGTCGAGCCGGGGTCACCGACACCGAACACCTCGAACGAGGCATACCCCGGCCCGACCCGCGTCGAGGTCTCCGACCGGGCCACCCCCGCGGACATGGTGAAGTCGATCATGATCGTGATGCTCTGGCCGAAGCGCAGGTCGTAGGGGAGGGCGACGGTGAGTGTCTGGGTCCGCGAGTCCGGGCCAGGCCCCCTCGTGACCCGCACTCCCGACCCGTTCGCGGTGGCACGCACCTCCCCGATGGCTGCCGGAACGACGAAGGTCAAGGTGTTGTAGAAGTAGTAGCCACCAGGTGGGTCAGGCTTGACGTTCGCGACCTTCAACTCCATGTGACCGGCCACCAGCCGCGCCGGCTCGTCGACCGAGAACCGCGAGTCCGAACCCACCCGCAGCCCGTCATCGGCAACCGCTCCGGGGGCGAGGCACAGCAGCGCGCCCAGACCCATGGCCGCCAGGGCGACCACCCTGGATCCCCCACGGCCCCGGTGCATGCCGGACATGATCCATGACAGCGGGCCGTCGGGCCATCCCCCGCTCGGTGACGTTCCGATCACGTCAGGCCGGGAGTCGATATCGACCCTTCGCCAGCGGCTCGACAGACCATCGCTGATCAGCGCATCGAGCAGTCGATCGATCCTCAAGGGGTCGGGATCGACGACCTCCAGGGCCGCCCGCTGCAGGGGTTGCTCGGACTCGCGCAGGAGTTGGAGCAGGTCGCCGCGCACCTTGCGATCGGTCCCTTCGTAGCGCTGTCCTCGCCGCGGCGGTCCGTCGTATGCCGGGGAGCCGGCGAGCAGCCAGGCGCACCTCGCGCTGAGCGGGCATTCCCCGCACTGGGGCGAGCGAGCCTGGCAGATGAGCGCACCGAGCTCCATGACGGCCACATTCCACACCGCCGAGGTCTCTGCATCGGTCGGCACCACCGTTGCCGCCAACCGGGATTCGGCGGCAGTCAACGACGGCGAGGCCTGCGCGCGACCCTCGATGACCCTGGCCAACACCCGGCGAACGTTCGTGTCGACGACGACGGTGCGCACGGCATACGCAAAGGCCGCGACAGCGGCAGCGGTGTAGGCGCCCACACCGGGAAGGTCCAGGAGTTCGGCCTCGGTGCGCGGGACCTCACCGTCGTGCCGCTCGACCATGGCGGCTGCGGCCTCGCGGAGGCGCAGCGCTCGGCGCGGATAGCCGAGGCGACCCCACGCGCGGACGACATCGCCCGGGGATGCGGACGCGAGGGCGTTGGGTGTGGGCCAACGGGCCATCCACTCCCGCCACGGGGCCTCAACCCTGGCGACCGGGGTCTGTTGGGCCATCACTTCCGAGACGAAGATGCCCCACGGTGAGCAGTCGGGTTCGCGCCAAGGCAGCGACCGGGCGTGCACGGCATACCAATCGAGGACCGTGCGATGCAGCCACAGCAGCTCGACCTCGGCGCCCACGCCGCCCATGGATCAGACGTAACGCTCGAGGATGCTCGTCTCGGCCAGACGCGAGAGGCCCTCGCGCACGAGACGCGCCCGGCCTTCACCGACACCGTCGACCTCCATGAGGTCCTCGAGGTTGGCCGCGAGGAGGCGCTGCAGGGAGCCGAAGTGTTCGACGAGGCGCTCGACGATGGCGCCGGGCAGGCGCGGCACCTTGGAGATGAGGCGGAAGCCACGCGGGCTGATGGAGGAGTCCAGCGCGTCGCCGACCACCGGGAAGCCGAGGGCCTTGGCCCCGCCGACAGGCTCGAGGAGCTCGGTGGCATCGAGGCTCTCCAGGTTGGCGATGGCCTCCTCGTCGGTGTAGCCGCCCTTGGCCTCGCCGATGTAGTCACGGATCACCAGGCCGAGGTCGTCGGACAGTCCGCCGGTGAGCTCCTCGAGCTGCAGGGAAAGCAGTCGGCCGTCGGTGCCCAGTTGGACGACGTAGTCGGCGATCTCGTCCTTGATGCGACGGACCATCTCGAGGCGCTGCAGGACGTTGGCGACATCGCGCACGGTGACGAGGTCCTCGATCTCCAGCGCGGACAGCGTGCCGGTGACCTCGTCGAGGCGCTTCTTGTAGCGCTCGAGGGTCTGGAGCGCCTGATTGGCGCGCGAGAGGATCGCGCTGGAATCTTCGAGGACGATCCGCCGACCGCCGACATAGAGGGCCACGATCCGCATCGACTGGCTGACCGAGACGACCGGATAGCCGGTCTGCTTGGCCACGCGCTCGGCCGTGCGGTGGCGGGTGCCGGACTCGCTCGTCTCGATGCTCGAGTCGGGGACGAGCTGGGTGGCCGCGTGCAGGATTCGGGTGACGTCGCGGTCGACGATGATGGCGCCGTCCATCTTGGCCAACTCACGCAGGCGGGTGGCGGAGAACTCCACATCGAGGGGGAAACCGCCCGTCGCGATCTGGTCGACCAGTCGATCGTGGCCGATGACGACGAGGGCGCCGGTGCGTCCGCGCAGGATGCGCTCGAGTCCGTCGCGGAGCTCGGTGCCGGGAGCCACGGCGGCCAGTGTCGAGCGCACGAGCTCGTCACTGTGCAGGTTTTGCGTCGCCACGTCGTGAATCCCCTGGGATGTGAAATGGGCGCCGCACCGGCGCCTCGGATGAGTCTACGGTTCCTGATCCGCTGTCGCTCGATCGGTTCGCATCGCTTCGGTGACGAAATTGTGCGCGGGCGCGGTCGCTTCAACTCGTGGCGAGATGGACGGCCTCGGCGAGCGTGGCGGCCTCGGCGACCTGCATGCCCGCGGGGACCGGGCCAGCGCCCAGGACTCCGGGCGGGACGATGGCCGCCGCGAAGCCGAGCCGGGCGGCCTCGGCGAGTCGCCGATGGGCACCGGTGACCGGTCGCACCTCTCCGGCGAGCCCCACCTCGCCGAAGGCGATCGTGGACCCGCGCAGGGGGCGGTCGGCGGCCGCGCTGGCCAACGCCAGGGCGATCGCGAGATCTGCCGCGGGCTCGGACAGCCGGGCACCGCCGACCGTCGACAGGAAGACATCGTTCTTGCCCAAGGAGACCTTGGCCCGACGCCCCAGCACGGCGAGGATCATGTCGGTGCGGGCCCGGTCCAGGCCGGAGGTCGCACGGCGAGGGTTCGGGTTGTCGGTCTTGTCCACGAGCCCTTGCACCTCGGTGATCATCGGACGGCGACCCTCGAGCGTGACGGTGACGCAGGTCCCGGCCACCGCCGCGGTGCGGTGGGAGAGGAAGAGGCCACTCGGGTCAGCCAGACCCACGATGCCGACATCATTGAGGTCGAAGCAGCCCACCTCGTCGGTCGGGCCGAAGCGGTTCTTGACCGCCCGGACCAGACGCAGCCGACTGTGCCGGTCACCCTCGAACTGCACGACGACGTCGACCAGGTGCTCGAGCACTCGCGGCCCGGCGATGGAGCCGTCCTTGGTCACGTGCCCCACGAGGAGCACGGCGATGGCGCGCGCCTTGGCGACCTGGATGAGAGAGGCGGCGACCTCGCGCACCTGCGAGACGTTGCCCGCGGCGCCCTCGACCTCGGCGCTGCTGATCGTCTGCACCGAGTCGACAATCACGAGAGATGGATCTACCTGCTCGATTTGCGCGAGGACGGCGCCGAGGTCGGACTCGGCGGCGAGGTAGAGGCGTTCAGCGACAGCACCAATGCGCTCGGCGCGGCCACGGACCTGCGCCGCCGACTCCTCGCCGGTGACGTAGAGAACTGCCTTGGGCATGGTCCCAGGCGCGTCCGGGTCCGTGCTCTGGTCCATCCCCTCCCGTGAGGTGCGCCTGAGTGGTGCACCATGGGCCGCCCGAGCGGCGACGTCGAGCAGCAGGGTCGACTTGCCGATGCCGGGCTCGCCGGCCACGAGGACCACGGCACCGGGGACCAGCCCGCCGCCCAACACGCGGTCGAACTCGTCGACCCCGGTGGGGCGCGCCTTCGCGGTGGAGCCGTCGACCTCGCTGATGGGTCGGGCCGGGTGCTCGAGCGTGCGAGCAGGCGCCGTGCGCACCGCCACGGCGCCGACTTCGCTCAAGGAGCCCCACGCCTGGCACTCACCACAACGTCCGATCCACTTGCTCGTCTGCCACCCACATTCCGAACACTTGAAGCTGGCAGCGGCAGCCGCGGAACGGGCGCCGCGGCCACTGGACTTGGTTGGGGAGCCGGCCACACGGCATACGGTATGCCGGGGCACCGACACCCGGGCGCGCGCGCGGGCGGGGTGTGCTCAGGGAGGACCGTGGGCGTCGGTAGAATCGTCGCGGCCAATCCACGGAAATGGGGTCCCGGTGAACGTCCTCGAGTCGCTGACCCGACGCGCGCTCGAACAGCCCGAACTGGTCGCCCACGAATGGCGGGGACGGACCCTGACCTTCGCGCAGCTGTGGTCCCGAGCCACGGCACTGGGCACCGCCCTCGAGCGGTCTCTGGGTGACTCACGTGAGCCGGTGGTGGTCTTCGGTCACAAGCACCCGGACATGCTCACCTGCATGCTCGCGTGCCTGCTGAGCGCTCACCCCTACGTCCCGGTCGACAGCTCACTCCCGGCCGACCGCGTGCGCAGCATCCTCACCGCTTCCGCGGCCGGGTTGGTGCTGGCCCCCGAGGACGCAGACCGGATCGGCGAGACACCCCCGGGCACCGTGGTCTGGGAAAGCGCCGACCTCGAGCGCGTGTGCAGCCCGCCTACCGCGTCCGACGCGTCCGACGGATCGGACGCTGGCTCGAGTTCCCCAGGTGCACCCAGGGCGACAGCCCCCGACGAAGCGCAATACATCATCTTCACCTCGGGGAGCACCGGCACTCCGAAGGGCGTCCAGATCGCGCGCTCCTCGGTCGACCGCTTCACCGGATGGCTGGTCGATCTGGTGTCCGGCCATGTCGCCTTCGAGGGCAGGCGGCAGGCGACGGTGATCAACCAGGCACCGTTCAGTTTCGACCTCTCGGTCATGGACCTGATGCTGGCCTGGGCGACGGGGTCACGTCTCGTGCACATCGATCGTGATCACATCCTGCGACTCGCAGACCTGTTCACCACGCTGGCCGAGTCCGATGCCGATGCCTGGGTCTCCACGCCCTCGTTCGCCGACCTGTGCCTGGCCTCGGACGAATTCAACGAGACCCTCCTGCCCCACCTGCGGATCTTCCTGTTCTGCGGGGAGACCCTTCCGCACGCCACTGCCGCACGGCTGCGTGAGCGTTTCCCAAGTGCTGCCGTCATCAACACCTACGGCCCCACCGAGTCCACCGTGGCGGTGACCTCGATCGATGTC
>DAOLRO010000078.1:0-12540 GCA_035418665.1 Phycicoccus sp.
TTCCCCGCGAACTCCGGGTCGCTCGCACTCGGCTTGTCCTCGGTCTGCGGCAAGGCCCCCGGATCCACCGACGGCGTGGGCGTCGGAGTCGGAGTGGGCGTCGGCGTGGCACTCGGCGTCGGGCTCGCACTCGCCGACGTCACCGAGGCGCTCGGTGAGGTGGGCTGGGAGGAGGCGGACGGCATACCCGAATCTCCACACCCAGCCAAAAGCGTTGCCGCACAAGCAAAACCAACAAAAACAACAAAGCCTTGGTATGCCGTGCGCTTGCCTCCCAGCGAAGTCACCGGCGGTTTCCCCGGGACTTCAAGCGCACCCCGGGGAGGGAGGGCGCCGGGATCCACCACTGCGTGTCAGCTCCGGCGGGACGGGGCACGTAGCCGTCGACATAGCCGAATCGAGGAGTGTGGTCGTTCCAGTCGGCGCGGGCGGCGACGACCTCCTCGTGGGAGCGGCCGATGAAGTTCCACCACATGACGACCTGCTCGGGGAAGGGCGGACCACCCAGCACCAACACCCGGGCCCCGTCCTCGCCGGCCCGCAACTCCACGCCACGACCCGACGCGACGACCCCCAACTCGCCGTCGACGACCGGCTGCCCACCGAACTCGACGAACCCCAGATCGACGAGCACCCCGACCTCGAAGTCCGCGGGCACGTCGAGGACCATGCAGGCTCCGGGCGCGAGCCCGACCTCGGCCCCCAACAGCGGCGTGTGCGTCGCGACCGGCGACGATTGGCCGGCCAAGGAGCCGAGGAAGCACGACACCCAGACCCCGGGCGTCACCTCGCGCGCCTCCGGACGATAGTGCTCGAAGCGCGGCTCGACCTCGGCTGCCTCCTCCGGGAGGACCACCCAGAGCTGGGCGCCGTGGAGGGTCGTCGTGGCAGGCGTCGACACCTCGGAGTGCGCAATGCCACGACCGGCCGTCATCAGGTTGAGTTCACCGGGACGCACCATCTCGTGCGTCCCGAGCGAGTCGCGGTGCTCGATCTCGCCGCTGAAGAGCCACGAGACGGTCGCCAGGCCGCAGTGCGGGTGCGGCGCGACATCCATGCCACCGGTGAGCGAGACGTCGTCGGGCCCGTAGTGGTCGACGAAACACCACGCCCCGATGAAACTGCGCTCCCGCGCCGGCAGGGTCCGCCGCACGGTCATCGCCCGCGGCCCACCGAGCGGCACCTCGCGCGGGGCCAGCACCTGCACGTTGATCACACACCCCACCGTATGCCGTTCAGCCGGTGGAGGTAATCGCGGTCCCTCAGGGTGTCCTCGGAACCCTCGACCCGGCGCCACAAGTAGGCTGGCGGGACATCCGGCGTGTCCAGATCGTTGCAACAGATCGTCGCAATGTCCTGATCGATGCCCAGCATCCATATCCCGCGCAGTGAGGAGGCGAGAGCCCATGGGTCTGTTCGACCGTGTCGAGGGCAAGCTCGAGCGCGCCTACAACGGCCTGTTCGCGCGCGCGTTCCGCGCCGAGGTCCAGCCCGTCGAGATCGCGAGCGCCATCCGGCGTGCGATGGACGACCGCGCAACAGGCACCGGCAAGGGCCGCTCGGTGGTCCCGAACCTCTTCACCATCGAACTCTCCGAGACCGACTACGAGCGGCTCACGGACTTCGGTGACGATGTCTCCGACGAGCTCGTGGTCGCGGCCGAGGAGCACGTCGCCTCCCAGCACTACACGCCCGGCGGGCCGGTGCGGATCATGCTCGCCGAGGACTCCGACCTCGAGACCGGCGTCTTCCGGGTGCGGCCCTCAACGGTCAAGCGTCCCGACGCCACCGGTCGCACCGGCCAGCAGCCGCGCATCACTCCGCAGGCACCGCCGCCCGCACGCCACCACGTCGACGAAGACGACGAGTACGACGACTTCGACGAGTACCGGGAGTCCGACCAGGACGTCGACTTCGATGAGGAGCCGACCCGGGGTGCTCCTCCGCCCGCACCGGCTCCAGCCAAGGTCGCACCAGCCCCCGTCGCACCGGCGCCCGTCATCCCACCCCGCAAGCCGCGCCGACCGGCCCACCGACCGAGCCTGGTCATCGACGGCGACGACTACCCGCTGACCTCGGCGATCACGATCCTGGGCCGCGACGACGACGCCGACATCATCCTCGACGACCCCGGCATCTCACGCCGCCACACCGAGCTACGGGTGAGCATCGACGGACCGGGGTTCATCACCGTCATCCGTGACCTCGGCTCGACCAATGGCACCTTCGTCAACGGCGAGCGCATCGACAGCGAGCACCTGCAGGACGGTGACCGCGTCACCGTCGGTCGCACGTCGATGACCTACCGCGTGCGTTCGCGCTGAGGCCAGCCGCCCATGAGTGAACTCACCCTGACGATCATGCGCCTCGGGCTGCTCGTGGCCCTGTGGCTCTTCGTGTTCTCGATCGTCGGAGTGCTGCGGGGGGACCTCTACGGCACGCGGATCACCAACCGCCGTCCGGCCAAGAAGGGGACGGGCCGCGGCCGAGCAGCCGCTGGCGCCGCAACGGGGGCTGCGGTGGGCGCTGGGTCTGCGGGCAGCCTCGGCTCGGACTCCGGGCCCAACGCCCTTCCCGCTCGTGGTGGCTTCTTCGGCGGCCGGCGCGGCAACACCCCCCGCAAGCTCGTCGTGACCGCTGGTCCCCTCGCCGGCACGAGCCTCCCGCTGCGCGCCCAGGGCACCCTGATCGGTCGTTCACCTGAGTGTGCGCTCGTCCTCGACGACGACTACGCCTCGGGCCGGCACTCGCGCATCTATGAGGACGGTGGCCGCTGGTTCGTCGAGGACCTCGGCTCCACCAACGGCACCTATGTCGACAACCGACGCATCACCTCGCCCCAGCCGCTCGACCTCGGCACGTCCTTGCGCATCGGCCGGACCGTCGTCGAACTGCAGAGGTGATCCGTGCCGATCGCCTTCAACTACGCAGCCCGCTCCGACGTCGGGATGGTGCGCAGCAACAACGAAGACAGTGGGTATGCCGGGCCGCACCTTCTCGCGATGGCGGACGGGATGGGTGGTCACGCCGGGGGTGACATTGCGAGTTCGACCATCGTGGCGGCCCTCGTCGACCTCGACGACCAGGCCCTGTCCGGCGCCGAGGCCACCGATGCCCTGCTCGCGTGCATCGAGTCCGCGAACGCCGACCTCGGTCGTCAGGTCAAGGAGGACCACCGGCTCGACGGCATGGGCACCACCCTCATCGCCCTGCTCCGCGCGCGAGACAAACTCGTGCTCGCGCACATCGGGGACTCCCGCGCCTTCCTGGTGCGTGAGGGCAAGGTCGCCCAGATCACCAAGGACCACAGTTTCGTCCAGCAACTCGTCGACCAGGGCCGGATCACGGCCGAGGAGGCGCAGACCCACCCGCAGCGCTCGCTGGTCACCAAGGTCCTGACCGGTCAGCCGGACGACGAGCCCGATGTCGTGGTCCGTCAGGCCATCGTCGGGGACCGCTACCTCATCGCCTCCGACGGCCTGACCGACTACGTCGCCCGCGACACCATCGACGAGGTGCTCGTCGGCACACGTCGCCCCGCGGATTGTGCGGAGCGCCTCGTCCAGCTCGCGCTCAAGGCCGGAGCCCCCGACAACGTCACCGTCGTCATCGGTGACGTCGTCGACATGGTCAAGGGCCCCGTCCCGTCGGATGTCCCCGAGGTCGTCGGTGCGGCGGCCGTGCCTCGACGACGCGGCACCCGACCGATTCCGGTCACCCCCGCGGAGAAGGCCGCCGCGCTGACGGCCGAGGCGACCGGCACGGATCGTCGCGACACCGACACTGGAGGCGAGCTGGACGTCCAACTCGCCGAGGAGGGGCCACCCTCCCGTCGCGGGCGCGTCCTGCGCGTGCTCGGTGCCGCCGTGGTCGCTCTGGTCGTCCTGCTCGGCGGCGCCTACGCCTCGTGGCTCTGGGTCCAGACGCAGTATTGGGTCGGCAGTGACGGCGACCGTGTCGTCCTCTATCGGGGCGTCGATCAGCGGCTCGGCCCGATCGACCTCTCCCGCGTCGACACCAAGACCTCCATCCGAGTGAGCGGGCTCCCGTCGGTCTATCAGGACCAACTCGTCAAGGGTGTCGAATTCACTTCTCGCACAGCAGCTCTCGAGCGCATCGCCACCCTCGAGGTCCAGGCGAGGGCCTGCGCGTGGGCCGCGCGCAACTCCGAGACCTGCCCCATGGTCGACCGCTCGTGGACCGAGCCGACACCGAGCCCGTCCCCCAGCCCTTCCTCCAGCCCGTCGGGGTCCCGTTCGCCCTCCCCGAGCCCGAGCGCCAGTCCCAGCGCCTCCAGCACGGCGCCGGCGGCCTGACATGTCGGTCGTCTCCCGCTTCCGCCCCCGCCGGGGACGCAACGTCGAACTCGCGTTGATCATCCTCGCGACGGCGATCGTCCTGCTCGCCTACGTCAACGTCGGACTCGCCACCTCCGGCGAGATCCCCTCGAGCCTGCTCGTCCTCGGTGGTGGCTTCTTCGCCGTCGCGCTCGCCTTCCACTTGGTGCTGAGGTGGAAGGCGTCGTATGCCGACCCCCTCCTCCTCCCGATCGCCACCCTGCTCAACGGGCTGGGCTTGGTGATGATCCACCGCCTCGACCTCGCGCACGGTCGGAGCATCGGTGACGGGATGGCGTTGCGCCAGCTCATGTGGAGTGCCTTGTCGGTCGGGCTGGCGATGGCCGCGATCGTCATCATGCGTGACCACCGAGTCCTGCGCCGCTACACCTTCACAGCCGGACTCCTCGGTTTCGTCCTGCTCCTGCTGCCCATGCTGCCGGTCATCGGGGACGACAAGAACGGCTCCAAGATCTGGATCTCGCTGGGGCCCATGAGTTTTCAGCCCGGAGAGGTCGCCAAGATCATCCTCGCGATCTTCTTCGCCGGCTACTTCGTGCAGACACGTGATGCCCTGTCGGTGGCGGGGCGGACCTTCGCCGGGCTGACCTTCCCCCGGGCTCGCGACCTCGGCCCCATCCTTCTGGCGTGGGTCGCGGCTCTTGCCGTGCTCGTCGTCGAGCGCGACCTCGGGTCGTCCCTGCTCTTCTTCGGCCTCTTCGTCGCCCTGCTCTACGTCGCGACTGAGCGGATCAGCTGGATCGTGCTGGGACTGGTCCTCTTCGCGGGAGGTGCCTACGCGGCATATCTCATCTTCGGCCACGTCCAGACCCGCGTGCTCCTCTGGCTCGACACCTTCTCGCCCGAGGCGCTGGCCAAGTCCGACCAACTGGCCAAGGGCCTCATGGGGATGGCCGCGGGCGGCATGGTGGGCACCGGCTTGGGGCGGGGCCGACCGGACATCACCTACTTTGCCGAGTCCGACTTCATCATCCCGAGCTTCGGTGAAGAGCTCGGCATGGTCGGGCTCTTCGCGATCCTCGCCCTCTATGTGCTCCTCGTTGAGCGGGGCCTGCGCACGGCCATCGGGGCGCGCGACGGCTTCGGCAAGTTGCTCGCCGCGGGGCTGGCCTTCTCGGTGGCCCTCCAGTGCTTCGTCGTCGTCGGCGGTGTCACCCGGGTCATCCCGCTGACCGGCCTGACCATGCCCTTCCTGTCGCAGGGCGGCTCCTCGCTCCTGGCGAACTGGACGATCGTGGCGATCCTGCTGCGGATCAGCGACCATGCCCGCCGCCCCTTGCCGCTCGAGGGCCCGAGCCCGATCAGCTCCGCCGACACGCAGGTGGTGAAGCTGTGAACGCCCCCATCCGCCGGCTCTCCACCTTCGTCGCCCTGCTCTTCGGGATGCTGCTCGTGTCGACGACGTGGATCCAGTTCGTCTCGGCGAAGGATCTCAACGCCCGCGAGGACAACCGGCGCACGCTGCTCTCGAGTTACGCCCAGCAGCGCGGCCAGATCCTTGTCGGCAACCAGGCAGTCGCCGAGAGCACCCCGACCGACGACGAGTTCAAGTACATCCGCAACTACGCCAACGGCCCTGCCTACGCCCACGTGACCGGCTACTACTCCTTCTACGGCGCCAACGGCGGTCTGGAGAGCGTCGAGAACTCTCTGCTCTCGGGTCGCTCGGACAAGCTCTTCTACCGTCGCGTCTCCGACCTCTTCACCGGACGCAAGGCCCAGGGCGCCAACCTCCAACTGACGATCAACCCGGCGGTCCAACAAGCGGCCATCGACGGCCTCGGCAGCCAGCGAGGAGCCGCGGTCGCCCTCGACCCGAAGACCGGCGCCATCCTCGCCATGGTGTCCAACCCGAGTTACGACCCCAACGCGTTGGCGAGCCACGACCTCAAAGCCGTCCAGACGGCATACAAGGCCCTCGATGAGGACACGATGCGGCCGCTGGTCAACCGCGCCATCGGCGGCAACCTGTATCCACCGGGGTCCACCTTCAAGATCGTGACGGCCGCGAGCGCGCTCTCGACGGGCAAGTTCACGCCGGACAGCAAGATCCCCGGACCAGCCGTCCTCGACCTGCCCCAGACGACCGCCGGCTTGGCCACCGACGACAAGCAGCCGTGTGGACCCAACGACCAGACGACCCTCGCCGACGCGGTGCGGACCTCCTGCAACTCCGCCTTCGGCTGGCTGGGAATGGAGTTGGGTGCCGACCAATTGCGTTCGCAGGCAGCCAAGTTCGGCTTCGGTGACCAGCTCACCGTGCCGATGCGCGTGACTCCGAGTTCGGTGCCCGCTCAACTCAATCCACCACAGTTGGCCCAGTCGGCCATCGGTCAGTACGACGTGCGAGTCACACCGCTGCAGGTGGCGATGATCGCCGCCGGAGTGGCCAATCGCGGGACTGTGATGAAGCCCTACCTCGTCCAGTCCGTCCTCGCCCCGGACCTGTCGACGATCGACTCCGCCAAGCCGCAGGAGTTGTCCCAGGCCGTCACCCCCCAGGTCGCCACGCAGTTGACGGCGATGATGGAGGAGGCCGTGAACAACGGCACCGGTGGTGCGGCCAAGATCCCGGGTGTCCGTGTCGCGGGCAAGACCGGGACCGCCCAGCACGCGGCCGGGGCCGCCCCGCACGCCTGGTTCATGACCTTCGCCCCGGCCGATGACCCCAAGATCGCGATCGCCGTCGTCGTCGAGGACGGCGGACAACTGGGCAACGAGGCCTTTGGCGGCACGGTGGCGGCACCGATCGCCCGCGCCATGATCGAGGCGGCCCTCCGATGACCCAGATCCCTGCTCTCCGCACCGCACGAGTACTTCACCAGCACCGCAACGCACGTCAGGAGCACCAGCCATGAGTGACCTGCCCCGCCTCCTCGGCGGACGCTACGAGGTCGGCGACTTGATCGGCCGTGGGGGCATGGCCGAGGTCCATGTCGGACACGACAACCGCCTGGGACGCCAGGTGGCGATCAAGATGCTGCGCAGCGACCTGGCCCGCGACGCCTCCTTCCTCACCCGCTTCCGCCGCGAGGCCCAGAGCTCGGCCGGCCTCAACCATCCCTCGATCGTCGCCGTCTACGACTCCGGCGAGGACCACGGGGTCGATGCCCGGGGCACGGCCTGGTCGGTGCCCTACATCGTCATGGAATATGTCGAGGGCAAGACCCTGCGCGAGGTCCTCACCAAGCGCGGTCACCTCGACGAGAAAGAAGCCGCCCGCATCACCGAGGGCATCCTCGACGCCCTCTCCTACAGCCACCGGATGGGCATCGTCCACCGCGACATCAAGCCGGCCAACGTCATGATCGGCAGTGACGGCTCGGCCAAGGTCATGGACTTCGGCATCGCGCGGGCCATCGCCGACACCAACGCCACGATGACCCAGACCCAGGCCGTCATCGGCACGGCCCAATACCTCTCTCCCGAGCAGGCCCAGGGCCAGACCGTCGACGCCCGCTCCGACCTCTACTCCACGGGCTGCCTGCTCTACGAACTGCTCACCGGCCGCCCGCCCTTCACCGGGGACAGCCCCGTGGCGATCGCCTATCAGCACGTCGGCCAGCAGCCCCAGCCACCGTCGACCTTCGAGCCCTCGATCAGCCCGCAGATGGACGCGGTCGCCCTGCACGCGCTCAACAAGGACCGCGAGGCCCGCTATCAGAGCGCGGCCGCCTTCCGCGCCGACCTCCAGTCCGTCCGCCTCGGCCGGCGGATCAGCGATGCCGCCCTCGGCACCGCGGCCGGCACCGATGCCGCCGCCACGCAGCAACTCTCGGGCCTTGGGACACAACCCACCGAGGTGTATGCCGCGGGCTCACTTTCGCGTGCAGCCGCCGGTGGCGCTGGGGGCGCGGCGGGGGCCGCCGGTGGAGCGGGAGGTGCGGGCGGCACGCGAGGGGGGCGGACGGCATACGACAACGATCCGTTCGACCGTGACACCTCTTCCTTCCCCGCCATTGGACGCGAGGAGGAGCAGCGTCAGCGCCGGGGTGGCATGTGGGTGATGATCACGATCATCACCCTGCTGGCCCTCGGCCTACTGGGCTGGGGCGTGAAGTCCTACATGGACACCCAGAGCGCCCAGAACGCTCTAGTCACCGTGCCTGATGTCGTTACGCAACCGCAGGCGACGGCCGAGTTGCGGATCCGTCAGGCGGGACTGATTCCAAGTGTCACGCAAGAGAAGAGCGACGACGTCGCCCAGGGGACGGTGATCCGACAGCGGCCCGACGCGCAGGTGAGCGTGAAGAAGGGGTCCACGGTCACGATCGTCGTCTCCTCCGGCAAGGCCGCCGTCAAGATGCCCGACCTCAAGGGCAAGACCGAGCAGGAGGCCCGGCAGCAGTTGCTCGATCTCGGTCTGACCGTCGGCGAGGTCACGCCCGAGGACGACTCGAAGATCGCCAAGGGCAAGGTCGTCTCGTCCTCACCGAGTGCCGGCGAGGACGTCGCGCCGGGCAGTCCGGTCAACCTCAAGGTGGCCTCGGGCAAGGTGACCGTGCCGAACCTCGTCGGCAAGAGCCAGAACGAAGCGTTCACGCTCCTGTCGGAGGCCGGGCTGACGCCCAAGACCACTTATCAGCAGACGGCAGCCGCTCCGGAGAACACCGTGATCGAGCAGGACCAGAAGGTCGGCACCAAGGTGGACTCGGGGTCGGTGGTCACCATCATCGTGGCGCAGGCCAACCCGCCGACTCCGACGCCTTCACCCCCGGCGCCCTCACCGTCGGCGTCGAATCCGAGCCCCAGCCCCAGCGCCAGCGCGAGCAACTGAGGCCGGCTGGTGGCTGGTTGGCTGGTGGCTGGTCAGCCGGTCAGGGCATGGCGACGCGGGCGGCGATCCCGCTCGCGTCGTGCAGCAGCGGTGAGAGGCCCTCGCTGCGCTCGACCGCATCGGCCAGGCCACAGGTCTGGAGCCAGTTGGCGAAGAGGCGATGCCCGCCCTCGGTGAGGACCGACTCCGGGTGGAACTGCACCCCGTGCAGGGGCAGGTCTCGGTGTTCGACGGCCATGATCAGGCCGGACTCGGTGTGGCCGGTCGCGCGCAGCTCATCGGGCAGGGTCGGTGGGTCGATCGTCAGCGAGTGGTAGCGCGTCGCGGTGAACGGGTCCGGCAGGCCGGCGAGGACGCCGCGGCCCTCGTGATGGACCTTCGAGGTTTTGCCGTGGAGGAGTTCGGGAGCGCGGCCGACCGTCGCCCCGAAGACGACACCGAGGGCCTGATGTCCGAGGCAGACGCCGAGCATCGGCTGGGCCCGCTCCGCGCAGGCCTCGATCATGGCCATCGAGACACCCGCCTCCTCCGGGGTGCCGGGGCCGGGCGAGACGAGGACACCGTCGTAGGCCGTGGCCTCCTCGGGCGTGGCGACGTCATTGCGCAGGACCGTGCAGTCGGCCCCGAGCTGCTCGAGGTAACCGACGATGGTGAAGACGAAACTGTCGTAGTTGTCGACGACGAGAATGCGCGTCACGAGGGGCTCCCAGAGGGTGACGGAGAGGGTGACTGACTGGGGGACTGGCTGGGGGACTGGCTGGGGGACTGGCTGGTCGAGGTCCCAGTGTCGACCGTCGTCTGGGAGAAGGGCATGAGCGGCTCGATCCGCGGGAAGAGCCAGAGGAAGCAGAAGGCCACGACCCCCGCGAGCAGGACGAGCGCCTCCAGCACCTTGAGCCAGCGCGGACCGGGCAGAGCACGCCACAGGGCGGCATACATCAGAGGGCTCCTGTCGTGGCGAACGCGGCGCTCGGTGGCGCCAGGACCGACGCCGGCAGGCCTTCTTCGCGGGTGCGCGTCTCGAGGAGTTCGGCGTGGACGATGTAGCGCTGCTCCGCGCTGAACTTCGGGTGACAGGTGGTCAGCGTGAGCATGGCCTTGGTCGGCGCCTCGCCCGGCTGGTCGGGGACGGGGGCGATGACCTCCACCGCGTAAGGGGAGACGATCTCGTGGGAGGTCACGGCATACACCTCCCAGGTTGCGCCGGTCTCGACGACGATGCGATCACCTTCGACCATGGTCTCGATGTCGTGGAAGGGCCGGCCCCACGTCGTGCGGTGGCCGGCCACCGCGAAGTTGCCGACCTCGCCGGGAGGCGCGGTCTCGACGTAGTGGCCGAGCCCGCCACTGAGGATCGACAGGTCCGTCCCCTGCTTGATCGGATAGACCCAGTCGGCGCCCAGCCGTGGGATGTGGAGGAGGGCGAAGGTCTCCCCCTCGATGAGGCCGTCGGGAGCCTTCGGGTCAGGTGCCTGGCCCACGTCGAAGGAGTGGCGCAGCGTGGTGACCTCGTGGTCGACGGTGCGACCGGCCTCGACATCGGTCCACCACAGCTGCCAGGCCACGAAGAGCATGAGCAGCAGGCCCGCCGTGACGAGCAACTCGCCGACGATCCCGACCACGCTCCATCCGCGGGCCACTCGCGCGTCGGCTCGGGCCTGTGCCCGGAGGGCGCGTCTGGTCATCTGCTCGTCCCGTGAAATCAGTTGAGGGGCTTGGCCCAGGTCGTCGTGATCGACCCTGAGTATGCCGGGAGGGAGACCTCGTCGCGTGGACGCACGTCGTAACCCAGGCCGACAGCAGAGACATATTGGCGGTAGATGCGGACCTGCTTGTCCTTGGCCAGGCCCGCCAGCATGGCGTCGGTGTCCCCGATGGCGGTGATGACGTAGGGCGGTGAATAGACGCGGCCCTTGAGGATCAGGGTGTTGCCCACGCAGCGCACCGCGCTGGTCGAGATGACGCGCTGGTCCATGAGCATCATCGCCTCGGCACCCGAGGCCCAGAGGGCGTTGACGACGGCCTGGACGTCCTGCTGGTGCACCACGATGTCGTCGACGGTGAAGCCCTTGGGAATCTGGTCGCCGCGCAGTTTGGAATCGTTGAGCGAGACCTCGATCCCGGGGCCGACAACCGGCGTGCGGCCCGCGCCCGGCGCCAGGGCATCCGCGCGGTTGGTGAGGTCGTCCACCGCTGCATTGCCCTTGGCGGCCTCTCCGGTCAGGGCATCGACCTGCGCCTGCAGGGCATCGAGAGTGCGCGTCTGGTCCTCGTTGATGCGGGTGCCCGATCGGATGCGATCGGCGATGGAGTCCGAGTCGGAGCGGATGGATCCATTGGTCGCCGTGCTGCTGCTCGCCGCGAAGAGCAGGCCAGCCACGAGACCGATCACGGGGACGAGGATCGTCCAGATGCTCACGCGGGGACGCCGAGGCGACGCGGCATGGCTGTGCTTGGCCAACATCCCTCCCGTGCCGATCCTCACCTGCGTCTGTCTTACGCTAGGCCACACGTCAAACCGCTGATTCGCGCCGGTCACCGACCGGACCGCGGCTCGCCCCTGAGCAGGAGTCCCCCGTGCCCGAGTCCAAAGGTCGCGACAAGGCCAAGTACACCCCGCCCCCGGTCCAGGTCACCAAGGCGCCGGCCACCAACCCGCCGTGGTTCGTCCCGGTCATGGTCGGACTCATGGTGGTCGGCCTGTTGTGGGTCGCGGCCTATTACATCTCGGGCGCGAAGGAGTGGCCGGTGCCGCCGCTCGGTCGCTGGAACCTCGGGGTCGGTTTCGCCCTCATGATGTCCGGCTTCATGATGACGACGAAGTGGCGCTGACCCGCACTGACCCCCGCTGACCGGACAGTTACACCGTTGTCATTTGTCCCCAACTGGGGATGACCCTGTGGAAAACCCTGCCCCAGCGATGGGTGAGCGTCAGGAGTAGCCGTTGCTCACGGCATACTTGACGACCACGGCGACCACGAGCAGCACGGTGAGCAGCGCCAGGCCGACCCAGTGCACCGCGTGGGAGGTCTTGGTCGATGCCGGTGCGAGGGGGTCACGTCGACCGCCCGTGTACGCGATGATCGCCGCGCACGCCGCACCGACGACGAGGCCACCGAGGTGTGCCTGCCAGGCGATGCCCGGGATGACGAAACCGAGCACGGCATTGATGCCGATCATCACGACCATGCCGGCCGAGGAGCGGCCGAGGCGTCGGTTGAGGACGAGGTAGGCGCCGAAGAGCCCGAAGACCGCGCCCGAGGCGCCCACCGCCGGGGTGCCCCACGCGCCGCCCTGACCCATCTGGAGTTGCTCGAGGGTCGCGGGAGCGGCGAGCACGAGGTAACCGACCGATCCGCCGAAGGCGGCGATCAGGTAGGTCGCGAGGAACCGGGCGCGCCCCAT
>DAOLRO010000079.1:0-12507 GCA_035418665.1 Phycicoccus sp.
CGGATGCGGTCCTACGAGATGACCGAGATCGTCCACCGTGGTCTGACCGAGTGCCTCACCGAGGCCTTCGCCATCGCGACCGATGAGTGTGACGGTGTCTTCCTGTCGGTCGACATCGACGTGTGCGACCCGGGGCATGCGCCCGGCACCGGCACGCCCGAGCCGGGCGGGCTGAGCGCTCGTCAACTGCTCGACTCGGTCCGTCGCATTTGCCTGGAGCTGCCCGTCGTCGGGGTGGATGTCGTCGAGGTCAGTCCGCCCTACGACCACGCCGACATCACCGCGGCGCTCGCCAATCGGGTTGTCCTCGAAGCGCTCTCGGCCATCGCCCGACGTCGCGCCGATGCGCGTGACGGGACCACCTGGGATCCGGCGCGGCCTCTGCTCGACCGAAGCCCACGGCATACGCCCGCCTCTGACCCGACCACTGACCAAGCCGAGGACACCTCGTGAGCCCCATCGACCAGCAGCGTGTCCTCACCACCGAGATCCCGGGGCCGCGCTCGCGCGAGTTGCACCAGCGCAAACTCGCCTCCGTGTCCGCGGGCGTCTCGACCGGCCTGCCTGCCTACATCGTGGCCGGGCAGGACGGGGTCCTCGTCGACGCCGACGGCAACCAGCTCATCGACTTCGGGTCCGGCATCGCCGTGACAAGTGTGGGCAACGGCAACCAGCGGGTCATCGATGCAGTGCAGCAGCAGATCGAGGCGCTCACGCACACCTGCTTCATGGTCACGCCCTATGAGCCCTACCTCGCGGTCGCCGAGAAGCTCAACAAGGTGACGCCGGGCGATCACGAAAAGCGTTCTGCGCTCTTCAACTCCGGCGCCGAGGCCGTCGAGAACGCCGTGAAGATCGCTCGTCATGTGACCGGACGTCAGGCCATCGTCGCCTTCGACCACGCCTACCACGGCCGCACCAACCTCACACTGGCCATGACGGCCAAGAACATGCCCTACAAGAACAAGTTCGGGCCGTTCGCGAGCGAGCTCTATCGGGTGCCGATGGCCTACCCCTATCGCTGGCCGGGTGGTCCGAAGGCCTGCGAGAGTGACGCCTTCGACTACATCACCGACCAGATCCACGCCCAGATCGGCGAGGACAACACCGCGGCCGTCATCATCGAGCCGATTCAGGGTGAGGGCGGCTTCATCGTGCCGCCGGCCGGCTTCCTCAAGGAACTCGCGGGGTGGTGCACAGAGCACGACATCCTCTTCATCGCCGACGAGGTGCAGTCGGGCTTCTGCCGGACGGGAGACTGGTTCGCGAGCGACTTCGAGGGGATCGTCCCGGACCTGATCACGACGGCCAAGGGGATTGCCGGAGGTATGCCGCTCGCGGCCGTCACGGGTCGGGCGGACCTCATGAACGCCATCCACCCCGGCGGGCTCGGCGGGACCTATGGCGGCAACCCCGTGGCCTGCGCAGCGGCGCTGGCCTCCATCGAGACCATGGAGGCCGAGGGGTTGGCGGGTCGTGCGCGCGAGATCGGGGAGGTGCTGACCCGTCGCTTGAATGCCTTGGGAGAGCGGCACCACCAGGTCGGAGAGGTCCGAGGCCGTGGCGCGATGATCGCCATGGAGTTGGTCGAGGACCGGGAGACCAAGGCGCCGGCTGCTGCTCTCACGGCGGCGATCAACAAGGCATGCCATGCGCGTGGTCTGGTGACCCTGACCTGCGGGACTCTGGGCAATGTCTTCCGATTCCTGCCGCCTCTGACGATCTCGGATCCCTTGCTCAACGAGGGCCTCGACCTGCTCGAGGAGGCCTTCGACGAGGCGACCTCGGCGGCAGTCGGCGTTCGCTGATCCAATGACCCGGCCGGTGTCGCCGCCAAGGACTCGGCCACCGGGTCGCCAACGCACCTGACCATTGACCGCACCTCACCGGAGGAAGATGACGAGCATGGCCACCCAGAAACAACTCCTCGACAGCGTCCCCAAGCAACTCCTCATTGGCGGGTCCTGGGTCGACGCCTCGTCCAAGGCCACGTTCGTGGTGACCGATCCCGCGACCGGCTCGGCGCTCTGCGCGGTCGCCGACGGATCGGTCGCCGATGGTGGTGCGGCCCTTGATGCCGCAGTGGCAGCGCAGCCGTCGTGGGCTCAGACCCCGCCCCGTGATCGAGGCGAGATCCTGCGCCGCGCCTACGAATTGCTCATCGAGCGCGCCGACGACTTTGCGATGCTCATGACCCTGGAAATGGGCAAGACCCTCGCGGAGGCGCGGGGCGAGGTCCTCTACGGAGCGGAGTTCTTCCGATGGTTCTCGGAGGAGGCGGTGCGGATCAGCGGACGCTGGTCGACCGCCCCCAACGGGGCGACGCGACTGCTCACCATGAAGCAGCCCGTTGGCCCGGTCCTCATGATCACGCCGTGGAACTTCCCGCTCGCGATGGGGACGCGGAAGATCGGGCCGGCCGTGGCCGCGGGTTGCACCATGGTCGTCAAGCCGGCCCATGAGACGCCGCTGTCGATGCTCGCGCTGGCCGCCCTGATGGAGGAGGCAGGCCTCCCCGCTGGCGTGCTCAACGTGGTGACAACAACCCACAGTGGGGCGGTGTGTGAGCCGATCATCCGCGACCCGCGATTGCGCAAGCTCACCTTCACCGGATCGACATCAGTGGGGCGCACGCTTGTCGAGCAGTCGGCTCAGGGGCTGTTGCGTCTGTCCATGGAACTCG
Source organism: Phycicoccus sp. (assembly GCA_035418665.1). GTDB lineage: Bacteria > Actinomycetota > Actinomycetes > Actinomycetales > Dermatophilaceae > Phycicoccus_A. The sequence goes on from DAOLRO010000079.1 coordinate 2,684, forward strand.
GGGGCAACGCCCCCTTCATCGTCTTCGAGGACGCCGACATCGATGCTGCCGTGAACGGCGCGATGCTCGCCAAGATGCGCAACATCGGCGAGGCCTGCACCGCCGCCAACCGCTTCTATGTCCACGAATCGGTGTCGGGGGAGTTCGCCAAGAAGTTCGCCGCGCGGATGGCCGGGTTGACGGTCGGCAAGGGCACCAAGAAGGGCGTCGACGTCGGCCCACTCATCACGCCCAAGGCCCGCGACGGGGTGCACGAACTCGTCACCGACGCCGTGGACAAGGGCGCCAAGGCGCTCACCGGGGGTGGCCCGGTGGCCGGGCGCGGCAACTTCTACGCCCCCACGGTGCTGGCCGATGTGCCCAAGGACGCGCGTCTGCTCAAGGAGGAGATCTTCGGACCCGTGGCGCCCGTCGTCACGTTCACGACGGAAGCCGAGGCGATCGCCCTTGCCAATGACACCGAATTCGGCCTCGCGGCATACCTGTTCACGCGTGACCTGACCCGAGCGATCCGGATGGGTGAAGCCCTCGACTACGGCATGGTCGGCCTCAACACCGGCATCGTGTCCAACCCGGCGGCCCCCTTCGGCGGGATCAAGGCCTCCGGCTTCGGGCGTGAGGGCGGCCCGGAGGGCATCGAGGAGTACCTCGAGACGAAGTACCTCGGCATCCAGATGTGAACCCCCGCTACGGCGCAGTAAGTGTCGCGCCCACGACATTTACTGCGCCGTAGCGCGCAACCAACGGCCCCGATCTGCCTGGAGTGACCATGACCTCGATCAATCGTGACCGACTCGCCGCCCTGACCGAGCGCGAGCAGGACCACTTCGTCGCCAGCCACCCCGCGTCGCGGGCGGCGCACGACGCGGCGACCCACCTCTTCGGCAAGGTGCCGATGACCTGGATGCTCAAGCATGCGATGAGTTTCCCGATCTACCTCGATTCGGCGCAGGGAGCCACGATCACCGATCTCGACGGGATCACCTATGCCGACTTCGCCCTGGGCGACACGGCCGCCATGGCCGGGCACTCACCCGAGGCGACCGTCCGTGCCGTGCAGCGACGATTCGCCGAGCAAGGAGGCGCCACGGCCATGCTGCCGACCGAGGACGCCGAATGGGTCGGTGCCGAGTTGACCCGCCGCTTCCGCGCGAGCCGCTGGAGCTTTGCCCTCACCGCCACCGATGCGAATCGCTGGGCGATCAGACTGGCCAGGGCCGTCACCGGCCGACCCAAGATCCTCTTCAACTCCTACTGCTACCACGGCACCGTCGACGAGTCCCTCATCGTCGCCACGGACGATGGCCCCGCCAGCCGCCCCGGCAACGTCGGTGCCCCCTGCGATGTCACCGAGACGAGCCGGGTCGCCGAGTTCAACGACCTCGACGCCCTCGAAAAGGAACTCGCCAACGGCGACGTGGCCCTCGTCGTCATGGAGCCGGCGCTGACCAACATCGGGATCGTCCTGCCCGATGAGGGCTATCTCGACGGTGTCCGAGAGCTGACCCGCAGGCACGACGTCCTCCTGCTCATCGACGAGACGCACACCTTCTCGGCCGGACCCGAGGGCGCGATCGGTCACTACGACCTGCATCCCGACATCGTCGTCATCGGAAAGGCCATCGGAGGCGGCATTCCTGCGGCGGCCTACGGAGTGAGTGCTGAGTTCGCCGAATCCGTCCTCGGGAGAACGGATCTCGACATCATCGACATGGGTGGTGTCGGCGGCACCATGGCCGGCAACGCACTCTCGCTTGCTGCGACGAAGGCGACGCTCGGCGAGGTCCTCACCGACGAGGCGTTTGCGCACATGATCGGCCTGGCCGATGTCTTTGCCGCCGGGGTCCGAGACATCTTCTCGCGCCACGACCTGCCCTGGTCGGTCAGCCAACTCGGTGCGCGGACCGAATACCGTTTCAGTGAGCAGGCCCCCCGCAACGGCACCGAGGCCGAGGCTGCCCATGACCAGGAGTTGGATGACTTCTTCCACCTCTACCTCGCCAACCGCGGCATCCTCCTCACGCCCTTCCACAACATGGCGCTCATGTCCCCATCAACGACTCGCGAGCAGGTGGATGCGCACCTGAGCCACTTCGGTGACGCGGTGGGCGAGCTCGTCGCGCGCTGAGGCCGGGCCACTAGGGTGGGCGACATGGCCGTGAACACCGACTTCCTGGGGCGGACCTATCCGCCGTCCGGACCGTATGCCGTGACCGCCGATGAGATCGCGGCTTTCGCTGCCGCTGTGGGCGCCACCGATCCCGTGCACACCGACCCAGCTGCCGCGCGAGCCGCGGGGTATGCGGATGTGATCGCGCCGCCGACGATGGCCGTGAAGTACGAGCAGCAGTCCTCGCGTGCTTACGTCGCCGACCCGGCCGCTGGCATCGACTACAGCCGGGTCGTCCACGGCGAAGAGAGTTTTGTCCACCATCGGCCGATCATGGCTGGCGATGAATTGACGGCGACGACGACGGTGGCCAGCATCCGGCAGGCCGGCGGCCACTCGATGATCACGGTGGTCACTGACCTGACCGGCGCCGACGGTGGGCCGGTCACGACCGCCAGTTCCACCATCGTCGTCCGGGGAGGGGAGTGATCGTGGCTGCTCGCTCATTCGCTGCAGTGGCCGTCGGGGAGACCGTCGGACCCGTGACCGTCCCGGTCGGCCGCGCAACCCTCGTCGGCTATGCCAACGCCTCCGGTGACCAGAACCCCATTCACCAGGACGAGTCCTTCGCCAAGTCGGTTGGCCTCCCTGACGTCATCGCGCATGGCATGTGGACGATGGGCGCCACCAGTTCCGTCATCGCCGCCTGGGCCGGTGATGCCGGGCGAGTCATCGAGTTCGGCACGCGCTTCACCAAGCCCGTCGTGGTGCCGGTCGGCGGAGCCGAGATCCAGGTGAGTGGTGTCGTGAAGTCACTCGATGAGGACACCCGTCGGGCCACGGTCGACCTGACCACGACGGCCGGTGACGACAAGGTGCTCGGACGCTGCGTCGCGGTCGTCCAGCTCGACTGATCCTGTCGTCGGTGACCGTCACCTGATCCGACCCCGGAAGCAGAGGCCCTGATGCGCGAGTCCTTCGACGAGTCGCTCGCTGCCCACACGACGATGCGGGTCGGGGGTCCGGCTCAGCGATTCGTGCGGGCTGAGACGATCGATGAGGTCGTCGACGTCATCCGCGAGGTGGATGACGCTGATGAGTCATTGCTCGTGCTCGGGCGCGGATCGAATCTTGTGATCGCTGACTCGGGCTTTGAAGGCACCGTCGTGCAGATCGCGACCCACGGGATCGAGGTCGAGTCGAGCGACTCCTGCGGAGGCGCCTTCGTCCGGGTGGCTGCGGGGGAGGTGTGGGACGAGGTCGTGGCGCGTGCCGTGGCCGAGGGGTGGTCGGGGATCGAGGCCCTCTCGGGCATCCCGGGATCGGCCGGTGCCACCCCCATCCAGAACGTCGGTGCCTATGGGCAGGAGGTAGCCCAGACGATCGCTCGGGTCCGGGTTTGGGACCGCCACGACCAGGCCGTGCGCACGCTGGCCGCCGCCGACTGCGCGTTCACCTATCGCCACTCGCTCTTCAAGGCGACCGATCGCTACGTCGTCCTCGACGTGAGTTTCCAACTCGCCCTCGACTCACGGTCGAGGCCCATTGCGTATGCCGACCTCGCCCGTCAGTTGGGCGTGGAGACCGGCGCTCGGGTCCCGTTGGGTGATGCGCGAGAAGCCGTCCTCGTCCAGCGACGTCTACGGGGCATGGTCCTCGATGCGCAGGATCACGACACGTGGAGTTGTGGCTCGTTCTTCACCAACCCGATCATGTCGGCCTCCGCCTTCGAGCGGCTCGAGGAGCGCGTGGCCGAGCGTCTGGGCCCGGATGCCCCGGTGCCACCCCGCTTCGCCGACGACCAGGGTGACGTCAAGACGAGTGCGGCATGGCTCATCGACAAGGCCGGCTTCTCCAAGGGATTCGGCCTGCCGGGCCCGGCTGCACTGTCGACCAAGCACACCCTGGCCGTGACCAACCGCGGTGACGCCACGGCATACGACGTCCTCGCCCTCGCCCGGCGGGTCCAAGCGGGAGTCCACGACGCCTTCGGGATCACCCTCGTCAACGAGCCGGTCCTCGTGGGCCTCACCCTCTGACGCGTGCCCCGGCCGATGGGCGGCCTGGACAGCTGAGGGCTTGAGCGCCGAGGTCCCACCCCATCAGTTCGCGAACCTCTGCAGTTGCCCCCGCATCGAGGGCAACTGTCATGCCCTTCGGTGGGGGGCAACTGTCATGCCCTTCGGTGGGGGGCAACTGTCATGCCCTTCGGTGGGGGGCAACTGCAGAGGTCGGTGAACGCACACCCTGGGTCGCCCGGCGAACACTCCGCGCCTCCAAGCCGGCGGCCCATCACCGCCGAGGCAGACGACCTCCGGGCCGCGGAGAGTTCATGTCCACACCCCGCGTCGCCGAGGTGTGTCGTCCACAGGCAGCCGGCAGGTCTCGCAACCTGGCACGCCAGGCCCCGAATCTGGTGGCATGACAACGACTCCCAAACCCTTCCGCGGCCCCGGATGGCCGACCTTTGCTCGTGAGCTCCTCGACGTCCGCAACCGCCTCACTCTTGCCGACCACATCGGCCTGGCGCTCCGGGCCCACCGGCGGGCGCTCGGCCTCAGCCAACGGGCGTATGCCGCCCGTCGAGGCTGGTCGAAGTCGGCAGTGGCCAAGCTCGAGGTCCATGCAGACAGCGTGTCCCTGGGCGTCGTGTCGGCAGCGCTCTCTGACACCGGCTATCAACTCTGCCTGGTCAAGGTCCCGGAGCCGGCCACGGGTCAGGGTGCACCGCTCGTGGTGTCGCCGACGCATTGGGATCGCGTGGACCTTCTCGCGGTGGTGCGTGACGGCAGCCGCCGATTTCCCGGCCATCGACCGACCGTGCAAGTCAGCCACCCGCCGAAGTGGTGGTGGGATCGCGACAGCACCATCGCCCGCAGCTCTCCACCCAACTGGTACTGCGCGCAGCCACCGATCTGCCGTGTCCCAGCACCGGTCCGAAATGAGGCCTCAGATCCCTCGGATGGGGAGTTGCCCGCGGCCTCGTGACACGGGCGGCGCTTCAGGCCGGAATGACCCCACCCGGGGCCGCGGCCAGCCAGGCATCGATGTCGGCGTATGCCGTGTCCCTCACCTCGTGCGGGGCGCGGCTGGCGCGTACTGACATGCGGGCCAGTTCGGCCAACGCGGGGTCGTCGAGCCCGTGCACCGAACGGGCGACCTCGTATTGGTCCACCAAGCGCGTGCCGAAGATCAGCGGGTCGTCGGCGCCCAGGGCGACCGTGGCGCCCCTCGACAGCAGCGTCCGCAGTGGCACCTCGTCATCGGTGTCGAAGACGCCCAGCGCGACATTGCTTCCGGGGCACACTTCCAGCGAGACCCCGGTTTCGACCACCAAGTCAAGGACCCGTGGGTCCTCCACCGATCGCACCCCGTGGCCGAGGCGATCGGGCGCGATCGCCGCCAGGGTCTCCTCGACCGCGGTCGGCCCCAGCAGTTCCCCGGCATGGGGCGCCAAGGCCAACCCGGCGCGCCGAGCGATGGTGAAGGCTGGGGCGAAGTCCTCGGTGATTCCTCGTCGTTCATCGTTCGACAGGCCGAAGGCGACGACCGTGCCCGGCCCTTCGCCGGCATACCGGGCCGCCAACCGGGCCAAGGTCCTGGCCTCCAGGGGATGCCTCATGCGGGACGCCGCGACCATGATCCCGACCTGCGCCGCCCCGGGCAGCCGCGACGCCGCGGCCGCCTCGTCGAGCACGATCTCGAGAGCCGGCGTGATGCCGCCGACAAAGGGGGCATAGGAGGTCGGGTCGACCTGCAACTCCAACCACCGTGACCCCTCGGCTCCATCTGCCAGCGCCGCCTCGCGCACGATCCGCCGCATGTCCGCCTCGCCGCGGACGCAGGCCCGAGCCGCGTCGTAGGTGCGCTGGAAGCGGAACCAGCCGCGGGCGTCGCCGGTGTCATAGCGATTGCCGATGTCGTCGGTGAGACTGCCCGGCAGTCGGATCCCATGCGCAGCAGCCATCTCCCGCACGGTCGCGGGCGCCATCGAACCGGTGAAGTGGAGGTGCAAGTGCGCCTTGGGGAGCGAGGTGAGGTCCCGCAACGGGGACGGGCCCGCGCTCAGGCGTCGTCCTCGTCCCAGCCGTTGTCTGCGTCGTCGGTCGCGCCACCGGCCCGCTCGACGTGCATCGCCGCTTGCTCGGCCGACTCCTCGTCGTCGGCATCGGTCATCACTTCGCCGGACCCGAGGTAGTCGTCCTCATCGGCGATCTCGTCGAGGTTGTCCGCGGGGGAGTTGTCGTCGAGCCCGGATTCGTTGCGCGGGGCGCCATAGGCGGAGTCGGGGTCGGGCTCCTCCTGGGCGATGCGTTGGTCGATGGTCTCCTCGGCCCGCTGCTCGGCCGCGGTCGTGCCCCATTCGGTGGCGCGGGATCGGAAGTCCGGAGGCGTCTCCGGCACGTTGTCCTGCTCCTCGACGTCGTCGAGATAGTCGACCGCTTGGTCTGCCTCTCGGTTCTGCTCGCTCATGATCCGACCCTACGCGGTGGTCAGGCGCCCTCGGGGTTCCCGATGCTGGGTTCATACGTGGCCCCGCCACGCTCCTCGATGAGCTTCTCGACCGCAGCCAGGGCCACACAGGTCGCGACGCCGGCCATGGCCGTGCGGACCTCGTCCAGCACCGGGAAGGACGGAGCGAGCCGGATGTTGCGATCGTCCGGGTCCTGTCCGTGGGGGAAGGACGCGCCAGCCGGCGTGAGGGCGATCCCGGCGTCCTTGGCGAGCGCGACGATCCGCGAGGCGGTGCCGTCCAGGACATCGAGGCTGACGAAGTAACCACCGGTCGGGCGCGTCCAGTGGGCGACACCGAGTCCGTCGAGCGCACCGGACAGCGCCTCCTGCACGGCCTCGAACTTCGGGGCCAGGATCGCGCGGTGCTTGGCCATGTGATCCCGCACGCCCTGGGCCGAGCCGAAGAACTGGATGTGACGCAACTGGTTGAGCTTGTCCGGCCCGATCGAGGCGAACTGCTGGTGGCCGAGATACCACTTCACGTTCGCCGCCGAGGCGGCCAACACGGCCACGCCCGCCCCGGCATACGTGATCTTGGAGGTCGACGCGAACATGACCGGCCGGTTGGCGTGCCCGGAGGCCGAGGCCAGCGAGATGATGTCGGCCGATTTCGCCTCGTCCTCGGTGAGGTGGTGGAAGGCGTAGGCGTTGTCCCAGAAGATCTTGAAGTCGGGCGCGGCGGTGGGCATCGACGCGAGCCGAGCGGCCTTCTCCTCGGAGATCGTCGAACCCGCGGGGTTGGCATAGGTCGGCACGATCCACATGCCCTTGATCGACGGGTCGTCCTTGACCAGGGCCTCGACGGCGGCCACATCCGGCCCATCCTCGAGCATGGGCACCGTCACCATCTCGATGCCGTAGTTCGCGAGCATGGTGAAGTGCCGGTCATAACCGGGCACGGGGCATACGAAGGTGACCTTCTCCTCCTGGGTCCACGGCCGGGGGGAGTCCACGCCTCCGTGGAGGAGCAACTGCACGAGGACGTCGTGCATCATCGTCAGGCTCGAGTTGCCGCCGATCACGACCTGGTCGGGCTCCACCCACAGCAGGTCGGCGAAGACCTCCCGCAGTTCCCGCAGTCCGTTGAGACCGCCGTAGTTGCGCACGTCCACGCCATCGGCATCGGTGTGGCCCTTGGGCAGTGCCATCAGCGCGTCGGAGAGGTCGAGTTGCTCGACGGACGGCTTGCCACGGGTGAGGTCGAGTTTGAGACCGCTGGCTTTCAAGGCGTCGTATGCCGTGCGTTGGCTCGCGTGGAAGGCGGCGAGGTCGGCGGGGGAGAGGTCGGTGAGTGCGGTGCTGGCGGTGGTCACGAGTGTCATGTTTCCAGAGCCATGGGGCGAGTTCGCGATGTGTCCATCTGCTCGCGTATGCTGATCCCTCGGTGTTTGCACCATTGTTTCGTCCTGCCCTCGATCTGATCGGGGAGCGACCGCGACAAGGGGGCGACACCGGTCGGAACCCTCCTCCCCAGGGAGACGTTCCGTAGGGCAGTGGCTCAATTGGTAGAGCACCGGTCTCCAAAACCGGCGGTTGGGGGTTCGAGTCCCTCCTGCCCTGCGTTGCACGTGTGGTACGTCCACGACCGCGTTCACGTGTGGTGAGTTCGCTTCGGCGATGGCACCCACTCTGCGGGCTGTGTTCGTGCCTGCGTGTCACACCGAAGACAGCTCGAGGTGAAGAGGCATCGTGACGGACGTGGGCAAATCCCGCACCGGCCACTCCGGCAAGGAGGCGGCCAAGGGTGGCAACCCCATCTCGCGATGGTTCGGCGCGATCGGGCTCTTCGTGCGTCAGGTCCTCGACGAACTCCGCAAGGTCGTGCGACCCACGCGGTCCGAACTCATCCAGTACACCGTCGTGGTCATCGTGTTCGTGGTGTTCATGATGGCCCTCGTCTCCGCTCTGGACTTCATCGCCAACAGGCTCATCGGATTCGTCTTCGGCACCTGAGCGCCGGCGAGTGCCGACCACACAACTGGCGTGGCCGGTGACGCCCTGACGCACCACCACCGCACCACCATCCGCACCACCAAGGAAGAGGTCACCGTGTCCGACCAGTGGACCAATGACGACGCCGAGGCATCCGCCGACCCGAGCGTGAACGACGCCGCCGAGCAGACGGTGGTGGTCGACGAGGTCATCGTCGACGGCGCGGACGGGCCGGAGGCTGTGGGCGAGGTCACCCCTGAGGGCGAGTTGACCGAGCGCGCCGAGGAGGACGCAGAGGCGGCCTTCGGCGACGATGAGGACAACGCCGGTGACGCCCCGGCCCCGACCGCCGGCGAGGACGAGGACGGCGACATCGAGCCCGACGTCGACCCGATCAAGGCCTTCAAGGACGAGCTCGCGGCCAAGTTCGGTGACTGGTACGTCATCCACAGCTACGCCGGCTACGAGAACCGCGTGAAGGCCAACCTCGAGACCCGGATCGTCTCCTTGAACATGGAGGAGTACATCTTCGAGATCCAGGTCCCGATGGAAGAGGTCAACGAGATCAAGAACGGTCAGCGCAAGCTGGTCCGTCGGGTCCGGATGCCCGGGTATGTCCTCGTGCGCATGGACCTCACCGACGAGTCGTGGGGGGTCGTCCGGCACACGCCCGGTGTCACCGGTTTCGTCGGCAATGCCCACCAGCCCGTGCCGCTCTCGCTCGACGAGGTCTACTCGATGATCAAGCCGGCCGAGCTCGAGGCCCAGGCGGCTGCAGCCGCTGCCGGCGCCGGTGGAGCCGCAGCAACCGGTGGTGCCCGCCCGAAGGATGCCGTCGTCGTCGACTTCGTCGTCGGCGAGTCGGTGACCGTCATGGACGGCCCGTTCGAGACCCTCCCCGCGACGATCTCCGAGATCAACGCGGTCACCCAGAAGCTCAAGGTTCTGGTCTCCATCTTCGGCCGGGAGACCCCGGTCGAGTTGTCCTTCAACCAGGTCGCCAAGATCTGAGCGAGTCGCAGGACAGCAAACAGCAACACCAGCAGGACAGTGCGTCGCGCCCGTGACGGACAGGCAACCGGGTCATCGCCCCACGGCGTGGGCCCACCACAGTGAAGGACAGCAATGCCTCCCAAGAAGAAGGTCTCCGGCTACATCAGCCTGCAGATCCAGGCCGGTGCCGCGACCCCCGCGCCGCCCGTGGGCCCCGCCCTCGGTCAGCACGGTGTCAACATCATGGAGTTCGTCAAGGCGTACAACGCGGCGA
>DAOLRO010000080.1:0-4001 GCA_035418665.1 Phycicoccus sp.
GGCTCCGGCAGGATTCACATATCGGCCGGCGTAGGACCTGGCCACGTCCACGTCTTATCTGGGGGTTGGTTGCGCCCGTGATCGACGTGTCCCACGGGGTCGACGGCGCGGGTTCGAGGACGTGGAGCACGTGTTATCTGTCCTGCCGTGCTCGACGGCGGTGAGAGAGCTTGGTCCGGTGTCTCGGTCCTGGTGAGGCGACCTCTTCCCTCGGCCGCGCACCGCCGCGATCATTGACCCATGGTCACGATGCCGGGCTGTCCGCTGCTGGAGCGAATTCGCGCTAGCTGGGGGGACTGACGATGATCTTGACCGGGGCGCTCAACGTCTTTACGTCGTGGTGGACCACTGACCGAACAATCGGTGTGGTCGGAGGCGTAGCGACGCTCCTGGGCTTGGTGATCGCGGTGTGGCAGCTCCTGAGGACCCGGCGGGCCGCCGAGGCGGCACGTGCGGCCTCTGAGGCGACCACGTCCGTCCTGAGGACGTCAGACCTTCGCCGTGCGCTCGAGGAGTCCCTTGAAGTCGGCCGCCGAGTCAACAGCGAACGTGGAGTCAACCGGACGGCGTTCCAGTTCCATCTGAATGCCTGGCTCACGGCGGCGCACAGGATCCACGGCCTAACCAAGCGTGGGGCTGATGGCCAAACCTCGACGCCCTTTGACCACGCCCTTGAGGAAGCTCGCGCCGAAGTGCTGGTCGCTCGGGCCGCGCTGGATGACGCGGGCTCGTGGAGAACCTATGACCGAGGTGTGCTCCGGGCCGTCTTGGAGCCCTACGCAGACCAGGCGGAGCTCTTGATCGTTACCGGCGACGACAGATTGGTAGATGAGCATGTCCAGTGACCTCCCCGTCAAGGAGCAGGTTGATCTCGTGCGGCGCACCGTCGCCCAAACCCTTGCCGGCAAGATTGAGTGGAAGGAAACAGGAGAGGCTGGGACGTACCGCAGCGTGCGCCCCAACGCAGTTGCGGTCCTGGACCGTGTCGGGACCGGTGTTCACTCACGGGTACGTCTTCGGTTCAGCCCTCCCGGTCAGGTCACCTTCGACACGGTGATCGCCCAAATCCTCACCGAGGGCGAGCCCTTCCGTGAGGAGCAGGATCTCGACGCCCAGCTTGAGCTGTTGTACGCGCGAGTTGACGCACGGTCCGACCGCCATCGCTCGTCAGCGTCGCTCTTCCTCGACGACGATGACTGAATGAGCGCCCTTAGCTGGAGGGTCATCTGAGCGTCGATCCGATGGTGTGGTCGATTTTGGACGATGACTCGAGTTCAGTGGAGGAGGCGAGCTCGTCGAGCGGCGGCCTCCAGGTCGCTTCGGAACTGGTCGAGGTCTCTTAGGGTGTAGAGCCCTTCGATGCGCCGCTGCTCGTAGTGGTCCCACATCCGTCGGAAGTCGCCCATCCTGCCGAGCCAGCCGATGCCGTCGACAACGGCCATGAGGTACTGGTGGGGCCGATGCACGTCGACCATTTCGGTGATCTCGCTGACGGCTGCGGTGAGTTTTGAGCCGGTGGAGTCGAACCCTTTGCAGCCGACGGCGATCACGCAGTCGGTGAAGTTGGGGATGGCGAGGTCGGCCGGCCCGGTTCTCCCGTTGACGCCGACGAATCGCCCCCGCATCTGGTACGGCAGTCCGAGGTCGTTGACAATGGCCTCGACTTGGTCCTCGATGAGGCGCCCGGTCACCCCGGCAGAGGTGGCGGTTTGGCGGGATGTTCCTCGAGCGGCGAGCACGTCGCCGAGGGAGTATGACCGCCCGCGCTGCGCCTGGATGGCCGGGATGAGGCCGAACTCGTCGTCCATCCAGGCAACCAGCCTGTCGGGGTCGGTTCGGGCCACGATCGTCCAGGAGGTGGTGCCGAACTCGGCGCGGAGGAGGTTCTTCAGCTTCTCTTGGCTGAGTCCGACGACCAGGCCGAGGGTGTAGACGCCCTCGGGGTGCGTGGTCACCCACTCGGTGAGAGTGGCGGCCGTGATGCTCGGTAGGGCTTCCAGCGCGCTGGCGCTGGCGCGGATCGCCTCGGCATGCGGGTTGCCTTGGGTCGGGTCGGCGTGGGCGGTGAGGCGCTGTAGCCGCTGCGTGTACGCGATCAGATCGGGTGGGTCACTCATTGCTCAACGCGCTACGAAGATGTACTCATCGACGCTGCGGCGGGTGGCGGCGGCGTGAGTTCCGTAGTGGTAGGTGTGCTCGATGGATCGGACCTGAACGTCGTCCTTGAACTCGGCGAGGAGTTGGGTCAGCGACTCCAGGTCCGGTAGCGCGTTGGAGGAGTAAGAGAGCACGATCGTGGAGTCGTGGAACCGCTTGAAAAGGTCGCGGAAGCCCTCCTCGATGGTGCGCTTGGTCGAGAACTTGGTGACCCGCTTGGGGAGCTTCTTGGTCTTGGTGTCGGCCATGATCGTGTCGCCGGCCCAGTATCGGCTCAGGCCCTCGAGGAAGTGGAACCGCTTGGTGTAGTCGTTGTCGTCTCGCGGCGGCGCGTAGGGCGGATCCAGGTAGACGACGTCGTAGCGGCGGTGCTCGAGCTCGGACACTTCAACCGCCGTGGCCTTGCAGGCGGGTCCTCGGAAGACGCTCGCGTTGTACTCGGCTGCCCGCTCGACGAAGTGCTGCCGCAGCGGTATGCGGAGGTCCCGGCGTCCGTCGTCGTAGTGGGTGAGATCGCCGCTGATGGTGAAGACGCCGCGTGGCTGCTTGCGGGCGGCTGCGAGGCAGAGGGCACTGATGGCGATGGCTCTCTTGTGGCCCCGCATGGCGGCGATGTGGCTCCATGCCGAGTCCAGGAAGCGCAAGTCGTCCTGGTCGAAGAAGACGCCGGCGAAGGTGTCTTGGATGAAGGTGCGGTCGTCGGCCGCGGGGCCCAGGATGCGGTCGATGTCGCCCTGGTTCAAGGTGGTGGCCTGGTTGACGACGGTGGCGGCTGCGATCGTCGCAGGGAACTGGAGGTAGTCGTTGCTGTGGACCTGGAACCCTTGCTTCTTCAGCAGGTAGGACACGACACCGGAGCCCGAGAAGGCGTCCAGCGCTGTTGTGCCGCCGAGTTCGGCGAAGGTGTCGGCAAGGTGAGGGAGGAGGCGGTACTTGCTTCCCATCCAACGGACCCTGGGGTGGTTGGCGGCCGTCTCGCGGGCCGCGCGAACGGGTTCGATGCGCGGCGTGGCGGCCCGTGTCGGCATACCGGCCAGTGTGCCGCATCCTTGCGCCGCCCGCCCGGGCGGCGCGCGCCGGGGGCTGCGGTTTCTTGAGGGGGGCCGGCAGCAGCGGGTGCCTGTCGAACGGGCACCCGCCGCCGGGCCCTACTTCTCGTTCCGGACGCCCTTGTGCTGGTTGGGGCTTCCGTTGAGGATGCGGCCGGTGTCGCCGTCGCGCTTGAACCAGGTGTTGCCCACCTTGAACTCGCTGCGATTGCGAACCGCTCCGTGCCGGTATCCGTGGCCGGTGTTCTTGGCCATCGTGTTCACCTCCGTCCCGACAGCCGACCCGTTCATGGGTGTCCTGTCACTGGGTAGTCGAGACAAGGCCGCGGAGGGTTAGCGGCACTCCTCGCAGCGGCGATCGATGAGGAGGTGGGGCAGGAACACCTGGTAGCAGCCCTGGCACTGCTGTTCCCGTTCGGCGTTCTTCTGACAGCGACAGTTCCCGCAGGCGGGGCAGTACCCGCCGTCGCAGGTGGCGCAGGGGTACCCGCGAACTTGCCGGGTCACCCCGCAGCAGGTGACGTCCCGAAGCGGACGGTCGGCGTAGACGCGTGGGGGTTCGATGTGGAGCTTTTCGCAGTCCCACAGGTCCGAGTCGGAGAAGACCGCGATGACTCGGCGGTCGTCGGCAATGGCATCGACGTAGAACCGTTCCCGTCGACCCCACGGTGTCTCCCAGAAGGTTCGCTGGGTCAGGCTGCCGCCGGGTATCAGCGTCTTGAGGGGGTGGCCGGCGGGGAGCGGGTGACCCTTCCAGGGGAAGACCTCAGGCCATCCGCGGTCCGGGTCGGGGTG
>DAOLRO010000080.1:4101-8281 GCA_035418665.1 Phycicoccus sp.
CGTCGACCAGGTGGTGACCAAGTTCGTGGCCGAGGGTGAAGTTCTGACGCCGCGAGTATGGGCTGGGCCGGTACAAGATGACCTCGTCATGCACGTACGACGCGCCATCGCAGGCGCCACCGCCGTCGCGTGCCTCGTCCACGTGGGTCACGGCCTCGACGGCGAGCCCCAGACCGGTGAGGGCGGCAAGTGGGTCGTTCACGAACCCTCGCCGCGTGGCGTCGTCCAGGGTCGCCAGGGCGGCAGCCGCGGCAAGGTCAAGATCCACGGCGCCGCTCCATGGCCCGTACGTATCCGTCCAAAGTGGCGAGCAGCTGATCGTTCTCGGGCTTCACGCCGCGATGGAAGCTGCCGGCGGCGGCAGTCCGCAGCCGGGCCAGGGCCATGTCTCCGCCGATTCCCAGGGCTGCGGCCAGACGGGATGCGAGGCCTTGGACGACGGGGTTCCCCGCGTCCAGGAGCGAAGCATTCGTGTCGCGTCGAGACGTGAGGTCCTCGGTGGTGGCTCGGACCACCTGCGCCAGGGCTTCGATGACCGCCGGCGGAACGTCGGCGCTGCTCTGGTTCTCCCATCGGAAGATGTCGCGCTGCGTGATGTCCCAGCCACGTGCTGCGAGCCTGCCGGCGACCTGGCTCAGGGTCAGTCCTGCGCGCTGCCGGTGTCGTTTCAGGCCTGCCGGGTTGAGTTGAAGGGCCGGGTCGGCGACCAGCCCGAGCATCGCCGCCACCCGGTCGCGCTCCAGAGGAGGAGCCTCGGCCCCGTCGCGCAGTTCGCGCTCGATCAGCGCCAGCGCGGTGATCTCATCCCATTCGGAGTCGCTGACCCAGTCAGGGCGCGACAAGCCCGGGTCGAGCGCTCGGGTGGTGACGAGGTCGGCGATGCGGTCGTCTCGGTTCGCGGTCATGGCTGGTGTCCCTCCTTCAGGTGCGCCTCACGCAAGGTCTTCAGGCTGGCGGTGGATATCTGGCTGACTCGGGCGGGGCTGATCCCGAACTCGCGGGCGACGTCCTCACGTGGTCGACCTAGCGCCTTGTACTCCCACAGGATGCGCCGGTCCCGGGGGTCGAGCAGGCAGAGTTTGTCCCACAGGTCGGCGCCGGCCCGCTGGTCGTCGACTCGTTCGGCGACGTCGTCCGGGATGAACTGGTCGGTCTTGGGGTGCTGGTCGTCCTCGATGGGGCCGCCCTGGTGTCGGGCCGCCGCCGACCGGAGCAGGTCGATGGCCTTGTTCCGGGTGGCGCGCACCAAGAAGGCTTCCCAGTTGTGCACGGGGCCGGTGGGTGGCCTTTCGCCGAGCGAGGTCATGACCTCCATGACGACGTCCTCGACGTGGTCGCGCTGCGGGGTGTCGCGAAGGACACTGCGGGCCACCGCGAGCAGGACCACGCGGTGCCGCAGGTACAGGGCTGCGATGTCAGGGTGCACGGCGTTGCCCGGTGCCTTCAACCGGTGGTGGTGGGTGCTCCATGGTCGCCTCCCGTCGCGTCGCTGGTGTTGTTCCTACCACTGAGCAGTCGAGATGGCCGCCGACGGAGTTAGCGGCGGGTCGTCTCGGCGGCGGAGTAGCCAGCAGGCAGGTCGGTGGGTGCGGCGTCTCAGCGACCGGCGACTGGGTGACGGTCGCAGGCGAGGAGTTCGCCGCGTAGCGCAGCGTTTTCCTGCTCCAGGCCGCGCAGTTGGGCGCGAAGCGACGTGAGTTGCTTCTCCTGCGCTGCTTGCAGGCCACGGATGTGGTGCCGTAGGGCGGCTTCGACGGTCGTTGGTTGGTCGCTGGCTCGCGCGGTCCAGGGAGGGCTGGCTGTGGCGGCGCCTCGGACCTTGTCGCCGAGCACTGGGTGTCGCGACAGGTAGGAGCGGGACACGCCCGCTCGTGCGGCGACGCCGCTGACGGTGATGGGCTCGCGGCGTCGGACCATCCGGCCCAGCGCCTGCTCGACCGCCGCTTCCTTGCGTGCTGCGTCTCGGCGTCGGGCCGCGATCATGGCCGTGGTCGACGCAGTGGTCGTCATGCCGGCGGACTTTCCGGAAGGTGGCGGCGGCTGGCTCCGGCACCAACGGCGGATTGGTCCGGGGCGGCGGTGAGGGCGTTGATGATCGCGTGGAGTGAGTCCAGCTCGCGGCGTCGTTCGCGGAGCCAGATGTTCTCCTCGGGCATGGGCTGACCGTGCCTGCGGGTGAAGGCGTCCTGCCGGACCTCGATCAGGCGCAGGGTGCGCCGCTGCTGGTCCTGATGCTCGCCCAGGTGGCTGCCGTCGGTGGCGAAGTGGCCGCAGGTGAGGCAGGCGTTGCCGCGGTCGCATGTCTTGGCCGGTGGGAGGGTGCACAGCCCGTTGGGCAGGGCCCGGTCGGCTCGTGCCTCAAGCTGGGTGATCTCCAGCAGGTCGTCCGGTTGCAGCACCAGGGCGGACCCGAACGCGCCGACCCTGTGGGCCTTGAGGAACTCGGCCTCGGCGGTGTGCGCCAGGGTGGCGGCGTAGTGCATGGTCATCTCGGGCGACTTGTGTCCCAGGTAGCGCTGGACGACGTGGATCGGCACGCCGGCGTTGAGGAGCTCGGTGGCGCGGGTGTGCCGCAGCCGGTGGGTCCTGGTGAAGGCCAGGGGTTTCCCTGCCGCGTCGGTCAGGGCGGTGGACTGGTTCAATCGTCGAAGGGCGGCCAGGTGCGACCCGTAGGAGCGGGGCCGGGTGCCGCGATGGTTGTGGCGGGGGTTGAGGAACAGGTACGGCGGGGTGGCGCCGGGATCGACGTGGTCTCGCGCCCACGCCTGCTGCGCGGCGACCAGAGCGGTGACGGTGGCGTCGACCAGAATGGTCGCGTCGACGTCGTCGATCTTGGTCTGCTGGTACCGCAGCCTCGCCACGAACGCCCTCTCCTCGACCCGGGTGGGGTCGAGGCCGGGGACGGCGGTGAGCGGGTCGAAGTCGAGCATCAGGATCTCGGAGACCCGGCGGCCGGTCAGCGCCTGCAGCAGCCAGGCCCTGGCGGCCTGCGGGTCCCCGATCCCGCGGGCGGTGACCTGCTCCCCGCCGGGGAGGGCGACCGTGACGACTTGGCTCGTCGGCGCGGACAGGATCTCCAGGCAGGCGATCATCCGCGCCAGGTCGCTGGGGCCGATCACGGAGGCGCCGGGGGTTGCCGTGCTGGTGGTTCGGCGACCGGTGGGCTGGTGGGCGAACAGGCGGGCGTGGGCCTCGCCCAAGCCCTCCCACCGCTGGTCACCGGTAGCGGCGATGAGGTCGTCGCTGTGGTCCAGCAGGTAGGTGTACATGCCTTGGGTTTGGGAGAGCACGGCGGAGATCCCGGTGCCGGCCAGGGGCCGGCCGGTGGTCGTCGCGGCCGGGGAGGAGAGCCACCCGGCGAAGCCGGTGAAGACTGCGCGGATCTCGGCGGGGGCGGGTGCGATGGTCGGCACGGTCACATGCTGCTCGGTGAGGTACCGGCCCAGGTAGGTGCCCAGGTTGCGCGCCCGGGTGACCACGGTCGTCCAGCGGAACAGCTGATAGGTCAGGGCCGTGGACAGCCAGAACCGGAGTGCCTCGCGTAGCCAGGGCGGGTCGATGCCGGCGAGGTTGACGATCTGGTCGGCGGCGGGCTCGTGGGCCCGCCGCGGGATGCGGTCGTCGACGCGCAGGTCCCACACGTCGTGGGTCCACCACGGGGCAGGGCTGGTGCGCACGGAGACCAGGAGATGGACGTGGTCGGCGATGGAGATCAGGTTGCGCAGGTTGCCTGGTGAGGGTGGTCGGCCGTTGCGGGCGGCGAACAGTCGCACGGCCTCGCGGGCGACCAGGTGCGGTTCCAGGTCGGCGATCGAGGCCGGCGCGCGACCAGCGGTCGCGGATCGGCGCGTCGTGAGGGAGCCGACGGCGGCGGCCCACCAGCGCAGCATCGAGGGCTCGATCTTGCGCAGACCTTCGTGGTGGCAGGTCCAGATCCACCACGCCGTCTCTTGGGCGAGCCGGTGCGGCCCGGGTGGCCGGAAGTCGAAGGCCCTGCCTCGTTGGTAGCGGGCGTTTTGGACGAACACATCCTTGAAGGGGTCGGCGTCGATCGCGTACACCCCGTCGCGCCATGGCGCGGGGACCTGCCCCCAGTGCTGCGGCCACGGGTCCGGGACTGCTGGACTCGTGGCGCGCGGTCGGCTGGGCCGAGGCGGTGTCGGCGCTGCACCGGAGGCCG
>DAOLRO010000080.1:8381-12030 GCA_035418665.1 Phycicoccus sp.
TCTCCGGGCGCAGCGGTGACCAGTGCGGGGCGCGGCTGGTGTTGACGAAGACGAAGTGTCCGGACAGGTCGGGGATGTCCAGGTCGATGCCGGCGTCGACGAGCTCCCACACGTAGGCGGAGTACAGCGCCTCCAGGTCGTCCCCGATGTAGATCCGCCGGGCGCGGCCGGACTTGACCCGGGCTCCGTGTGGGTGGTCTTGGCGGGGGATGACCTCAAGGTACGGGGTGTCGCCTGCGCCGACGTGAATATCGTTGTGCCGCAAAGAGAGTGCTTCACCCAGGCGCATACCGGTGTGCGCCAGGGTGGCGAACAGCAGCCGGTCGCGCAGACGGGCGAGGCTCCCGGACCAGGTGCCGCCGCCGGCGGGCACGCAGCAACCGTCCAGGATCGTGGCGACCTGCGCGGGTGTCAGGACCGGGCAGCGCGTCACCACCGTCGATGCTCGCGTCGGGTACACCGGCCGCTGCCCGGCGTCACGAACGGGTCCGATTCCGGTGAGCATGGGCCGGTACCGGGCCGCCTGCCGGCTCACGTGCCGGGAGTAGAGGCGCCGGTACCCGCCGGATCGATCGTGGGCGGCGGCCTGCCACCGGTAGAAGCTGAGCACGGCGGCCGCGGCCAGCTGGACGCTGGCTGGGGCCAGCCATCTTGGCGCGGGCCCGATCCGGGCCGTGCCGGGCATGTCTCCGGTGCGGAGCAGGACCAGGAAGTCACCGAACAGGCTGGTGGGGAACTCCTCCCAGGTGTGGCCGGTGTGCGCCAGCAGCCGCCACCACGCCGCCAGGCCCGGCAGGTAGCTGCGGATCGTGTTCGGCGAGGCGGCGCTGTCACGCAAGTAGGCGCAGAACTCCTCCACCTCAGGCACTGGCAGCCCGCTCGGGCCGACCAGCGTGTGCGTCACCGCCCCGGTGGGGAGGACGACGCGAGCCCGCCGGTACATTCCCTCGCAGGGATCGAGCATCTGGTCGGCAGGCATCCGGGGCATCCTGACAGACCTGGCAGCGCCGACCGCTGAGGGCCTGAACGCGCGACACGCCGAGCCGTTGATGTGGATCGCCATAAACCGTACCCCCTTTGGAAAGATTCCTCTCAACATTGGCAACATATCCGGGAGGTCAAGCGCATGAGCCAGGACGAAGGCCAGCCGCGACCGGTCGCGTCGCGGCGGCAGGTGTGGCGCATGACCCGTCACCACCTGGTGCCGCTGGCTGCCATGGGGGTCGCGGCCGCCGAGTCGGTCGCGGTCCTATGCGACCGGGTCATGGTCAGCGACGTCGAGGTGGCCAGGCTGCGACCCAAGGTGGAGGGGCAGCTGGTGACCTCGGTGTGGACCGAGTCGGTCCGCACCTGGGCCGGCACCCTGCGCAACGCTCCGCTGCGCGTCCACGACCCCTACGCGTGGGTCGAGCTGATCTTCCACGAAAGCCTGCACCTGCGGATGCACCGCGACCGGCCGTGGCGGCCGAATACCGCACGGGCAGAGTACTTTCAGATGCAGCTGCCGTGCCCCGACCTGGAGCAGGCCATCGCCGACCGGCACGCCGGAAACGTCGAGTTGATCGCCCACCCGACCTCCGCCGGCGCCGCACCGGTCATCCGGTTGCATGCTCGTTCGGGCAGCACCGAGCTGTTCGAGCCGATCACCGTCGACCCCCTCGCGGTCGCCATCCAGCTGCGAACCTGGCGGGAGCGCGCCGTGCCCTGGCTATACGCCGGGGACCGGCTCCGCCGGGCCGGGTCGCTAGCCGACCTCGGCTTTCCCGCGACGCCGGCACCGCGGCCGCTGCCCGACAGCGACCAGGAGCAGCGGCCCACGTTCCGACCGCACCCGCGGCCTGAGCAGGGGGAGGCCGACGGCACCACCGAGTGACCCGGCTCTCCCAGATCGGCGGCGTTTCTTGCCGCGAAATGGTGTTCGGTCGGCCCGATCCTCGATAGGGTTTAGGGGTAGCCGCGACCACTGACCGCGCAGCCCGAAGGACGATCTCGATGACTGTGGACACCCTGTTCCCCACCGTGACGGAGACGGCCGCGGTGACCCCGATCGCATCCCGTCAGGTGGTCGGTGTCCCGGCCATGGCGCGGATGATCAGGGAGGCGCGCGGCCTGCTCGTCAAGGACCTGGCCGACATGGTCGGCCGGTCCTCCTCCTACGTCTCCAAGGTGGAGGCCGGCGCCGTGGAACTGGTCGGGGAGCCGTTGCACGAGTACGCGCGCGCCCTCGACGTCGGCACCGACCTGCTGGCCACCAAGTACGACCCGGTCGCGCTGGAGGGAGCCCACTTCCGCAGTCACACCAGCACCCCGATGCGGATCCGCAAACAGGCTGTCGCAGAAGCGAACTGGGCGCACCTGTTCCTCGAGCTCCTCCTGGATCTCGGCGAGTTCGCCCACCCCCGAGCCCTGCCACAGGTCGACGCCGACCTGGTCGGTGGTGGCGGCGGCGTGGCCGACATCGTCCGGCGAACCTGGCGGATCACCGGCCGGATCGAGAACATGACCGCACTGCTGGAGTCCGCCGGGGTGTTCGTGCTCACCTTCCCGCACGACCACCGGCACGTCGACGCGGTGACGGTCCGCGGCGAGGGCGTCACCGCCGTGATCATGGTCCGCGACGACCTCCCCCCAGAGCGACGCCGCTGGACCCTGGCCCACGAGCTCGGCCACCTCGTCATGGACGACTCCTCGACCCTGGAGCCGCGGATGCTCGAGGCCAGAGCGGACGCGTTCGCTGGACAGTTCCTCGCCCCCTTCGAAGACCTCGCCGACGACCTGGACAACATCACCCCCAGCCAGATCGAGCAGCTCGACGGCCTGCGACGCTACTGGGGCATCTCCTTGGCCGCGCTCGTCCGCACCGCCTACAACGGTGGCTGCATCACCGAGCACCAGTACCGCTACTGGTTCCGCGTCCTGAACGCCCAAGGCAAGCTTCGCGGCGCCCGTGACGGCCAGTGGATCGAGCGGCCCCAGGCGGCCGGGATGCTCGTGGACAACCTCCGCGCGGAGGGCTATTCGCTCCAAGAGCTCGTCGGTCAGGCTCGAACCCGGGCTGGCGACCTGGAACGGCGCCTCGGCAGCCAATGGCCCTGGAAGGCCGCCCCGACTCTGACGTCCGTCCCTCGCTGACGCACACGCGTCGCCATGGGCGGGTGGCGGGCGTCGCCCATCCCCGAGCACGCATGGAAGGCCCTACAAGGCCAGTCCCGACGAGCCAGTCAAGATGAACAGGACCAGGCCGCCGGAACAAGGCACGCCCGAACGTTGACCACTAAAGCAGGCGGCCACGCCGTCGCCCGCGTCTCGTTCAGAGTCCGTCGCGGCACCCGCCGCGCGTACGCATACCTCCTGTGGGACCACGATTCCACCCGACACGAGATGCTCCTCGGCGAGGCCAGTCACAGCACCCGACGCGACAACCTCTGTGCCGCGTGGGCCCTCATCCACCAGCACTCCCTCCTCCACGAGGAGGCCCGACGAGCCTGGCCCCGCAAGGTCAGTCCGCCCGAGTAGGCCCACGTCGAGCACACGTGCTTGACGTGGGCCGTGCGCCACTTTCGGCGCCTGACGAGCGAACCCCCAGATAAGGCGGCGGTTGTGAAGTAGACCAGTTCAGGGTCGTAGGTGGCCATGGGGTCCAGGTACG
>DAOLRO010000081.1:0-11969 GCA_035418665.1 Phycicoccus sp.
CGGTCGGCGCGGTGTCGAAGATGACGTGGTCATAGCCTGCGATCACCGTGTCGTCGGCCAACAGCGCCGTGAACTCGTTGAACGAGGCGACCTCCGTCGTGCACGAGCCAGACAGTTGCTCGGTGATCGAGGCGATCTCGGCGGCGGGGAGCAGGTCGCGCACCGGCCCGACGATCCGCTCGCGATAGGCGTCGGCGGCCTGCTCGGGGTCGATCTCGATGGCATCGAGCCGCGGCACACCAGGGACCGGCGTGATGGTCGCGCCGATGCTCAGCCCGAAGACCTGTCCCACGTTGGACGCCGGGTCGGTGCTGACGAGGAGCACTCGCTGCCCCGCGTCGGCGAGGTGCACGGCGCTTGCGCAGGCCAACGACGTCTTGCCCACGCCGCCTTTGCCGGTGAAGAACACGAACCGGGGCAGGTCGCGCAAGAACGTCGCCGCCGCGCTCATCGTCACCCTTCGTTCTCGGTATGCGGGTGTCTCGGTATGCCGTGTGCTCAGCAGCAACCGCTGCCGCCGGAGTCGCCGCCACCGCAACACCCGCCGGACGCGGTGGCCGTCGTTGAGGTCGTGGCCGTCGATCGAGTGGCGGCGGTGAGGCCGAGGTCGACCCGCGCTGCGGTGGGAGTCGGCAGAGCCTGGGTGCTGACAGCGGCGGCCACAGCGACAGCGTCTGCATCGGAACGGCCGGCCAGGCTCAGCAGGCGCTCGCGGCTGGGGTAGCCGCCGGTGGCGACCGTCACCCCGTCGACGAGGGTGAGCGGGAGCCCTGCCGACCCCGCGACCCGCAGGAAGTCGCGGACGGCTGGCTCGGCGGCGAACGACCCGGGGTCGTTGGCGAGATTGTGCCGCTCGATGTCGACGCCGAGGCCGCGCAGGTGGTCGAGGTCGGCGGTGAAGGTGACCAGCGCCTGGTCGACGTCCGGCCCACAGACGCCGGTGTTGCAGCACAGCGCGGGCTCGAAGACCCGAATGGCGGGGGCTGGGGCGGTGGTCATGGCACGTCCTTCGTCGAGGCAACCGGAGAGCAACGTATCGACGACTCTCGATAGAAAGTCAACGGCATACATGGACGATTGTCAATGTGACGGCTACCATCGGAAACGTGACCGCGACCCTGTCCAGCGTTCCTGAAGCTCTGGCGATCGACGCTGACGTCTGTTGCCCGGGGTCGGCGTGCGACCTGCTCCCGGCAGCTCCCGCCACCCAGGTGGCCGAGGTGTTCAAGGCGCTGGCCGATCCGACGCGAGTGCGGCTGCTGCACTACCTGGCCTACTCGGTCAGCGGGACGGCGTGCGCCTGCCACCTGCCCGACGCACTGGGGATCAGCCAACCGACACTGTCGTTCCACATGAAGAAGCTGCACGACGCGGGGCTGGTCACCCGGGAGAAGCGCGGCCGCTGGGTCCACTACACGGTCCGCGCCGAGGGACTGGCGCTGGTGCGCGAGTTCCTCGACCTGCCGACTACCCCCGGCCAGCAATGCTGCTGAGCACTCGCCGGGCCCTGGCCGAGGCTCTCGGAACGGGCGCCCTCGTCGCCACCGTCGTCGGCTCCGGGATCATGGCCACCCGCCTGACCCAGGATGTCGCGGTGCAACTGCTGGTCAACGCGCTGGCCACCATCGCGGCCCTCGCCGTGCTCATCTGGGCGCTCGGGCCGATCTCAGGGGCTCATTTCAACCCCGCCGTAACGCTCGTCGCCCTCGTGCGCCGCGAACTCGGCGCGGCCGAGGCGTGCCGCTATGTCATCGCCCAGATCGTCGGAGGGCTGGCCGGGACGGCGGTCGGCAACCTCATGTTCGACCTGCCGGCCTGGCAGGCCTCCATGAAAGTCCGCTCGTCCCCCAGCCTGTGGCTCGGCGAGGTCGTCGCGACCGCCGGCCTGCTTTCGCTCGTCGGTGGGCTCACCCGCTCCGGTCAAGGCCGGTTGGGCCCCGCCCTCGTGCCAGCCTGGATCGGGGCGGCATACTTCTTCACCTCCTCCACGTCCTTCGCGAACCCGGCCGTGACGATCGCCCGCTCGGCGACCGACACCTTCTCCGGGATCGCGCCGGGAAGCGTCGCGGGGTTCATCGGTGCCCAACTGGTCGGTGCCGCCCTCGGGGCGGGCCTTACCGAGTTCTTCCACCCGCGGGCCGGGGTCCCTGAGCCTCTGGACCTTCCCGCGGCGGTCCACCCGGCACCGGAACGCGCGTCGGCTTACGGCGGATAGGGTCGGGGCATGACCCGCCCGGAGCTGCCAGCGCAGTCCAATGAGCCGGTAAGCCCCGAGCTGTTCGCCTATCTCGCGACCGATCCGGTGGCTGACTTGCTCGGCATCGTCTTCGAGGACATCCGGCCGGGTTACGCCCGAGCCCGTATGCCGGTCACCCACCGCCTGCTCAACGCGCCTGGCACTGCGCACGGCGGCGCGATGATGGCCTTGATCGATGTCGTTCATGCCGCAGTGAGCAACAGCCACGGCACGCTCGCCGTCGCCCAGGACGTGCATACCGAGTTCCTCTCGGCTGGTGTCGAGGGCGACGCTTTGCGCTGTGAAGGTGTCGAGATCAGCAAGACGGCGCGGACTGCGGTATTCCGCATCGACGTGTTCGCCGATGACCGGCCGGGCCATCCTGACGGCAAGCTCCTGGCGACGGCGCTGGCCCGGGTGTTCCGGATCGGGACCCCTTTGCTCGCCGGACCCGCGTCGTGACCGCACGTCGCGGTGGGTTGGCGTGGCCCACGGTCGTCTTCGATCTGGACGGCACGCTGGTGGACACGATCAACCTCATCGTTGCGTCCTACCAGCATGCCTTCCGCACGGTCCTGGGCCGGGAGGAAGACGAGGCCCGGATCCGGGCGTGGATCGGCCAGCCGCTGCTGCGATGCTTCCGGGAGTCTTCACCCGCCCACGCGGACGCGTTGTTCGCGGCATACACGACGTGGAACGAAGCCAACACCGAGCGGCTGGTGCGGGGGTACGCGGGAGTGGCGGAGTTGCTCCTCGAGCTCACGAGCCAAGGGGCGCGGGTGGCCGTGGCGACGTCCAAGCGGCATCCACCGGCAGCCAAAGCCCTGGCGCTGACCGGGTTGACCGATCTCGTCCCCGTCCTGGTGACCATGGAGGACACCACGGTCCACAAGCCCGACCCCACGCCGTTGCTGCTCGCCGTCGAGCGGGCCGGCGGAGAGCCCGGGAGGGCGGCATACGTCGGGGACGCGGTCGTGGACGTGCGGGCCGCGCAGGCAGCGGGGATGGCGGGGATCGGTGTCCTCTGGGGCGCCGGAACCGAAGCCGATCTGCGGGCCGCCGAGCCGCTCGGCGTAGCCTCGAACGTCGCGGCGCTGTGGGCCCTGCTGCTGCCCTGACGGCGCTGCGGCAGCCCCATCCGTCACTCGTGTCACAGGCGACAGGGAATCGCAAGGCGACGCGCCGAGGGGAATGACATCGATGTCATTCCCCTCTATAGTTGCCGAGGGAGTCACTAGCGGAGGGTTCGGATGGCAGACACAGCAGAGCGGGTTGAAGCGGCGCATGCGCCGTTGAGCGACCGCGACCGCGAGGTGCTGGCCTTCGAACGGCAGTGGTGGAAGTACGCCGGCGCCAAAGAACAGGCCATCAAGGAACTGTTCGACATGTCGGCGACGCGGTACTACCAGGTCCTCAACGCCCTGATCGACAACCAGTCCGCCCTTGAGACCGACCCCATGCTCATCAAGCGGTTGCGGCGGTTGCGCGCCAGCCGTCAGCGTCAGCGCAGCGCCCGGCGCCTCGGCCTGAACCCCTGACGCGTCTGTTGCCAGCCTGTCACGTGGGCTGGGGCACTCGCCGCTGCACGGTGAGGCCGCGGCGCCCGACCGCGTCACGAACCCGATCAATGTCCCGGGTCGTCGGCAGTTCATCAGTGAGCAGGGTGATGGCTATGACGAGATCGATTTCGGCCAACGAGTCACATCCGCGGGCCCGGGCGCGCTCGGCCAGCGTTTCCTCGAGATCCGTGACCTCCTGATCGGAGAGCCGTCGGCCGAGCAGGGCGATCAGCGGAACCGCGGTGGTGGGCCTTGCCCCCGAGCCTGGGAGCGCGAACCTCAATATCCCTCGGTATCTCCCCATGCGGTGATTGTCGCCAGTGCAATCGACGCCAATGCGGCCAAGAAATGAAGGGGTAGTAAAGACTGTGTGGCCGACCACCAGAGGTGGTCGGCCACACAGCGTTGTTCAGTGAACGTCCGACGACGTCAGTGCGTCGCTCCCGGCACGTGCGGGTCGACGTGGACGCCCGCCTCTTCAAGGAGGTGCGCGATGCGGGCGATGTCGTCCTCGGTCGCCTCTTCGTGGACCTTCTCGTCGATCATGGCGCGGATCTCGTCCTCGGTGATGAGCTCGTCGTCGTAGTCGCGCTCGACAAGCGACACGGCGATGCTCTCGACCTCGGCGGTGGTGAGTTTGCGGTGCAGCACGCCCATCAGGGCGATGTAGTCACCCTGGGCGATGCCCTCGGGCCGTCCGGCGCGCAGCCAGTTGACCAGGCGGCGTCCGGCGCTCTCAGTGTGCGGAGACATTAGTTGG
The DNA here is from genome assembly GCA_035418665.1 of Phycicoccus sp. Taxonomy (GTDB): domain Bacteria; phylum Actinomycetota; class Actinomycetes; order Actinomycetales; family Dermatophilaceae; genus Phycicoccus_A. The sequence continues at coordinate 4,556 of DAOLRO010000081.1, forward strand.
CGAACCTCACTTCGAGAACGTCGGGAACGGGCCGCTGAAGCCGACCTTGTAACCCAGGCTGGTGAAGATGAGCCAGGCCAAGCCGTAGACGACCAGCGTCAGGATGATGAAGAAGAACACGCCGGCGACGAGTTTGCCGGCGGCACGGGGCGGGGCTCCGCCGGCGGCCTCGCCACCCTCGGCCGTCGCCAGGCCGTTGACGGCCAGGGCGAACAACGTGGGAATACCGGCGCCGAGCAGCAGACCCGCGAGCAGGACCTTCCACGCACCGTCTAGCGCAATGATGAGGTTGTTCATGATGAGTCGGCTTTCCGGTCAGTGGTGGGCGTTGGGGACGACTTCGGCAACATGAGCCGCGTCGGGCTCGGCTTCCCAGTCCTTGCCGACGCTGTGCTTGTCCACCGGGTCCTTGCGCGAGCGCATCCAGATGTAGAGCGACACGGCGATGAGGATCGCCATGACGACCGTGGCGCCGAGCAGCTGGGGCATCAGGTTGCTGATGAAGAACATCACCGCGCCGACCAGGCCTGCGGCCGGGAAGGTGATGGCCCATGCGCTGGCCATGCGGCCGGCGACCGACCAACGGACCTCGGCGCCCTTGCGGCCGACGCCGGCACCCATGATGGAGCCGGAGGCGACGTGAGTCGTCGAGAGGGCGAAGCCCAGGCCACTGGAGGCGAGGATGACCGACGCGGTCGAGGTGTCGCCGGCGAAGCCCTGCGGGGCGTTGATGTCGACGATGCCCTTGCCGAGGGTCCGCATGATGCGCCAGCCACCGAGGTAGGTGCCCAGGGCGATGGCGACGGCGGCGGAGAGCTTCACCCAGAACGGGATCGAGATCTCCTGCGAGACGTCGACTTGACCGGCGGCGATGAGAGCCAGGGTGATGACACCCATCGTCTTCTGAGCGTCGTTGGTGCCGTGGGCGAGGGCGACCATCGAGGCCGCGCCGACCTGGCCATAGCGGAACCGCGACTCGCGGAACTTGTCACCCATCTTGCTGGTGAGCGAGAAGACGATCCGGGTGCCGACGGCCGCGACGATGAAGGCGATGACGGGGGAGATCAGCGAGGGGATGAGCACCTTGCCGACGACGCCGTCGAGCTTCTCTGTCGAGTGTCCGAGCCAGTTGACCTGGGAGAAGCCGAATCCCGCGATGGTCGCGCCGACCAGCCCGCCGAGGAGGGCGTGTGAGGAGGAGGACGGCAGGCCGAGCAGCCAGGTGAGGAGGTTCCAGACGATGCCGCCGACGAGGCCGGCGAGAACGACCATGAGCAGGATGGTGCCCTGCTTGCCGTTGTCGCTGCCGATGAATTGCGGGTTGGGAACGCCGGTCTTCATCTGGATGCCGTCGATCACGGCGTTGGTGATGGTAAGGGCGACCTTGACGGAGATCAACGCTCCGACGAGGTCGAGAGTCGCGGCTAGGGTGACGGCCATCTTGGGGGACAGCGCACCTGTGGCGATGGACGCAGCCATGGCGTTCCCGGTGTCGTGGAAGCCATTGGTGAAGTCGAAGGCCAGGGCCGTGAGAACGACCATGACGAGAATGACGGTTGCGGTGGTCACGCGCCCCATGATCGGGGGCCGGTTGTGCCGATCCCCGAGACGAAAGTCCCGGGTGCGTCCTGCATCACGCGGTTACGCAGACGGGACTCTAGCGGCCGTTCTTTCATCGTTCATCTTGCGTTAACTTGAGGGGGGTGAAGGCCACTTCCCAAGGGTGTGCGGGCACCTGGCGTGCCACCGCAACGTTTCGGCCAGGTGCCCGCACTTCCCCTCCCCGGACACACCCCGGGGAGGGGAATCTGCGGCATACCCCGTCAGTTTGCCGTTGGTCGGAACTCGGGCCGCCCCCGGGATGAGGGGCCTGCTCAGGGCTACTTCTTCGGCTTGTCGACGAACCAGGGGAGGATGTGGTCGAAGGTGACGACCTTGCCGATCCCCGTGGCGACGATGAAGCTGATGCCGTACGACACGGCCAGCAGGATGACCAGCAACAGCACCCAGGCGATGACCTTGCCGAATGGTTTGGCTGTCTGCTCACCGATGATGGCCCCGGCGCCCCTGGCCATGGCCAGGCCACGGACCGCGAACGCGTAGAGGACCGGCAGGCCGGCTCCGAGGAGCAGCCCCGCGACGAGAACCTTCCAAGCCCCGTCGAGGGCGAGCGGAATCATGTTCATGATGCGTTCCTCTTCCGGTCAGTGCGCGGCCGGGCCGGCGGGCTGCGGCGCGTCCAACTCGTGGTGGGGGTCGATGACGTCGTGGGCGGCGACTGCGACTTCCGGCTTGCTTCCGTCGTGCCACTCGTCGGTGACGTTCTTGTGGTCCACGGCATTCACCCGCGAGCGCTTCCACATGTAGAAGGAGAGGCCCACGAGGAGCAGGAAGACGACGAGGGGGCCGAGGATCCCACCGATTCCGGCGGCGATCCAATACATCACGGCTCCCATGACGGCCGCGGCCGGGAACGTGATGGCCCAGGCGGCGACCATGCGGCCGGCCACCGACCAACGCACCGAGGCACCCTTCTTGCCGATGCCGACGCCCATGATCGAGCCCGTGGCGACGTGGGTCGTCGAGAGCGCGAAGCCGAGCTGGCTGGAGGCGAGGATGACCGTGGCCGACGAGGCGTCCGCCGCGAGGCCCTGGGGTGAGGAGATGTCGACCAGACCCTTGCCCATCGTGCGGATGATCCGCCAGCCACCGAGGTAGGTGCCCAGGGCGATGGCCGTGGCGGCCGAGAACTTGACCCAGAGGGGGACGTAGACATCGGTGGCGCTCACCGAGCCGCCGGCGACGAGGGCCAGGGTGATGACACCCATCGTCTTCTGCGCGTCGTTGGTGCCGTGTGCGAGGGAGACCAGCGATGCGGCACCGACCTGGCCCCAGCGGAACCGACCCTCCCGGAACTTGTCTTCGACCCGCGCGGTGATCATGAAGATGAGACGCGTGGCGGTGGCCGCGACGATCATGGCGATGACGGGCGAGATGAGCGAGGGCAGGATCACCTTGCCGATGACGCCGTCGATCTTGCTGCCGTCGCCGGCCCACTTGACGCCGGCGAAGCCAAGGGCGCCGATCGTGCCACCGACCAGACCGCCGAGGAGGGCGTGCGACGAGGACGAGGGCAGGCCCAGCAGCCAGGTGAAGAGGTTCCAGATGATCCCGCCGACCAACCCACCGAAGACGATGAGCAACAGCATGGTGCCGCCGTTGGCCATCAACTCGGCCTTGGGCAGGCCTTTGGAGTCCTGGATGTTGACGACGGCGTTGCTGACGGTGAGGGCGACCTCGACCGACAGCACGGCACCGACAAGGTTGAGGATGGCCGCGAGGGTGACTGCACCCTTGGGCGAGAGCGCGCCTGTGGCGATCGAGGCCGCCATGGCGTTTCCGGTGTCGTGGAATCCGTTGGTGAAGTCGAAGGCGAGGGCGACGACGACGACCAAGGCCAAGATCATTGTTGCGGTGGTCATGGGTGGAATCATGGAGACTCCACCGACCCGGGCAAGGCCCTTAGTCCTCAATTGGGGGAACGTTCGGGCGCAATTCGGTGAGTCTTCCGTTTCCCGTCATCGGGGTGCGAGTTCCCGTTCACAGGGTGTTCATGAGCTGGCGGAGTGACGGGTTGGCGCGCCACCCGCGTCGGGGAGAATGTCGGGCATGAATGGGTGCCTCTTCTGCGCGATCGCGTCCGGGTCCGTGGCTGCCGAAGTCGTCCTCGAAGACGAGCTGATGGTCGCCTTCCTCGACACCCGGCCGGTGTTCAAGGGCCACACGCTGCTGGTGCCCCGCACTCATCTGGCGACCCTGCCGGACCTGCCCGATGACCTGGCCCTCCCGTTCCTCGCGGCGGGGCGCCGTCTCGCCACGGCGATGGTGGCGGGGTTGGGGGCTCAGGGGAGTTTCGTCTGCGTCAACAACGTCGTCAGCCAATCGGTGCCGCACCTGCACCTCCACGTCATCCCGCGCACCAAGGGAGATGGCCTGCGGGGCTTCCTCTGGCCGCGGGTCACCTATGGCTCGCCGCAGGAGATGGCCGGGTATGCCGCTCGCCTCCGCGCCGTCCTCTAGGAGGACACTCGCTCGGGGTGGGTGTAGACGTTGAAGCTCGCCCCGCGGCTGAACCCGATGAGGGTCAGGCCGGCCTCGTCAGCGAGGTCGACGGCCAGCGACGAGGGCGCACCGACCGCCGACAGCACCGGTATGCCGCCCTGCCATGCCTTCTGCACCAGCTCGAACGAGGCCCGCCCGCTCACCTGTAGGACCGTGCCGGTCAGCGGCAACCGTCCCTCGCGCACCGCCCAACCGATCACCTTGTCGACCGCATTGTGTCGCCCGACGTCCTCGCGCAGGCACAACAGGTCCGAGTCCTCGCCGGTCGTGGCGCCGATCTCGCCGACCATGAACAGACCCGCCGCGTGGACCCCGCCCGTCCGCTCGAAGAGTGATTGCTCGACCCGCAGCCGGTCGGGCAACCCGAACAGCAGGTCAGCCGGCACCGTCATCGGGTCAGCCGGCCAGCCCGGCGCCGCCCGCAGAATGTCCTCGATCGAGGTCGTCCCGCAGATCCCACACGCGCTCGTCGTCGTCACCTGACGCTCGACCCGGCTTGGCGGCAACGCCACCCCGGCCGCCAGCGTCACGTCGATGACGTTGAACGTCTGCTCACCCGACTCATCGGTCCCCGCGCAGTAGCGCATCGTCGCCAGGTCATCGGCTGACCGGATCATCCCCTCACCCACGAGGAACCCGGCCACCAGGTCGAAGTCGTCCCCCGGCGTGCGCATCGTCACCGTGAGGTCCCGGTGCTCCCCGGCCCACGACCGCAGCCGGATCTGCAGGGGTTCCTCCGCTGCCACGACATCCTCGCGGACTCGGGGAGGTGCGCCCACGGCATACCGGGTCGGTCGCACCCGCCGCGTCACCCGACTCATGGGACGACACGGTATGCCGTCCAGCCCGCGAGCGGAGGCGCGCACACGGCATACCCACCCGTAACCTGGGGCGCCGTGAAGCCCTTCCTCCTGTTGGCCATCCGTGCCGAGGACGCCGCTGCGGACGACGAGTATGCGTCGATCCTGCGCCTAGGCGGGTTGAACTCGAGCGAACTGCACAGGGTGCGCCTGGAGCAGGCGTCCGGTGGTGACCTGGACCCGCGGGAGTTCAGTGGCGTGATCCTTGGCGGAGGGCCGTTCCAACGCAGCGATCCCGATGCCAAGAAGAGCGATGTTCAGCGGCGCGTCGAGGCCGAACTGGAGAACCTGCTCGATGTCGTCGTCGGCCAGGACCTGCCGTTCCTCGGGCTGTGTTACGGAATCGGGGTGCTGGGCACGCATCAGGGCGGCATCGTCGATCGGGCCTTCGGCGAGCCGGTGGGGCGGATGCCGGTGGTTGTCACGGCGCAGGGGCAGGCCGATCCGCTCTTCGCCGGGCTGCCGGAGCGGTTCGAGGCGTTCGGCGGGCACAAGGAGGCGCTGTCGGTGACGCCGCCGCATGCGGTCGTGCTCGCAACGTCGTCGGCGTGCCCGGTGCAGGCGTTCCGGGTGGGGATGAACGTTTACGCGACGCAGTTTCACCCCGAGTTGGACGCGGCGAGCCTGCAGACGCGGATCGACGCTTACCGGAACTACGGGTACTTCCCGCCCGAGGAAGCCGAGGAGCTCAAGGCGGTCGCGCGGGAACGGGACGTCGAATGGCCGGCGACGATCCTGCGCCGGTTCGTCCGCGGGTATGCCGCCCGCTGACCCGTTCGGCGGGCGGCAGCGAGCGATGACGCGTGACGGCGCTGATGGGGGCGCGAACACTGTCGTTGGAGCAGCAGTAGCGGCGCCGTCATGGGCGCCGTCATGGGGCGCGACAGGTCGTCGCGGAACGGTTAGGCGGAACGACCACCCTTCGATGGCTCAAGCAGACTCCGGCGCGTGGCGGTGACTGGCGGGCGAGGGCGCAGTCGGGTGTGCAGATAGGTGCGTTCGATGCGTGCCACCACGCCGGCCAGGTTGCGGTGGATTCGGTTCGGCGTCACTCCGGCCACGACGATGCCAGCCGCGGTGAGGTCGGCATCGGCCTCGACGGTCGCGTCCCAGGCTTCCCCTGCGGAGTGGAAGCGTCGTGAGTGCACCATGACGGCGAGAGCGACATCGTCGAACCAGAGGTCCGGGGTGGTGAGTCGGGTTGGTCCAACGCGCAGCTCGGGGTTGGGCCACACGTGGGGCAGCACGCTCGACTGTTCCACGGCTCGCAGCAGGATGGCTTCCGGAGGCGACCACGACCCGGTGCTGGCAGCCAGCGTGGCTAGGCCGGCGAGCGCTGATCCTCGGCGGTTGCGCTGGGCGAGTTCATGGACCAGCTCGTCGATGGTGACCAGACGCCGCTGAACGGCCTCGATGCCAATCGCCGTCGCGGTGTCCTTCGCACCGCTCTGCGTTGCCGCGTCGAGCACAGCCCGGGCGGGACTGGTCATCACCAGAGCGCCACGCGTCACAGCGAGGGGATCGGGCCGATGGGTTCGGGTCAGGCTCGCCCAGGCCACTCGTCGGCCGCGCCGGGGTGCGGGGACGATGACATGCACACGGTCGCCGGGATCTGCGGACTGGACACCAAAGCGGGCCGCCGCGGTGAGCCCGCCCAGTGCTGCTCCGGGGCCCGCGAGGAGAAGTGCGGCAACCTCCCGCTGCATGCGAACCGTCGGTCGCCGATCAAGCTGGTAGACCCCTGGCAGAACGATTCGCCAGTGTCGACCCAGGTGCCAGCGGACCGCAGCGTCACTCACGCCGCCCTCCCTCAGTTGCGCACGGGTGAGCAGGCCGAGCTGGTCGCGCAACAGCCATCGCGTTGGGTCGTCGAGATCCACGTTCGCGAGTCTTCCGGCGCAGACTGCGCTGTGTGCGGAAGACCCTGGCCCTGTGGACGGTGAGGCGAAGTGCCGCGGGGGTGTGGATAGACCCGCGCGAGGGTGCCGCGTGGTGTTCTGGCCGCCGCGTGGTGGTCTGGGAGCTGTGCATGCAGTGGTCTGGGAGCCGCGAGCGCCGTGGTGCGGGCGCGGCGAGGGCCGCGGTGCGGGCGCGGCGCCACGTGACGGTGCTCATGATGGCGCCTCCGCTGTTGTTGCAGGAGCAGTGGGCGCGCCGTCATGGGCGCCGTCATGATGCGCGTGCTCGCAACAGTGGCGAACACACGGATGCAGCTCGCGGGGCGGGGGGATCCAGGGCAAGGGCGGGGAGGCGGCATACCGGGGCAGGGGAGGCGGCATACCTGGGCGCGGGAGGCGGCATACCTGGGCGCGGGAGGCGGCATACCTGGGCGCGGGAGGCGACCAGGGCGGAGCTGCCGTTTGCACTCTCCCCCTGCGAGTGCCAATAATGGCGTTAGCACTCTCCCTCTGAGAGTGATAACTCACGGCCAC
>DAOLRO010000082.1:0-8573 GCA_035418665.1 Phycicoccus sp.
TGGTCGCCGCTCTTGCGGCGGCGCTTGTGCTCGTTGCGTTCACCGCTCTGTGGTCCCGGGCGGCAGGTCGCGTCAGCGTCGTTGACACCGTCTGGGGCCTGTTCTTCGTGGCCATCGGCTGGACCGTGGCGGCCGTGAGTGGCTTCGGCGCTCGATCCGTGCTCCTCGCTGCACTCACCACCCTGTGGGGCCTGCGCCTGGCTTGGCACATCTTCATGCGAGCCCGCGGTCACGGAGAAGATTTCCGGTATGCCGCGATGCTGGCGAGCATTCCCGAGGACCGCCGCTTCGGCTGGGCGATCCGGCGGGTCTTCCTCACCCAGGGGGTGATCGCTTGGTTCATCGCGCTCCCGCTCACCGTGGCTGCGGCCACTGACCGCCCGCTCGGCTGGGTGGCCTGGGTCGGTGTCGCGGTCTGGGCGATCGGCCTGTCCTTCGAGGCCATCGGCGATGCCCAGTTGAGGGCCTTCAAGGCCGACCCCGCCCACAAGGGCAAGATCATGGACCGCGGCCTGTGGGCTTGGACCAGGCACCCCAACTACTTCGGCGATGCCGCGCTCTGGTGGGGCCTCTGGCTCATCTCGGCCGAGGCCTGGCCCGGTGTGCTCACCGTGCTCTCACCCCTGGCCATGACCTACTTCCTCGCGTTCCGGACCGGCGCCCGCCTCCTCGAGAAGGAGATGGCCAAGCGACCCGGCTACCCGGCATACATGGAACGCACGTCCGGCTTCTTCCCCCTGCCACCCAAGCCCTCACCGCGACCTACGGCGCAGTAAGTGCCGCCCCAGCGACACTTACTGCGCCGTAGGTCGCGACGGAATCAGGGAGCGACCGCCTGGAACCCGTCTGTTTCGGCGACCCCGTCGGCGGTCTCGCCGACCGCGCCGGCGAACTGCGCGGCATACAACGTGGCGAAGGCACCCCCGGCGGCCAGCAGGTCGGCGTGCGTGCCCTGCTCCGCGATCCGACCGTCCTCCATGACGAGGATGAGATCGGCGTCGCGGATCGTCGAGAGCCTGTGGGCGATGACGAAACTCGTTCGGTCTTGGCGCAGCGCCGCCATCGCGTGCTGGACGAGCAACTCGGTGCGCGTGTCGACCGAGCTAGTCGCCTCATCGAGGATGAGCAGAGCCGGGTCGGCGAGAAAGGCTCGCGCGATCGTGATGAGCTGCTTCTCGCCGGCGCTGATGTTGTCGGCCTCGGCGTCGAGGACGGTGTCGTATCCGTCGGGGAGCGAGTGCACGAACCGGTCGACATAGGTCGCCGTGGCGGCCTCGACGATCTCCTCGGGTGTCGCGTCTGGGCGACCGTAGGCGATGTTGTCGCGGATCGTGCCCGAGAAGAGCCAGGTGTCCTGGAGCACCATGCCGATCTCACTACGGAGGTTGTCGCGCGTGAGCTCGGTGATGTCGATGCCATCGAGGGTGATCCGCCCCGCGTCCACCTCGTAGAAGCGCATGATCAGGTTGACCAGAGTCGTCTTGCCCGCGCCGGTCGGCCCGACGATGGCGACCGTCTGGCCGGGCTCGACGACGAGGTCGAGGTGCTCGATGAGGGGCTTCTCGGGGGTGTAGGAGAAGCTCACGTCCTCGAAGGCCACCCGTCCGTGCGGGTCGACGAGGACCGCCGGAGCGGTGGGGTCAGGGGACTGCTCCGGGGCATCGAGCACCTGGAAAACCCGCTCGGCGGAGGCCACCCCGCTCTGCATGAGGTTGGCCATCGAGGCCACCTGGGTGAGGGGCTGGGTGAAGGAGCGGGAGTACTGGATGAAGGCCTGGACATCACCCAGACTCATCGACCCATTGGCCACCCGGAGGCCCCCGACGACGGCGATGATCACGTAGTTGAGGTTCCCGACGAACATCATCATCGGCATGATCAGGCCGCTCACGAACTGCGCCCCGAAGCTGGCCTTGCGCAGCTCCTCGTTGACTTCGCCGAAGCGGGCGGCCGCCTCGTCGTGGCGGCCGAAGACCTTGACCAAGCCCAGACCGGTGAAGGTCTCCTCGACGATCGAGTTCACCTGTCCGGTGGACTTCCACTGCTGGACGAAGTGGGCCTGGGAGCGCTTGCCGATGACCGCGGTGATCCCGATCGAGATGGGGATGGTGACCAGCGCGATGATCGCGAGCAGCGGGGAGACGTAGAACATCATCGCGAGCATGGCGATCACCGTGAGCGCTGAGGTGAGCAGTTGCGAGAGCGTCTGCTGGAGGCTCTGCGCAATGTTGTCGATGTCGTTCGTGACCCGGCTCAGCAGCTCGCCACGGGGCTGGGAATCGAAGTAGGACAACGGCAATCTGCCCAGTTTGGCCTCGACATCACGCCGCAGGCGATAGACCGCGTCGTTGACCACATGGACGATGATGCGGGACTGGACCCACTGGAGAAGGCTTGCCACGGCATACAGGGCAAGGGCGAGCAGCAGGACGTTGCGCAGGGCCGTGAAATCGATCCCCTGTCCCGGCCGGACGTCGGTCATGGCCGCGAGGATGTCGGCAAGCCGGTCCTCACCCTTGGCGCGCAGGCCGGCGACGGCCTGCTCCTGGGTCACCCCGGCTGGGATCTGCTTGCTGAACACGCCGGAGAAGATCAGGTCGGTCGCACGGCCCAGGATCTTGGGGCCCACGGCGCTGAGGATGACCGAGACGAGAGCGAAGGCCAGCGAGAGCCAGACCTTGACCTTGTCGGGTCCCATGAGGCCGAGGAGTCGCTTGGCTGACGGGCCGAAGTTCTTGGACTTCTCGCCGGGCTGGCCCATGCGCATGTGGGGAGGGCCGCTGCGCTGCGAGCCACCAGCAGGGCCGCGACGCTCCTCGGCGGCCTTCTCTTCTTCGGTGAGGATCCTGTCACTCATACCGACTCCTCCTCACGGACGGCTTGGGACTGGACGATCTCGACATAGGTCGGACAGTTCTCGAGCAACTGCTCATGGCGACCCTGGCCGACGATGCGGCCGTCCTCCAGGACGACGATGAGGTCCGCGGCGAGGATGGTCGAGATCCGTTGGGCCACGACGAGGACGACCGATTCGCTCGTCCACGGTCCGAGCGCTGAACGCAGGCGAGCGTCCGTGGCGAGGTCGAGCGCCGAGAAGGAGTCGTCGAAGAGGTAGACCTCCGGACGACGCACGAGCGCTCTGGCGATGGCCAATCGCTGGCGTTGTCCGCCTGAGACGTTGGTGCCGCCCTGGGAGATCTTCGCCTCGAGTCCGCCCTCCATGGCCCGGACGAAGTCCTCTGCCTGGGCGATCCGAAGGGCGTCCCAGAGTTGATCATCGGTGGCGCCCGGGTCGCCGTATCTCAGGTTGCTCGCGACGGTCCCGCTGAAGAGGAACGGGCGCTGGGGCACCAGGCCGATGCGTGACCAGAGGTCCTCGAGCGAGAGCTCGCGCAGGTCGATGCCACCGAGGCGGATCGAGCCACCCGTCACGTCATAGAGGCGAGGGATGAGGTCGACCAGAGTGGTCTTGCCGGCACCCGTCGAGCCGACGATGGCCGTCACCTGGCCAGGGCGAGCGGTGAACGAGATCCCCGAGAGGACGGGCTGGTCGGCTCCGGGGTAGTGGAAGTCGACGTCGTCGAACCGGACCTCCAACGTCGCCCCACTGGGCAGAGCCTTCGGGTCGGTGGGCTCGTGCACGCTCGACTCGGTCTGAAGGACCTCGTCGATGCGCCCGGCCGAGACTGCGGCCCGGGGAATCATCATCGACATCATCACGCCGAACATGACCGACATGAGGATCTGCATCAGGTAGGTCATGAAGGCCGTCATCGCGCCGACCTGCATCTGGCCGTTCTCGACCCGGTGAGCACCGAACCATAGGACCGCGATCGAGGCACCGTTGAAGACGAGCATGACGAGCGGGAAGACGAGTGAGAAGAGCTTGCCCACGGCGACGGCAGTGCCCGTGTAGGTGACGTTGGCGTCGTCGAAGCGCTTCTCCTCGAATTGCTCGCGGACGAAGGCCCGCACCACCCGGATGCCGGTGATCTGCTCCCGCAGGATCCGGTTGACCGTGTCGACGGAGTCCTGCATCTTGCGGAACCACGGGAGCATCCGTACGACGATCGCCCCGACGATGAGGCCGAGCAAGGGCACCGCAACAGCGACGAGCCAGGACAGGCCGAGGTCCTCGCGCAGGGCCATGAAGATGCCGCCGACCATCATGATCGGGATCGAGGCCATGAACATCAGGCCCATGTTGAGGACGAGCTGGACCTGCTGGACGTCGTTGGTGTTGCGCGAGATCAGCGTCGGGGCGCCGAAGTGCGAGACCTCCTGAGCCGAGAAGGCGCCCACGCGGTCGAAGACCTCCGACCGCAGGTCACGAGCGATACCAGCCGAGGTCGCGGCTGCATTGCGGGCGATGGCGACCGTGGCGAGGATGTTGATGATCGACACGGCGAGCATGATCGCGCCCGCGCGCATGATGAAGCCGGTGTCCCCCTTGGCCACGCCGTCATCGATGATCTGGCCGTTGAGCGAGGGCAGATACAGGCTGGTGATCGTCGAGACGATCTGGAGGACGACAACGGCGGCCACCGCCCCGGCATACGGGCCGAGATGGCTGCGGATCAGTCTCCAGAGAAGCATCAGGTGGCCTTCCGTCGGGTGCCGTCGAGGACGAGAGCGGCGATCTGGGCGGCGCTCAGGGTCACGCCGTCAGTGATGTGGGGGTTGCTGCCGGAGAAGGCGAGCAGTCGGACATAGCGCATCACCTCACGTGGCGTGAGGGTCAACTCGTCGGCATGAGGCCCGAGGAGCCGATCGTGCGCCGAAGCGACACGCTCGGCCCAGTCCTCGGGGTGCCGGTTGGGCGGCGGGCCCTTGATGCCCAGCACCGAGAACATCCGGAAGACCTGCTTGAAGCGCTCGATCATGAGTTGTGCGGTGCGGGTGACGACCTCGTCGACGCTGCCCGAGGTGTCGAGGCCTTCGACAGCGCGCAGGTAGGGCTCCATGTCGAAGGCGCTCTCGATCGTGGCATCGATGAGGTCGTCCTTGGTCGAGAAGACCCGGAAGATCGTGCCCTCGGCGACCTTGGCCGCCTTGGCGATCTGGGCCGTGGTGACCGCTCGGCCGTGCTCGAGGACGAGCGGGAGGGTGGCCGAGATGATCGCCTGGCGGCGTTCGTCGGGCGTCATGTGACGCGCTCTGGGTGGCACGAAGGGACACTCTAAATGAGTGAGCACTCACTCACAAATGAGTTTCGCTCCTGCCTCAGCGAAGCAGGCTTCGGGGACGTCAGGGAGTGGTGATCGGCAGGTTCAGGAAGCCGTCGCGGGCCACGTCGCGGATGAAGGCGACGACCTCCGCGCGCACCGCCTCGTCGTCGGCCCCGAGCAGGCCGGCGATCGCCGCTGCCGCGGCTCGCGCAGTCAGCTCACCATCGCAGACGGAGGCGTATGCCGCGGTGACCGTCGTGAGCGGCACGCTCCGTCGCAGTCCCCCACCTTGGTGCCAGAGGATCCGGCTCGGGTCGAGCGCACCGGGCAGCGTGTGCCGCTCCTCGTGGACCTCACCTGCGGCAACCCAGGCATGGTCGAGGATCTCGTCGTCGTCGTGCTCGGCCAGCCACACGCGGGCCCTCAGCCCGGCCAGGACAGTCGGACCCATCGGCAACTCGACGGGATGACGCACCTCGACGAGATCGAGCACCGGCTCGCGCTGCGTCTCACCAGTCGCACCCAATGGCTTGTGGAGCGTGATCACGCCGAACCCGATCGACTCGACCTCGCGGGAAGCGAAATCGTCCAGCCACGCGGCATACATCCGATCGAAATCGGCCGTCCCGCTGTGGTGACCGCCATCGCGGGCCCACGTCTCGGCATACTCCGCCGGGTCCTGCACCTCGCGCTGGACCACCCACGCGTCGAGACCGGTCCCCGAGAGCCATCCGGAAACGCGCTCCTCCCACGTGGATCCGGCGGGCACCTCCCAGTTGCCGAGGAACTGCGCAATTCCCCCGGGCCGCAAGTGCGCACCGATCGAGCGCACGAGATCGGCGACGACCGCATCGCCGCTGGCTCCCCCATCGCGGTATTCGAAGTGCGGCACGGCACCGGAGCGTGGGGTGATGACGAAGGGCGGATTGCTGACGATGAGGTCGAAGGCCTCCCCCGCCACCGGTTCGAGCATCGAACCGGCGAGGACGCGCCAGTCCGCCTCGTTGAGCACGGCGTTGAAGCGGGCATAGGCCAGGGCTCGCTCGGAGAGGTCGGTGACCGTCACCTCGTCGACGTGCCCGAGCAGGTGCAGTGCCTGGATCCCACAGCCGGTGCCGACGTCGAGGGCGGTCCTGACCGCCGGCCGCGGGGTCCAGGCAGCCAGCGTCGCGGACGCCCCGCCGATCCCGAGCACGTGATCGGGCCGGACCGGTTGACCGGTCGCCAACTCGGCCAGATCCGAGGCCACCCAGAAGTCCCGCTCGTCGGCGGCATGGGGCCGGACGTCGAGGACCGCCCGGACGGCATCACCCTCGGCCTGGACGAGGCCGAGCTCCAAGGCGCCGGCAAGGCCCAGCGTGGGGAGCGCCGCCTGGACGTCCTGCGCATCGACCGGGTCACCGAGAGTGAAGAGCCGCACGAGGGCAGCCACCGGGCTCGACGCACCAACCGTCACGCGTTGGGCGGGGAGCGCCTGTTCGCGATCGAGCGCGGCGAGGGCCATGGGGCCGAGGAGCTCCCCCACCCCGGAGACCGTGAAGTCCGCCGCGATCAGGTCATGACGGAGCGCGGCGATGAGGTCGGCATCGAGACGGGGCGAGTTGGTCGGCATCGCGGGCCAGCCTATCGGGGCCGTTTCGATTGCGTCCGCGTCGTGGACACCAGCAGGTGCCCCTCGCGCGGACGCAGCAACGAGACGTATGCCGTGTGGCCCGGCTCCCATCTCGGGAACCGGGCCACACGGCATACCAATTGTTCTGCGGTCTTGCTCGACGGGACCCGTCAGTCGCGGGTGTCCTTCTCGAGGACGACGACGTCGACCGACTCGTCAGCGGGGGTCGCAGCACTCACCTGAGCCGGGTGGTGGTGGTGCTGCGGGTGCTGTTCCTCAGCGATCGCCGCATCCGGGTCGTCGTCGTTGCCGATGGCCAGATCGCGTCGCTTCGAGACCGCGACCGCCGCCACGATGACGACGAAGGCGATGCCGGCGATGCCGTAACGGATCGCAGCGTTCTCGCCCGGGCCGATCGACAGACCGACAATGGCCGGAGCGATGAGGACCGCGACGAGGTTCATGACCTTGAGGAGCGGGTTGATGGCCGGGCCGGCGGTGTCCTTGAAGGGGTCACCCACGGTGTCACCGATGACCACTGCGGCGTGGGCCTCGGAGCCCTTGCCGCCGTGGTGGCCGTCCTCGACGATCTTCTTGGCGTTGTCCCACGACCCACCGGAGTTGGCGAGGAAGACGGCCATGAGCGCACCGGCGCCGATCGCACCGGCGAGGAAGCCAGCGAGCGCGCCGATGCCCAGGCCGAAGCCGACCGCGATCGGGGAGAGCGCTGCGAGCAGACCGGGGGTGGCGAGCTCGCGCAGCGAGTCCTTGGTGCAGATGTCGACGACCTTGCCGTACTCGGGCTTGGTCGTGCCCTCCATGATCCCGGGGATCTCGCGGAACTGGCGACGCACCTCGAAGACGATGGCGCCGGCCGCCCGGGTCACGGCGTTGATGGCCAGACCGGAGAACATGAAGACGACGGCGGCACCAAGGATGAGGCCGACGAGGGTGTTCGGGGAGGTGACCAGACCGAAGGCGCCGTTGAGGAAGGCGGTGGCCTTCTCCTCCGAGATGGAGCCGGCGTCGAGGGCGCGGACCGCACCCTGCCACGCGTCGGTGTAGGAGCCGAAGAGCGCGGTCGCGGCAAGGACAGCCGTGGCGATCGCAATGCCCTTGGTGATGGCCTTGGTCGTGTTGCCGACCGCGTCGAGCTCGGTGAGGATCTGCGCCCCCTCCTCGTCCACGTCACCGGACATCTCGGCGATGCCCTGGGCGTTGTCGGAGACCGGACCGAAGGTGTCCATGGCCACGATGACGCCGACCGTCGTGAGCAGGCCACAGCCGGCCAGCGCGATGAGGAAGAGCGACAGGATGACCGAGCCACCGCCGAGGATGAAGGCGAAGTAGACGGCCGCACCGATGATCGCGGCGGTGTAGACCGCGGACTCGAGGCCGACGCCGATGCCGGAGAGGACAACGGTGGCCGGACCGGTGAGCGAGGTGCGCGCGACGTCGAGGGTCGGGCGCTTGTCGGTGCCGGTGAAGTGACCGGTGAGCCAGAGGATGACGCCGGCGAGGATGATGCCGATGATGACGGCCGAGATGGCCGCGATCCGCGGGTCACCGCTGAGCTGGGAGATCTCGGCGTTGGTCGAGCCCAGGTCGGCATACGTCGCCGGCAGGTAGGTGTAGGCCGCGATCGCGGAGAGCACGGCGGAGATGGCGGCGGTGATGTAGAAGCCGCGGTTGATCGCCGAGAGGGCGTTCTCGCCCGGCTTGGCCTTGGTGATGAAGACACCGAGGAGGGCGGTGACCGCACCGATGGCCGGGACGATGAGCGGGAAGACCAG
>DAOLRO010000082.1:8673-11949 GCA_035418665.1 Phycicoccus sp.
ACGCGCACGTTGGCCTTGACCGCCAGGCTCATGCCCAGGTAGCCGATGGCTCCCGAGAAGAGTGCTCCGACGATGAAGAAGATCGAGCGACCGATCTTGACGTTCATCTCGCCGGGGAGGAGGAAGAGGAGCGCGAAGACGAGGACGACGAAGATGCCGAGGGTCTTGAACTGGCGTGCGAGGTAGGCCTGCGCCCCTTCCTCGACGGCCGCGCCGATCTCCTGCATCTTCTCGGTGCCGGGGTCCGCTGCGAGGACCTGCGCTCGGAAGACGACACCCATGATGAGGGCGATGACGGCGATGGCCGCGATCGTGATCACCAGGTAGAGGTTCGTCCCGACCAGGTCGAGAGCGGAACTCGCTGCGGGGCGCGCGAGTCCGAGTGTGGACATTTCATCCTCCTTGACGAATACGGGGCGCACGTCGTCGCGGCGAACTCGACAGGGGTGAGTCCGCGACACGACCGTGCCGAGCAGACCATACCCCGGTGACTCACATCACAGATCACGCAGGGACGCCGTTGTGACCACACTCACGCACGGCCGAGGGAGGCCGACCAGCGGCCGCACCATTGCGTCAGCCGGCAGCAGCCGTGTTGCCCGAGGCACTCGGATTCTGCGCGGCATCCTCGACGGCGGCAACGATCGGGAAGACCTTGTCGAGTCCGGTGATACGCAGGACGCGCAGGATCTTCTCCGACGAACAGACCAGCCGGATCCAGCCGTCCTGCACTCGCACCACCTTGAGGCGGGCCACGAGGACACCCAGGCCGGTCGAGTCGAGGAAGTCCACGTCGTCGAAGTCGAGGATGAGGCGAGTGCGACCCTGATGGATCTGCGCATCCAGAGCGCTGCGCAACTGGGCGGCGGTGTAGACGTCCACGGCGCCGCCGACATCGACGACGACGATCCCATCCGTGCGCTCGGAAACCGTGATGTCCACCGAGGTCCTCCTCCACCGCAGGGTCCGTGGGTCGGACCGAGTGTCACTGTCGGCGCTTACCGTAGTCGCGTGGCGACGGAATCCGAAGCCCTTCCGAGGGTGGACCTTCCCCGATGCCTCGATCGCCCCGATCGATTGCGGCATCTGGAGCGCCTCCCTGCCCGCCCGGCCCGGGTGTCGACTTGGCCCGAATGGGTGCATCCCACTCTCCTCAGCGCCCTCCTCGGCCAAGGGCTGGCGACCCCGTGGACCCACCAGCGGGAGGCCATGGACGCGGCCCACGAAGGGCAGCACGTGGTGCTCTCCACCGGGACCGCTTCCGGCAAGAGCCTGGGCTACCTCGTCCCATCGATCTCGGCCGTCCTCGACGGACTCGATGCACCGAGCGGTCGGGGAGCCACCGTCCTCTACCTCTCCCCCACCAAGGCGCTCGCGGCGGACCAACGCGCACGACTCGAGTCATGGTCCCTGCCTGGGGTTCGGATTGCGACCTATGACGGGGACACCCCGACGGACGAGCGACGCTGGATTCGTGACCACGCACATGTGGTGCTGACCAACCCCGACCTGGTGCACCATTCGCTGCTGCCCGGGCACGCGCACTGGCGAGGGTTCCTTCGGGCACTGCGCTACGTGGTCATCGACGAATGCCACACCTATCGCGGAGTCTTCGGCTCCCATGTCGCCGCGGTCCTTCGTCGGTTGCGCCGCGTGCTGGCCCGCTATGGAGCCTTCCCCACCTTCGTGTTGGCCTCCGCCACCGTCACCTCCCCCGACGCGCACGCCGGGCGACTGATCGGTATGCCGGTCCGCTCGGTCGCGGTGGACGGCTCACCTCGCGGGGCGCTGGCTTTCGCCCTGTGGGAGCCACCGACGATCGATGGACACCGGCTTTCCGCGACGACCGAGGCTGCCGATCTCCTCGCCGACCTCGTCGCGGGCGACACCCAGACCGTTGCCTTCGCCCGTAGTCGTGCCGGGGTTGAGGCGCTGGCCTCGCGAGCGCGAGATCGCTTGTGGGACAACGCTCCTGAGTTTGCCGATCGAGTGGCTGCCTATCGGGGGGGATACCTCCCCGAGGACCGGCGACGACTGGAGCGGGCTCTCCGGCAGCGCGATCTCATGGGGGTCGCCGCCACCAACGCGCTGGAGCTCGGTGTCGACATCAGTGGGCTCGATGCGGTCCTTGTGGCTGGGTGGCCAGGACGCCGAGCCAGCCTGTGGCAGCAGGCGGGCCGGGCAGGTCGCGCCGGACAGGAGTCGCTGGCCGTTTTCATCGCCGCGGACGACCCGCTGGACACCTATCTCCTCGCCCACCCACAGATGATTTTCGGCAGCTCGGTCGAGGCGACGGTGCTCGACCCTGACAATCCGCACGTGCTGGCACCACACCTGGCCGCTGCTGCCGCGGAGATGCCGTTGAGACACGAGGACCTCGACCTCTTCGGCCCGGCAGCGCCCTCGCTCGTCGAGGGACTCGTCGGGGCGGGCGTGCTGCGTCGGCGGCCGACGGGATGGTTCTGGGCACGGGACGACCGCGCTGCCGATCACGTCTCGTTGCGTGGGGCGGCGGCCACGGTGTCGATCGTGGATCGACGCTCGGGCCGCGTCCTCGGGACGATCGATGAGGCCACCGCCCACGGCCAGGTGCATGCCGGCGCAGTGCATGTGCATCAGGGCGAAACGCACGTCGTGACCGAGCTCGATCTCGAGTCCGGGACAGCCACCGTGGTCCGCGGTGATCCCGGGTGGTTGACGTGGTCCCAGTCGACGAGCACGTTCTCGTTGGTGAGGTCGATCTCGACGGTGGGTGCGGGCGCAGTGACGGCAGCGTTCGGTTCCGTTCGGGTGACGAGCAGAGTGACCGGCTTCCTCCGGCGACTCCCGAGTGGAGAGGTGATCGGGCAGCATTCTCTGGACCTCCCGGAGCGCATGCTGCTCACCACGGGGGCCTGGTGGACCGTCGAACCCACTGCCTTGGAGGCCGCTGGGCTCGATGAGGATCGCTGGCCGGGAGCCCTGCACGCGGCAGAACATGCCGCGATCGGGATGCTCCCGCTGGTGGCGAGCTCGGACCGGTGGGACGTGGGCGGCGTCTCGACAGCCTTCCATCCAGACACCGGGCTTCCGACCGTGCTCGTCTACGACGGCTACCCCGGAGGAGCCGGCTTCGCCGAGCAGGGCCACCGATCCCTGTTGATGTGGCTCGAGGCGACGGCCGAGGCGATCCGGTCCTGCCCGTGCGCACACGGCTGCCCCGGCTGCATCCAGTCGCCCAAGTGCGGCAACGGCAACGACCCCCTCGACAAGGCCGGCGCAATGGCCGTCCTGGAC
>DAOLRO010000083.1:0-2178 GCA_035418665.1 Phycicoccus sp.
AATCGGGGCCCGCCGCCCGGGCGCCCCTGTCCCCTCCCCCACGTAGGATCGAACCCGAACGCCGCACGCGACCCGCGTCGGCCCACGAAAGGACTCCCCATGGCTGACCTCAAGGTCGTGACCGACGACAACTTCGAGATCGAGGTCCTCGGCGCCGACAAGCCCGTGCTCGTCGACTTCTGGGCTCCTTGGTGCGGCCCGTGCCGCGCCGTGGCTCCCGTGCTCGAGGAAATCGCCAAGAGCCACGGTGACCAGCTCGAGATCGTCAAGCTCAACACCGACGAGAACCCCGCGATCACCGGCAAGCTCGGCATCACGAGCATCCCGACCATGCACCTCTACAAGGGTGGCGAGATCGTCAAGACGATCGTCGGCGCGATGCCCAAGCCCAAGCTGCTGCGCGAGCTCGAGCCCTTCCTCAGCTGAGCCTTGATGGGCTGAATTGCCTACTCCTGCAACGCTTTTCGGCCCCGTTCACCTTTGGTGAGCGGGGCCGAGTGCATTGTGCGTATGCCGTGGGGCTGGCTCCAGGTCGCCACACGGTGGCGTCGAGCGTTGCCTCAGTCGGACTCGAGGAAGCCGAGGTACTGCCGCGCCGTCTGGCGCGACCCCTCGGACAGCCGCTCGTCGTCGGCCAACTCGCGCAGGGCCTCAGCCTCGCTGCTGCCGGTGCGCTGACGGAGCAAATCACTCAGCGCGGAGATGCCGCCGGGCACGTTCTCCGAGGATTCACTGCGCTGTTTGCCGGACAGCCAGCCGCGGATGGTCGCCTCGGCCGCAACTCCGCCCTCACCCACGCGCAGCTTCAGATGTTTGGCCGCTGCGGTCCTGGCGGCCCAGCCGCGCATCGCCGCCAGGGCATCCACGACCTCGTCATAGCGGGTATGGCCCTCGTTGCCCAGCACGCGGAGGAGGCGTTCGAGTTCGTCGGCAACGTCGCCTTTCGCGAGCGCGCCAAGGTCGGAGAGCACCCCGTCGACCGCTTGGTCGCTCGTGGGCCCGGCCACGCGCAGTGCCTGCAACCGGCTCTTGGTCGAGCCGTTCGCGAACACCTCGTCGAGCCAGACCAGGTCCGACTCCGGAAGCGGCTGCCGTGGCGGGATCTCCTCGTCCTCGTCCCAGTAGCCCTTGGGCGGGTCGTTGCGCTGTCCGTCCTCGGCGCGGATGACACCGATGCGTTCCAGGACGGCCCCCTGGTCACTGGGCTCCGGGTAGGCGCGCTCCTCTTCCGAGAGCACCCTCGACAGCGTGAACCACGCGGTATGCTCATCGGCCTCGTGGGACCACGCATAGCGCTCCGGCAGGGTGGCCAGCAGGGCCTCGGCACGGGCCTGCTCACCGCCATACCAGAGCGTCAACGGGGCCACGAGCGCACCGCCCGCAAAGGCCTGATCGTCCCCCACCCGGTCCCAGCCCAGCCACACGCCTGCTGGGTGGCCCCGGTCGGCGAGGAACTCCGCAGCATCCTGCGCGGCTTCGCCCGCGGTGTGGTCCCCCGGGCGCACGAAGACGACATCGCCGCCGCCGTCCAGGGCAGAGAAGAAGCGGATGAGGTCCTGGCGGTCGGTCATGGTGTCCCCCTGTCGTCAATGAGTGTCGTGGACCATGGTGCCGCATGCCGTGTGGTCGCTGTCAGGCGCGTTCCTTCAGTCCCATGGCTGCCGTGATTCGATGAAGGTCCTCGACGCTGGCGAACTCCACGGTGAGTTTGCCCTTGCGCTGCCCCAGGGCGATGAGCACACGCGTCTCGAGATGGTCGGAGAGCTCAGCGGCGATGTCGTCGAGTTGGGGACGGCGCCCGCCGGCACGGGGCCTGCGCCTGGTGACCTTCTCCTCGTCACCACCGAGGGTGACGATCTCCTCGACCGAGCGCACCGACAGGCCCTCGGCCACGATGCGCTGGGCCAGCCGCTCCATCGCTCCTCCGTCGGGCAGAGCGAGCAGGGCCCGGGCGTGGCCGGCGCTCAGGACTCCGGCGGCGACCCGGCGGGCGACCAGGGGCGGCAGTTTGAGCAGGCGCAAGGTGTTGGAGATCTGCGGGCGGGAGCGACCGATGCGGGTGGCGAGTTCCTCCTGCGTGCAGCCGAAGTCGTCGAGGAGTTGCTGATAGGCGGCGGCTTCCTCGAGGGCGTTGAGTTGGCTGCGGTGGAGGTTCTCGAGGAGGGCATCGCGCAGGAG
>DAOLRO010000083.1:2278-11893 GCA_035418665.1 Phycicoccus sp.
GGGTGGAGGCGTGCTCGTCGGACCCGGCAGCGCCGGGCTCTGCCGAAGGCTGCCCGCGATGGCTGTCCGGCCCGAAGAAGACGTCGGTCGGCCGCTCGTTGCTCCCGCTCGAGGGGATGAGAGCGCCCAGGCCACGGCCCAACGCGCGACGCTTTTCGCTCATCTCAGGACTCCTTGTTGTCATCGGTGATCGGCGCGTTGGGCAGGGTGTTGCGCTCGGCCATCTCGGAGGCGGCCTCGAGATAGGACAGCGCGCCGCTGCTGTTGGGGTCATAAGTCATGACGGTCTGACCATGACTGGGCGCCTCGGAGATGCGGACGGATCGCGGCACGACCGCGCGGAAGGTCTGATCAGGGAAGTGGGAGCGGACCTCTTCGGCCACCTGTGCGGCCAGGCGGGTGCGCCCGTCGAACATGGTGAGCAGGATCGAGGAGACGTGCAGCCCGGGATTGAGGTGGTTGCGGATGAGCTCGATGTTCTTGAGCAGTTGGGAGAGTCCCTCGAGCGCGTAGTACTCGCACTGGATCGGGATGAAGACCTCCCCCGCCGCCACGAACGCGTTCACGGTGAGCAGGCCCAGGCTCGGCGGGCAGTCGATGAAGACGTAGTCCACCGGGGCGCCCCGCTCGGCTGCACTGCTCAGGTATGCCGTGACCGCCTTGGCCAGACGCGTCTCGCGGGCGACCAAAGAGACCAGTTCGATCTCGGCGCCGGCCAGGTCAATGGTCGCCGGCGCACATAGCAGGCCGTCGACGTCGGGGCAGGCTT
Source organism: Phycicoccus sp. (assembly GCA_035418665.1). Taxonomy (GTDB): domain Bacteria; phylum Actinomycetota; class Actinomycetes; order Actinomycetales; family Dermatophilaceae; genus Phycicoccus_A. Next base: position 3,048 of record DAOLRO010000083.1, read on the forward strand.
GAACCACCTCGGCCAACGGGGTGCCCTCGACGAGGACGTCGTAGATGCTCGGCACCTCGGCATGGTGGTCGATCCCGAGGGCGGTGCTCGCATTGCCCTGGGGGTCGAGATCGATGACCAGAACTCTCGCCCCAGCCTGAGCGAGGGCGGCGGCGACGTTGACGGCGGTCGTCGTCTTGCCGACTCCGCCCTTCTGGTTCGCCACGGTCAGGACTCGGGGCTCCGCTGGCCGGGGAAGAATTCGGCCCGTCAGGGTGATCCGCTTCCGCGCGTCGGCGGCAACCGCCTGGGCCAACGGGCTCTCCTCGTCACCCTCGGGAATGGCCGCCGCGAGGTCATCGCGCACATCCGCTGATGTTTCACGTGAAACATCAGCCTCGGGGACCGTCGACTCTTCGGTCGTCACCCGCGTTTCACGTGAAACATCGGTTGTTGGAGTCGAGGACGTCGTCCCTGAGTCAAGAGATGATTCACGTGAAACATCGTCATCCGAGGACTGGAGGGCTGGATGTTCGTCCATGTGTCGGGGCCACCCCAATGGCGTGCCTCGGTGGGCCAGAATCTCGGGGAAGCCGATACCCGGGGCAACGGTTCGTTCGGTGGTGAGGTCCACAGCTGGGAACACGCGCAAACACCTTCGTCGGGAGGGGGTGAACCCTGTCATCAAACCCCACGAACGGCTCCCCGGGCAAAGGCAGCCCCGGCTCGACCCGTGATGGACGGGTCGAGCCGAGAAGACGGTCACTCGTAGAGGACGGTCATCACGGATGAGTCGAAGGACACCTCGATGTTGGGGGTCTGACCGAAGTCAGTCTCGAAGAGCAGCTGGTAGGTGTCGGACTCCCCCGGCGCAAGCGGGGTGAAGCGCTGCATCAGGCCCATCTCCATGTCATAGACCGGCATCGCCTCACGACCGCCCGCGTGTCCCGTGAAGGTCAGATCGCTGACGTTCCGGTCAACGGTCCCGGTGTTGGTCACGGTCACATTGACGACGTGGATGGCGCTGTTCGGGAAGTTCTGCCTCATGGTCTGCGAGGCCTGAATTTCTTGGGGCACGGAAACGGACACCGACATGCCCTCGTCCCAGGCGTACTCGTATCCATAGAGCAGGTCGGTCTGCCGCGGCCCATCCGCAGGTGGGGGATCCTGGACGGCAGGTGCTGGCTGAGCGGGTGCCGGCGCTGCCGCCGCAGGCTGGGCCGCCGAGGCACTCTCGGTGGGTGTGGATGTCGCACTCGAGCTGTTGGTGGCTGACTCACTCACAGCAGGCGAGTCAGTGGTGCTGTCCGTGGCGTCGTCGAGACCGCAGCCGGCCAGGAGGAGAACCGGGATACAACACAGGGCGAGTAGTTGGCGCATGCTCCGAACGTAGGAGTCTCGGAGTTCCCGTTATGTCTCGGCGGCGACGCCGGATGTGTTCAGTTCACGACACTCACCGATGTTTCACGTGAAACATCCGCCGGCGAGGCACGGCCCTCGCCGGCGGCCAACCGCGCCGCCGATCGGACTCAGCGCTGCGTGCGACGCCGCGTCCCCTTGGACCTTCTGGCCGCGTGGAGGCCCGGACAAAGGTCAGGTCCACCGTCAAGACAGGCTCGTCGAGGACCGAAGCTCCGTGCTCGCTCACCATGGCTGTCCGCAAGCCCATCCGGTCCAGCGCTGGTCGGTCCTCCTCGAGCTCCTGGGTCGCGGACCGTCCCTTCATCGCCGCCAAGGTGCCGTCGGCATCGAGCAGCGGTGCACACCAGCGCGCAAGCTTGTCGAGCCGCGCGACCGCCCGAGCGGTCACCCACGGGGCGGACAACGATCCCACGAACTCCTCGGCTCGACCTCGATGGACCGTCACATTGGCCAAGTCGAGCTCATCGACCACTGTGGTCAGCCACGTCGTCCGGCGCAGCATCGGCTCGACGAGATGCATCTCGAGATCGGGGCGCACCAGCGCGAGGACCAGGCCGGGAAGGCCAGCACCCGAACCGACGTCGATCACCCGAGTGCTCGGTGGGAAGGAATCCTCGATCACTGCACAGTTGAGGAGGTGGCGATCCCAGAGGCGGGTCACCTCACGAGGGCCGATGAGTCCATGGCTCACCCCGGTGTCCGCGAGGATCTCCGCAAACCGGCGTGCCCACGGCATACGGTCACCGAACACCGCAGCCGCACCCGAAGGTGCGGCTGGCGGCGTGAGTGGAGCCTCGGTCATGAGTTGAGGCTCGGATCGAGCGAGCACGGAGCGTGATGTTTCACGTGAAACATCAGGCAGGCAGGACGACGACGAACCGGCGCGGCTCCACGCCCTCGGACTCCGAGACCAAACCCGCAGCGAGGATCTCGTCGTGCACGACCTTGCGCTCGAAGGCCGTCATGGGGGACAGGGCTTCGCGCTCACTGCCCTCCTTGACCTTCGCGATGGCTTCCTTGGCGATCTCGACAAGAGCCGCGCGGCGCTCAGCCCGGTGTCCGGCGACATCGAGCATGAGCCGGCTGCGCTCACCGGTCGCCGTCTGGACGGCCAGGCGCGTCAGCTCCTGAAGGGAGTCCAGGACCTTGCCGTCCTGACCGACGAGGCGGCGCGGCACCCGGCCCTCCTCGGAGTCCACGATGGACACTGCGGCGCGGTCGCCATCGATGTCGACATCGATGTCCCCGTCGAGGTCGCAGATGTCGAGCAGGGTCTCGAGGAAGTCAGCAGCAACCTCGCCTTCCTTCTCGAGTTGGGCCTTGCGTCCGCCGCGGCCGGTCGCGGGCGCCTTGGTCTCGCCCTCTTCCCTCGGAGCCTCGGTGTCATTGGTCTCGCTGGACACCTCGGTCTGGTCGGTCACATCGTCAACGTCGGCCGCCGCGTGCACCTCGGTGGCCTCGGTCTCGTTCTCGCTCATGGTCGAACTCCTTGCAGGGCAGGGGGACGGCGTCGTCCCGTGGTCAGGTCCGGCGGTGCGCATCGGTCCGCCGGCACCCGTGGGTCAGCTGATGGGTGAGCCCGGACCCGAGGTGGATCCGTCGTCCCCGGGTGTGGGCTTTCCGCCTGGCTGGGCGGGGTTCTGCGGCTTGCGGGCGCGCTTCTTGCTCTTGGGCTGTTGGCGCTGTCCCGACACCTTGGGCGCGACGGCATCCGTGCCATCCGTGCCGTCACCATCGCCCTCGGACTCTGACTGGGTCACGGACTTGGCAGCGATCGGGATCGCCTTGCCCCGCTTGGCCAGACGGGCGTGGAGCGCCTTCTCGGCCTCGGAGCCGGGGGTGGGCATCCGACGGATCACGTAGAACTGCTGGACCATCGACCACACGTTGGTGGTGAACCAGTAGATGAGCACACCGATCGGGAAGTTGATGCCCGACACCGCAAAGAGCACCGGCATCGCATAGAGCATGATCTTCTGCTGCTTGGCGAAGGGGTTGTCCAGCGCGGACGCCGGCATGTTCTTCATCATCAGTTGGTACTGCGTGGTGAAGGTGGTGGCCGACATCAGGATGATGAGGATGACCGTGACGATCTGCGTGTTGAGTGAGTCCGCCCCGAGGAAGTGATCGGAGAGCTGCGCGCCGAAGATCGTCGCCTGCTCCGCCTCGCTCGCGACCGCCTTGGTGATCGGCCCGATCGTGTCGCGCTTGCCGTCCGCGATGTCCTGGAGGCCGTTGAGCACTCGGAAGAGGCCGAAGAAGAAGGGTGACTGCACGAGGATCGGCAGACACGAGGAGAAGGGGTTCGTCTGCTCCTTGCGATAGAGCTCCATCGTCTCCTGGGTCATCGCCTGGCGCGACTCAGGATCGGTCTTGCCCTTGTACTTCTTCTGGATCTTCTGCAGCTCCGGCTGGATGAGCTGCATCTTGCGCGAGGCCTTGATCTGTTTCACGAAGAGCGGGATCATTGCCGCCCGCATGACGATCACGAGGCCGACGATCGAGAGCGCCCACGTCCAGCCACCGCCGGACGACATCCCGATCGTCGTCAGGGCCGAGTGGAAGCCGTACATGATCCACGCGACCAGCAATTCGATCGGGTAGAGCACGGAGTTGAAGAAGTCGCCCATCAGGTCCTCTTGGGTTGTCCGCTTCGCTTGTCGCTCCGCGGGAAAGATTCGGTATGCCGGGGGGCCGGCTCAGCAGGTGTGCGCAGTCAGGTCGGTGGCGGGGTGTCGAACGAAGTCGTGTCGAACGAAGTTCTGGCGATCCACGTCCGGGTGACTCACGGATCGGCCGAGGTCGTCGAGCACCTCACCGGGCCGGGCCGGGACGTGGTCCACGCCCCCATCCGACCAGGGGTGGCACCTGCCCAACCGGCGGAGGGCCAGCCAAGTTCCCTGGACGGGACCGAAACGCTCGAGGGCGGTCACGGCATACGCCGAACAACTCGGGTAATAGCGGCACGAGGGGGGCAGGAGCGGCGAGATGAGTCGTTGGTAGGCGCGGACCAGGAGGATCAGGGGCATGGCGAGCGCTCGACGCACGGAGGTCGCCATCTCAAGCCACCTTGATCTGTCGAATTGCCTTGTGCAGCAACGGAATCAGGCCATATTCCAGGTCCTCGAAGCTTGCCGAGGACGCCGCGGGATTGGCCCGGACCACGAGGTCGACGCCTTGGGGCAGGGAGGCCAGGTGGCTCGCGATGAGGGCGCGCAGGCGACGCTTGACCCTGTTGCGCGTGACGGCTCCACCGACGGCCTTGGACACGACAAAACCGACACGCGGGGGCATGCCCGCACGCGTGTCGGTTGCGGTGGCGTGGACCACGAGGAGCCTTGACCCCGCTCGAGTGCCACCTGGGCCTCGGACCACCGACGTGAAGTCGCTGCGTTCCCGCAGGCGGCTGCGCGCCGGGAGCACCGGCGCGGCCTCAGGCAGACAGCTCGGCGCGGCCCTTGCGGCGACGGGCGGCCAGGATGGCGCGGCCGGCGCGGGTGCGCATGCGAAGACGGAAGCCGTGGGTCTTGGCCCGACGACGGTTGTTCGGCTGGAAGGTGCGCTTGCTCACGGCTGATCTCTTTCGACAAAAGGTGGGTTTGGGAAGGAACCCTGGTTGAAGCAGTCTTGGTGCAGTCTCAGTGCTGATTCACGGTGCTGGCTGCATCGGTCGCGATCGTCAGTCCGTGCAGAGGACGACGTGGACCGGAACGGCCGGCACATCCTTGGCACGGGCAGGCGAAAACGCCCGATACAACAGGCCGTTCAACGGTACGGGAGTGCAGCGCGACGGGTCAAACCAGCCGAACTCGGTCCTCCCTCGCCTGACGCCCCGACGACCAACCGCTCACCATCTCAGGAGAACGGGCGGACCCACGCACGACACGCCGAATCAGGTGAACTTCTGGTTGCTCAGGCGGGCCCCAAGGGGTTACGGTCTGGACTTCGTGCGGAGCCCCTGGGCCCCAAGGCAACCACAGCCCAGACTTAACACACAGACTGTGGACATCCCTGTGGATGCGCAGGGACGCATGGCAACATCGAAGCCGCCATTCGTGGGACTTCGCCCGGGATGCGCTGGAGAGGGAGCACGACGCCGTGGCCGATGGGTCGATGAATGTCATCTGGGAAAAGACCTTGGCAACCCTCGACAACGACGGGGTGTCCGTCCAGGAGCGAGCCTTCCTCTCCCTCGCCAAGCTGGTCGGCCTCCTCGACGACACCGCCCTGGTCGCGGCACCCAACGACTTCACCAAGGAAATCGTCGAGACCCGGCTGCGTGAGCGCATCATCGCCAGCCTGACGGAGTCCCTCGGGCATCCCGTCCGCCTCGCCGTCACCGTTGACCATGCCCTGGTCGACGCCCCGACCGAGGAGCCCGAGCGAACCGAGCGCGGCGAACGCAGCCCGGGCGAGGACTCAGTGGGAGACGTCCCTGACCAGGGCGACCCTGAGATCAGGCGTGCCCTCCGTCGGCGTGAACTCGACGGCATCGAGGATGACGAGCCCGTCGGATCGGTGACCGCTCTCCCACTGACCAACCGACGCGGTGGCGTCCCCGAGCAGGTCGAGTTGACCCGCCTCAATCCGAAGTACACCTTCGAGACCTTCGTCATCGGCGACAGCAACCGCTTCGCGCACGCCGCGGCCACCGCGGTGGGCGAGACCCCCGCCCGGGCGTACAACCCGCTCTTCATCTATGGCGACTCCGGACTGGGCAAGACCCACCTGCTCCACGCCATCGGTCACTACAGCCGCAACCTCTACTCCCACCTCAAAGTGCGCTACGTGAACTCCGAGGAGTTCACCAACGACTTCATCAACAGCATCCGCGACGACAAGGCCGCCAATTTCCAGCGCCGCTATCGCGATGTCGACGTGCTCCTCATCGACGACATCCAGTTCCTGCAGGGCAAGGAGCAGACGCAGGAGGAGTTCTTCCACACCTTCAACACGCTGCACAACGCCAACAAGCAGGTCGTCATCACCAGTGATGTGCCGCCCAAGCAGTTGGCCGGCTTCGAGGAGCGCATGCGCAGTCGCTTCGAGTGGGGTCTACTCACCGACGTCCAGCCACCGCACCTGGAGACCCGCGAGGCGATCCTGCGCAAGAAGGCCATCCAGGAGCGCCTCCACGTGCCGGCGGATGTCATCGAGTTCATCGCGACCCGCATCACGACGAACATCCGTGAGCTCGAGGGCGCCCTCATCCGGGTCACGGCCTTCGCCAACCTCAACCGCCAACCGGTCGACATGGCCCTGGCTGAGATCGTCCTCAAGGACCTCATCCCCAGCGAGGGCGGCGAGATCACGAGCGCGACGATCATGGCCCAGGTCGCCTCCTACTTCGGCCTCACCCTCGAGGATCTGCGGGGCTCGTCCCGCTCCCGTGTCCTCGTCACCGCTCGCCAGATCGCGATGTATCTGTGCCGAGAGCTCACGTCGATGTCCCTGCCGGAGATCGGCAAGGAGTTCAACAAGGACCACACGACGGTGATGCACGCGAACAAGAAGATCGGCACCCTCATGGCCGAGCGCCGCGCGATCTACAACAACGTCACCGAGTTGACCGGGCGGATCAAACTCCAGTCGCGGTGAGTCCCGCCCTGCCAGTGCGCACAGCCAAGTCACAACCAGGTGAGCACGTTCATCCACGGGTTGTGGGTTGCCCTGTGGACAACTCTCGTCACAGCTCGGGTGAGGACTGCCTGTCCTCATTCATCCACAGCAACCTGTGGACAACTGTGGACAACCTAAGTCAGGACGTGGACAACGAGGGCGCTCCGGATGACGTCGATGTGAACGCCCCATGACCGTCCCGAATCCACGCCGTGGGTTACACCAGTCATGCCCCGCTCATCCACCGTGCGACACGCCTGCTGACCTGCCCGGACACCCTCTTGTCCACAGGATCCACACCCCCTATGACGATGACTACTCCCCCTTCCTCTTCTCGCCCCCCGACAACGAGCGAGTGCACAAGGGTGCAGCAAGGCATCAAGCGCAGGCCGTTGAACCCCAATTCCTGAAGCGGTATCCACCACGCCGACGGTGCACTAGTGTCATTCCTCCGTGCGCTGACCACCGCGCACCTCCCGCACTTTCACCAACGCACCTGCACAACGCACCTGCACGATCCCGGACGAGGATGGGTATGCCGTGAAGTTCCAACTCGAGCGCGATGTCCTGGCCGAGGCCGTCACCTGGGTCGCACGCGGCCTGCCCGCGCGACCCTCGGTCCCCGTGCTCGCCGGCATCCTGCTCGAGGCCGACGCCGAGGGCTCGGTGACCCTCTCCGCCTTCGACTACGAGGTCTCCGCGCGCGTCACCGTCCCAGCCGACGTCTCCGAGGCAGGATCGGTCCTCGTCCTGGGCCGCCTGCTCGCCGACATCTCCCGCAACCTCCCGGCTGGCCGTCAGGTCGAGTTCACGACCGCCGGCAACAAGGTCGATGTCACCTGCGGCTCCTCGCGCTTCAGCCTCATGCAGATGCCGAGCAACGACTACCCGACCCTGCCCTCCTCCCCCACAGCGAGTGGCTCGGTCGACGGCCACACCTTCACCCAGGCGGTCGCCCAGGTGGCGATCGCGGCCGACCGCGGCGACACCCTGCCGATCCTCACCGGCGTCCGGGTCGAGATCAACGGCGACACGATGACCCTCCTGGCCACTGACCGTTACCGCCTCGCGATGCGCGAACTGCACTGGAACCCGGCGACCTCCGACGCCAGCCAGGTCATCCTCGTGCCCGGCCGCCAACTCCTCGACACCGCCAAGTCCCTCGGCGCCGCGGGCTCGATCGACCTGGCCTTCGGTGACTCCGCCGGCGGTGATGGCCTGGTTGGTTTCGAGTCCGGCCAGCGCCGCTCCACCACCCGCCTCCTCGATGGCGAATACCCCAAGGTCTCCTCGATCTTCCCCACGAGCAGCGACACCGAGGCCGTCATCAAGACCGCCGAACTCGTCGAAGCCGTCAAGCGCGTCGCCCTCGTCGCCGAGCGCAACACCCCCGTGCGTCTGCGTTTCGAGGAGGGTCAGGTCACGATCGAGGCCGGCACCGGCGACGACGCCCAGGCCTCCGAAGCCGTCGAGTCCACGATGACCGGCCCCGGCCTGGAGATCGCCTTCAACCCTCAGTTCCTCCTCGATGGTCTGGGCGCGGTCGGCACGACCCACAGCCGGATCTCCTTCACCCAGCCCTCGCGCCCCGCCGTGCTCACCGGCCAGGAGGACGCCGACGGAGAGGCCGACACGAGCTACCGCTACGTCCTCATGCCGGTCCGCTTCGCCAGCTGAGTCCCGCTTCACCCACCCCATCCAATCTTCGTATGCCGTGCGGCAGGTTGCGTATGCCGCGTGCCTGGGTTGGCGAGATGGCTCACCAACCCGGCCCCACGGCATACACCCAATGCTTTGAGGGGTCTCGACATGCAGAGGAAACTGCG
>DAOLRO010000084.1:0-11811 GCA_035418665.1 Phycicoccus sp.
CATCGGCGATCTGGTCTGCGAGGAGCCGGGTGGAGGAGGGCTGGGAGAGACCGGCGCTCACGATGACGATCCTGCGAGTCATGCGGGGACCTCCTCGGGCTGCGCATCGGTCGGGAGCCCGATGTTCTGGGTGGCAGAGATGACCTTGCGGTGTGGGCTGTCGGGCCCGGCGGCGACGAGCGTGGCGTGCGTGGGCGGGTCGCTCGGCACGTGCGCCGGTCGCCGGGCCTCGAACTCGCGACGCAGGACGGGGACGACCTCGGAGCCGAGGATCTCGAGCTGGTCGAGCACCATCGTCAGGGGCAGGCCGGCGTGGTCCATGAGGAAGAGCTGGCGCTGGTAGTCCCCGACCGAGTCGGCGAACGACAGAGTCCGTTCGATGACCTGCTGCGGCGACCCGACCGTGAGCGGCGTGTCCCGCATGAAGGACTCGAGCGACGGGCCATGGCCATAGACCGGGGCGTTGTCGAAGTACGGCCGGAAGGTCCGCACGGCGTCCTGGCTGTTCTTCGCCATGAACACCTGACCGCCGAGCCCGACGATTGCCTGGTCCGCGGACCCGTGACCGTAGTGCTCGAAGCGCTCGCGATAGAGGGCCACCATCGAGGAGGTGTGCTCCATGTTCCAGAAGATGTTGTTGTGGAAGAACCCGTCGCCATAGAACGCGGCCTGCTCGGCGATCTCGGTCGAGCGAATCGAGCCGTGCCAGACGAAGGGAGCGACCCCGTCGAGCGGCGCCGGCGTCGAGGTGTAGCCACGCAAGGGCGTGCGGAACTGCCCCTCCCAGTCGACGACCGGCTCCCGCCAGAGCCGGCGCAGCAGGTGGTAGTTCTCGACCGCGAGTGGGATGCCCTGGCGGATGTCCTTGCCGAACCACGGATAGACCGGTCCGGTGTTGCCGCGGCCCATCATGAGGTCGACGCGCCCGCCACTCAGGTGTTGCAACATCGCGTAGTCCTCGGCGATCTTGACCGGGTCGTTGGTCGTGATCAGGGTGGTCGCCGTGGAGAGCTTGAGCCGCTCGGTGCGCGCCGCGATCCAGCCGAGCAGGGTCGTGGGCGAGCTGGGGACGAACGGTGGGTTGTGGTGTTCACCGGTGGCGAAGACGTCGAGCCCGACCTCCTCGGCCTTGAGCGCGATCGCGGTCATCGCCGTCAGTCGCTCGTGCTCGGTCGGGGTGCGGCCGGTCGTCGGGTCCATCGTGACGTCGCCGACGCTGAAGATGCCGAACTGCATGGTGCCCTCCTGGACAGGTCATTGAAGATTCAATCACCTTAACGAGAGAGGGGTGGGTTCCATTCCCCGCTCGCCGCCAACCCGCTGGTATGCCGTGTGGCCCGGTGAGCTGCCCGGGTCCCGGCCGCCGACAAGCCGTGGGGTATGCCGTGCGGCCCGGTGGGTCGTCGGTGTCGCCAGCCACCCGGCATACGACTCCGTTGTGGGCGGTTAGCCTTGTGCGGTGTTCAACAGCCTCTCTGACCGCCTGAGTGCGACCTTCAAGAACCTCCGCACCAAGGGCCGCCTCTCCGAGTCCGACGTCAACAAGACGGTGCGGGACATCCGGCTCGCCCTGCTCGATGCCGACGTGGCGCTGCCGGTCGTCAAGGAGTTCACGAACTCCGTGCGGGAGCGGGCGCTCGGCGCCGAGGTCTCGCAGTCGCTGAACCCCGCGCAGCAGGTCGTCAAGGTCGTCAACGAGGAACTCGTCGCCATCCTCGGTGGGGACACTCGGACCATCCGGTTCGCGAAGCAGCCGCCGACCGTGATCATGCTCGCGGGCCTCCAGGGCTCCGGAAAGACCACCCTCGCGGGCAAGCTCGGCAAGTGGCTCAAGGACCAGGGCCACACGCCCCTGCTCGTCGCTGCTGACCTGCAGCGCCCCAACGCCGTCACCCAGCTCGAGGTTGTGGGGGAACGCGCCGGCGTGCCGGTCTTCGCCCCCGAGCGCGGCAACATCGCCGGCCATGATGCGGTCTCCGGTGGCATCGAGGGGACGAGGTCCTTCGGTGACCCGGTCGCCGTCGCCCGCGCCGGTGTCGCGTCGGCGCGCACGCGTCAGCACGACGTCGTCATCATCGACACCGCCGGTCGCCTTGCCGTTGACGCCAACCTCATGCAGCAGGCCGCAGACATCCGCGCGGCGGTCGAGCCCGACGAGGTGCTCTTCGTCATCGACGCGATGATCGGTCAGGCCGCGGTCGAGACGGCCGAGGCCTTCCTCCAAGGCGTCGACTTCACCGGTGTCGTCCTCTCCAAGCTCGACGGCGACGCGCGCGGTGGTGCGGCACTCTCGGTGGCCTCGGTCACCGGGCGGCCGACCATGTTCGCCTCCACTGGCGAGGGCGTGAAGGACTTCGAGGTCTTCCACCCCGACCGGATGGCCTCGCGCATCCTCGACATGGGTGACGTGCTCACCCTGATCGAGCAGGCCGAGAAGGCCTTCGACAAGCGCCACGCGGACGAGATGGAGCGCAAGTTCCTCGCCCAGGAGGACTTCACCTTCGAGGACTTCCTCCAACAGATGTCGGCGATCAAGAAGATGGGTTCGCTGAAGTCGATGCTCGGCATGATGCCGGGCATGGGTCAGATGCGCGCCCAACTCGACGCTCTCGACGAGCGGGAGTTCGACCGGGTGGAGGCGATGGTCCAGTCGATGACCCCCTTCGAGCGCACCCACCCCAAGCAGATCAACGGCTCTCGTCGGGCCCGCATCGCCAAGGGTTCGGGGGTGACGACGTCCGAGGTCAACGGCCTGCTCGAGCGCTTCGGCGAGGCCCAGAAGATGATGAAGTCACTGGCCCGTGGCGGTGGCATCCCGGGGATGCCGGGCATGCCGGGGATGGGTGGCGGCAAGGGCAAGGGCCGTCAGCAGGCGCCGCAGCGCAAGAAGTCGAAGTCGGGCAACCCCGCCAAGCGCGCGGCGGAGGAGAAGGCAGCCGGGCAGCGTCCGGCCGGCGGATCCGGGACCGGAGCCTTCGGTGTGCCGTCCGGGACGAGTCGCCTCGACCCGTCCGCTCTCGACCCCTCGCAACTGCCCCCCGGCTTCGAGAAGTTCCTGGGCAAGTAGTCCCCGGCCAGGAACTCACCACCGTGTCACTCCACACGTTGTCGGTCGGGACGGCTGGCCCGCTAATTGCGTTCTGCCACGGTCTCTTTGGGCAGGGGCGCAACTGGATGCAGATCGCCAAGGCCGTCTGCGGCCCCGACGGCAGCTCCGCTCGCGCACTGCTGGTGGATCTCCCGGACCACGGGCGTTCGCCGTGGACTCCCGAGGGTGAGTCGTTTTCCTTCGAGGCGTATGCCGGGCAGCTCGCCGACACCCTTACCGCGGCCGCGCCCGGGGAGACTTGGACGTTGGTCGGCCACTCGTTGGGCGGGAAGACGTCGATGGTCGCGGCACTCCAGCACCCGGACCTGATCGAGCGACTCTGCGTGGTGGACATCGCACCCAAGGGCTATGGCGACCTCGACCGGTTCACTGGCTACATGGCCGAGATGAAGGCACTTCCGTTGCAGGAGTTGCGATCTCGCGCGGAGGTCGAGGCAGCCTTCGACGAGCCCGACCCGGGCATCAAGGCCTTTCTCCTCCAGAACCTCCGTCGTGACGGTGACTCCTGGCGCTGGCAGGCCAATGTCGATCTCTTCTCCGCTGACGGGGCTCGGGGGAGGGACTCCGTCATCGCGGACTGGCCGGCGGAAGCGGTTGCCGGCTGCCCGGCATACGACGGGCCTGTCGTCTGGCTGCGCGGCGCGGAGTCCGGCTACATCACCGATGCGGATGCCGAGGTGATGCGCGGCTACTTCCCGAAGGTGCGGCAGGTGACCGTCAAGGGTGCCGGGCACTGGGTGCACACGGACGCGCCCGACGTCGTCGTCGAGACCCTGCGCCGCTTGCTGCTCGTCGCAGTGTGACCGTGATCGTTTGGCTCTCGCCCGTCAACCGGCGATGACCGGGCGGATCGAGAGCATCTCCACCTGGGCTTCAGGGGACGCGTCCAGAGCCAGGCGCACGGTCGACGCCACCGACTCGGGGGTGAGGTACTTGGTGGCGTCGTAAGCATTGCCCATCGACTCCTGGAGTTCCCGCTGCATGTCCGAGTGCGTGCGACCCGGGTGGATCGACGTCACGCGGATTCGGCCGCGCTCCTCCTCGCGGAGGGCATCAGTGAAGACGCGCAGGGCGTGCTTGCTCCCGTTGTAGAGGGTTCCGCCGGGGCCGGTCGCGAGCCCGGAGCCCGAATTGAGGGCGATGACGTGACCGCGTCCGGAAGCTCGGAGCAGCGGAAGGAGCAGGCGGGTGAGGTCGGCCACGGCGAAGAGGTTGACCTCGAAGATGTGGCGTAGTCGCTCGCGGGTCAGCTCGGCCACGGGTGCGCCGTCGGCGATCCCGGCGGAGTGGACGATCGCATCCAGTCGCGAAATGCTTTGTGCGGCAGCGGTGGTCGCGGACTCGTCAGAGAGATCACAGACGAAGGGCTCGGCCGAAGGCAACTCTGCGACGACCGCGGCCACTGCCTCGGGGTCCCTGCCGCCGACGAGGACGTGGCTGTCTAGGGCCAAGTCAGCCGCAATGGCTCGGCCGATGCCACGGCTCCCGCCCGTCACCAACACATGGCGCCTCGTCCCATCCGTCATGTGTCCCACGGTAGGGGGCGACGAGCGCTCGTCGCCGGCGTGGCGATTTTCTTCACCCCATCAGGCGCCAAGGAGCACCGTCATGGTGTGAGATGGGCACGTTGTTCAGCCACGCATCCCTGCCAGCAGTTGGAGTCATCACCATGCCTAAGCCCACGCGCCGAACACTCGGCGTCCTCGCCCTCACGACCGCGCTCTGCGGAGGCACTGCTCTCTCCGCTTCGGCGATCACCGGTGGTGAAGCCGATGGAGAGAGACACCCGAACGTCGGCATGATCTTCTTCTACGACGATGAGGGTCGATTCCGGTGCACGGCCAGTCTGGCCAGCCCGACGGTCCTGCTGACGGCGGCGCACTGCACCGAGGGAACCCTCGGCAAGACGGGGGTCACGTTCAGCACCCTGATCGCCGAGCAGGGACCGAGCCCGCTGCCCGTGGCTGCCGACCCGAGTGCGGGCTACACCCAAGAGGAACTCGAGGTTGCCGGCTACGCCAGCGGCACGGCCTACACGCATCCTCAGTACTCGGACTTCACCGACATGAGGAACTGGAACGACGTCGGCGTCATCGTCCTCGACAAGCCGATCAACGACATCTTCCCGGTGGCGGTGGCACCCTCCGGGTTCCTCGACAAATTCACGGCCAACCTGCTCAACAAGGCGATCTTCACGTCGGTCGGCTACGGCACCGAGGTGCGCAAGGCAGTGCCGACCGCAGACGGCCCAAACCAGGGTAAGCGGCCGACCGCTGAAAGTTACCCGATGCTGCGTCGGGTGGCCGACCAGCCCGGGCAGAAGCTCACGTCCCAGATCCTCCAACTCAACGGGAACCTCAACGACAAGAAGGGGACCGGCGGCACCTGCTTCGGCGACTCCGGCGGCCCCACCTTCAAGGACGGCTACCAGGTGACGGTGACCAGCTACGGCTACAACGACAACTGCCGCTACATCGGCGGCTATCAGCGCATCGACATCCCGGTGGTCCAGGAGTGGCTGGCCGGATTCGGAGTGACCCCGGCCGGGTGAGGGGCAGGTTCCCACTGACGAGGGCCGACCCCACACGGGTCGGCCCTCGCTAGGGTTTCGGCCATGGCAACGGTGCTGCACCTGACCGGTCCGATCCTCGTCTCGACGGAGGACGTGCGCGACGAGGCGTGGGTCATCGATGGACGACTGACGTTCGAGCGACCCGGTGGATCAGGGCACGAGGTCGCGACCTTGGCGGGGTGGGTGCTCCCCGGACTCGTCGATGCGCACTGTCATGTCGGGCTGGGGGATCAGGGTGAGGTGCCGCGTGATGTCGCCGAGGAGCAGGCGCGGACTGATCGTGACCACGGGACGCTCCTGATACGTGACGCCGGGCAGCCGGGCGACACTCGCTGGATCGACGAACGCGACGACCTGCCGAAGGTCATCCGTGCGGGACGGCACATCGCCCGGACTCGTCGCTACATCCGCAACTACGCCTGGGAGGTCGAACCCGAACAGCTCGTCGAGCGGGTGCGGATCGAGGCACGTGTCGGCGACGGCTGGGTCAAGCTCGTGGGTGACTGGATCGACCGCGACACCGGTGATCTCGAGCCTTGCTGGCCGGTGGACGTCCTCACGGCAGCCATCGCCGTGGCCCATGAGGAGGGGGCGCGGGTCACGGCTCATTGCTTCGGTGAGCAGTCCTTGCGCGACTTCGCGGTCGCGGGCACCGACTGCATCGAGCACGCGACCGGGCTGCTCCCGGACACCATCGAAACATTTGCGGCACAAGGGATTGCCATCGTGCCGACCCTGGTCAACATCGAGACGTTCCCGTCGATCGCCGAGGCGGCGGAGGGCAAGTTCGCCGGCTATGCCGCGCACATGCGCGACCTTCACGCGCGGCGCTACGAGACGATCGGCGCGGCCTTCGAGGCAGGGGTGCCGATCTTCGCGGGCACTGATGCCGGGGGCACCATTGCGCACGGGCTCATCCCCCAAGAGGCCGCCGAGTTGGCCAAAGCCGGTATGCCGTCCGCTGCCGTCCTCGACGCCGTCACCTGGGGCGCCCGGGCTTGGCTTGGGCGGCCGGGTCTCGAGGAGGGTGCGGATGCGGACCTGCTCGTGCTGCCGCGTGACCCGCGCTCGGACCTGACCGTCCTCCACGAGCCGACCGCGATCGTCCTCCGGGGTCAACGCTTCTAGATCTGAGCGGCCAAGCGGGGGAAGAGCACTTCGGCGTTGCCGCGGTCGATGCCCTGGCGCACGGCCTTGGAGAGGTCGATCGACTCGTACTCCTGACGCATGTACTTCACCGCCATCGCCGGCGCGAAGGGGAAGTCCGACCCGAAGAGCACCTTGGCCGGATCTGCCACGGCAAGCAGCGAAGGAAAGGTCGTGGGAGTGGCAGACAGGGCGATGTCGAACCAGAAGCGCTTGAACATCTGCATCCGTCGCGCCACTTCCGCCTTGCGGTTGAGGGCCATCCCGGCCAGTTTCCATTTCGGCTCCTCGCGCAGCGTCGTGAGCAAGATCCGGTGCGCGATGTAGGGCACGAAGCCACCGGCGTGGGCCAGGACGAACCGGATCCCGTCGTACTGCTCCAGCGCTCCCGACAGGATCAGACTGATGGCGGTGCGCGTGGTGTCGAGGAGGAAATCGGCGGTGAAACTCGGTATGCCGTCCGCGGGCCCCCCGGGCAACTCACCCGGGTGGATGAAGACGACGGCGCGCCGTTCGTGGAGGAAGCCGAGCAGCCGGTCGAAGGTCGGGTCGCCCAGATAGAGCCCAGCGTTGTTGGCCAGCAGCACGATGCCATCGGCGCCCAACACGTCGAGCGCATGGGTGGCCTCGGCGATCGCCCCGTCGACATCGGGCAAGGTCAGCGTCGCGAAGAAGCCGAAGTGGCGTGGCTGAGCGGCCACGATCCCCGCAGCATGTTCGTTGACCCGCCGGGCCCAGAGGCGCGCCTCGGGGACGTCACCGAACCACACCCCGGGCGTGGACACCGAGAGGATCGCGGTCTCGACGCCGTTCTTGCGCATGATCTTCGAGGCCACAGGTGCAGCCCACGATGGAAGCGGGATGCCGCCGGGCTGGATTCCCTTGTCGCGCAGCATCTGTGCGTAGTCAGGCGGCACGAGGTGATGGTGCACGTCGATGCGTCGGGGGCTGCTCATCGTGCTCCTCGGGGACCGGCAATCACGCTGTGAACGTACTTGTCCGGTCGGACGACGATGACCGAACCCTGCCGGATGAGCGACCGTCGCAGCCAGCGGCCCCACTGGTCGTCCGTGGCCTCGAGGGTGGTCGCGGATCGGGGCTGGTCAGAAGCCATCGACGTCGCGGCCGGTCGTCCCTGCGGTTGAGCGCCCGGCTCGTAGAGCGCGACAAGGGTCGGCTCGTGGGAATCCCATGCGGATCCGAGGACCGCATGCGGGTCGACTCTGACACCGATGAGCGACCAGCCCGTCCCCAGGGCGTCATCGAGGCGTACCGGCCGGCCTGCGTGGGTGCGGACCGGAGGCTGGGGGAGGAGCGTGCCTTGGGCGCCGATCAACCCGCCCAGGCGCCGCTGCTGGCCGAGGTGGGCACCACGGCGCAGCCGGGGGCGCGGCTTGATCTTCATCTCCTTGAGGGCGGTGCGGGCGACCGGCAGTCGGGGCGCGACCTGCGCGGCCACCTCTCGGGCACGGATCGCCCACGGGTTGCCGGTGCTCACCATGTCCTTGTTGAAGACCGAGAGGTCGATCATCGCCTTGGCGTGGGGGCGCCGCTCACTCTCATAACTGTCGAGAATCGACTCATCGGCACGCCCCGCGAGGACGTCGGCGAGTTTCCACGAGAGGTTGTCGGCGTCGCGCACACCGGCATTCATGCCCTGCCCGATGAACTGCGGCGTCATGTGCGCGGCATCACCGGCGAGGAAGATCCGCCCCACCCGCCACCGATCGGCCACGAGGGCGTTGAAGGTGTAGACCAGCTGCCGGTCGACGATGACGGAGTCGGGGTCGACATACTGCCCCATCAACTCCTGGGCCTTCTCGGGCGTCTCGAAGTCCTCAGTCACGTCATCGTCGTGGAGCATGAACTCGAAGCGGTGTCGGCGCTCCGGTTGGGGACAACTCACCGTTGGGAGGGCCGGGTCGCAGACGAAGTCGAAATAGGGCAGATGAGCAAAGGCGTCCACGCCCTCGCGGGCACGCAGGTCCACCACCAACCACCGCTGCGGGAAACTGCGACCGGTCATCTCGATGCCGAGCTGCATTCGCACACCACTGCGGCCCCCATCGGCCGCGACGAGATAGGGCACCCTGACCTGCTGGATCGTGCCTTCCACCAACTGGGGTGCGGTGCGTCCGTAACCGGCTCCACGGCATACCTGATGGGTGACCGTGACCCCATCCGCGTCTTGGTCGACCGACAGCACCGCGCGACCACGACGCACGGTGACACCAGGCCGATCGGCGAGGCGCCGTTCGAGGGTGCGCTCGAAGAAGGGCTGATAGAAGAAGTTGGACGTGGGCCAGCCGTTGCGGCGGTGGGGATTGTTGAACTGCAGCAGCACCGAACGGTCCGCCCGCAACCACTGCACCGGCAGGTCGACCGTCATGTCGGCGTGCAACTCATCGGCCACGCCTGCCGTCTGGAAGATCCGCAGGCACTCGTCATCGGTGTAGACCGCCCGCGCCTGGCCGTAGTAGTCCGGCTCGCGTTCCAGCACAAGGACTTTCAGGCCGCGTTCGGCGAGCAGGTGGGCAAAGGTCAAGCCGGTCGGCCCAAGACCGACAACACAGACGTCGTATGCCGTGGTGCCGGCTTCCGCGGCGGTCACCTTCGGCTCGGCGTCGGGAAGGGAGGTCGTGGTCATCGCAGGTTCCCCCAGGGGGTGACGAGTCCGGATCCGTTGTCGCGCAAGGACTTCAGGCCGAAGCGCGCGCGGCCCAGTTGGGTGAGGACGTTCTCGCCGATCGGTGTGTGGCCCCAGATCGAGATGCCTTCGTGGGTCTTGGGTGCCCAGCTCGCCTCGAGTTCCGGCGTGAGGAAGATCGGGTCCCAGCCGAGTTCCCACTCGAAGCCCGAGGGCGTGACGCAATAGAAGGACAGTTCCCGGTCGTTGGTGTGCTGGCCGACGCTCCACTGCATCCGGAAGCCGTGGGCGATGACGCGCTCATAGGCAGCGAGCAGGTCATCGAGGGTCTCGACCTGGGTGTTGAGGTGCTGGATGGTCGTGCGGATCGGGTCGAGGGGGAGTCCGTGGACGCCGGCAATGGCGACCGAGTGGTGGCGCTCGTTGACCCGGAGGAAGCGGATCCGCAGGCTTGCGCCCGCGACCTTGTCGATCACCCAGTCCGAGAGTCGGGCGTCGAAGACGCTGTCGTAGTAGCCGCGGATGCCCTCGGGTGCCTTGGCCGTGATGGCGACGTGACCCATGCCAGAGGCGCCCGTCACGAAGCCGGTCTGGAGCATCCGCAGCGGCACCGCCGTCGTGTGGGCGGTCGTGAAGATCTCGGTCGCCGTGCCCTTGGGGCCGGGGAAGCGCCACAGCCGCTCGACCCCGCGCAGCCGGCACTCGTCCTCGGTGCCCTCGTTGATCGGCAGTCCGGCGTCGGCCACGCGACCGAGGATGACCTCGAAGGTCTCGTGGTCATCGACGAGCCAGCCGAGAGCCGTGACGTCCTCGACGGGGGAGCGCTGGAGCAAGAAGCGGCACTCGTGCTCGTCGAGTCGGAAGCGCATGACGTCACGGGAGAGTTCGTCGACGTGCAGGCCGATCGCGTCGGCGCCGAAGCGTCGCCAGTCCACGAAGCGCTCGGTGCCGACGACGACATACCCGAGGTGGACCGAGCCAAAAACATTGCGTCGACGCGGCCGCGAGGAGTCGGACGAAAGGTGAGCGGACGGCATACCCGTTGGTGCGTTTGGTGCCACAGCGGAAGGGGCGGTCATCGCGCGACTCCCGTCAGGAAGTCGACGGCGAGGCGATTGAAGAGTTCCGGTGCCTCCCACTGCACCCAGTGCCCGACCCCGGCCGCGAGATAGGCGTCGCCACGCGGCATACGAGTGGCGAGTTGCCACGCCCCGGACGGGCGGTTGACCTTGTCAGCGGTGCCCCAGATGACGAGCGTCGGCACCTCGCAAGAGGTGAGGCGCTTGTCGCGAGTGAGGTCCATCCGCCACAGGGTGCGCGGTGCGTCCTTGCCGGAGGGGCGGCGCAGGGGCGGGTTGGCCATGACTTCGGGGTCGAGGCTGCTCTGGTAGCGGCCGTCGATGACCTCGTCGGTGATCTGGGAGGGGTCGGCGACGAGGGACTCGCGGATGAAGGTCGCCATCTTCTCGCGGCTCGGCCCGGACCCGCCGTAGTAGTCGAGGAGTTGGTTCAGGCCGCGGGTGGGCAGGGCACGGGTGGTGCCGATGCCGCCAGGGCCGTTGAGGACCATCCGGTCGACTCGGTCAGGTCGGTCGAGGGCCAGGCGGAGGGCGGCCCCACCGCCGTAGGAGTTGCCGACGAGGTGGGCTCGCTCGATGTCGAGCTCGTCGAGCAGGCCCCGGACGGCGGCGGCGAGGTCACCGAACGGGTCGGACTGGTCGAGGTCCTTGGTTGAGCGGCCATAGCCGGGCAGGTCGGGGATGACGAGGGTGAAGTGCTCGGCGAGGGCGGGGATGTTGCGGGTCCAGTTCGCGACTCCGCTGGCGCCGGGCCCGCCGCCGTGGAGGAGGACCAGGGTCGGTCCGCTCCCGGTGCTGGCGACGAACAGGTCGCGGGCGCCGACTCGGACGGTGCGTTCGGTGAGGTCCACGGGTGCTCCTGGAAAGTTGTTGATGAAGTCATCAGATTGCTTGCGGAGTAGTGAACCATGAATATGATGTCTCCATCAAGTACTTCTTTCGAAAGGACTCAGATGACCGTCACGGATGGCCGGACCCAGCGCCGCCAGCGCACCCACGACGCGCTTGTGGCCGCCGGGGTGGTCCTGCTCGAGGAGGGACGCTCGAGCGCGACGATTGAGGAGATCACCGGGCGCGCTGGTGTCGGCTTCGGCTCCTTCACGAACCACTTCGCCTCGCGCGAGGCCTTCTTCGGCGAGGCGATGCTCGCCGTCCTCGACCGCTATGCGGGGATGCTCGAGGCCGCGACGGCCGGGATCGAGAGGCCGGACGAGCGCTTCGCCACGAGTTTCCGGTTGGTCGGTCGGCTCGCCCGCAG
>DAOLRO010000085.1:0-11657 GCA_035418665.1 Phycicoccus sp.
ACAGAAGAGAGCATCGGGCGCATTCGGCACACCACAGTTGGGGCAGGGCTCGGCGCCACCGCCAGCATCAGCTGAATCGACTGAGGCACCGGCAGCCGCTTCGCCCTTGGCGCCGGTCACCGGCTCCTGATCGAGGTCGAGCGCGCCATCGGGCGAGCCACCCTCGGTTGTCGCGGCGCCAGCGACCATCGCCTCACCACAGGTGTCGCAGTAGTCGGTGGCGGTCGACTCGTGACCAGCGGGGCACTTCACTTGCGCACCCGGGTGGTCTTGGTGGACGCGGTGTCGAGGGCCATCTCGTCGGCCTTGGCGACGGCCTTCTTGAGGCGGACGGTGCCAGCCTCGGCGTTCTCGACCTCGACGACCTTGCGCAACTTCGAGGTGGCCTCGTCGTTGCCGGTCTCCGCAGCCAGTTGGACCGCGCGGCCGAGCTTGGTCGTGGCGAGTTCCTCCTGACCGGCAGCCTTGGCCGCGAGGCCTTCCTGGATGACCTGGGCGAGCTCGGTCTGCCCGGTGTAGTGGGCGACCTGGGCGTCGATGCGGGCGGTGAGGTTGGAGTCGTTGGACCATTTGGCCTTGACCAGTCCTTGCGCCTTGACCTCCTCGCCGACGACGAGTTGGACGCGTGCGGCCAGTTGTTCCTGACCCACCGCCTTGGCCGGGAGGCGCACGGACACGTGGTAGTCGCGGGACTCGTCGGACCAGGCGCCGGTGGGGTAACCACCGGTCAGGTCGTTGACGACCACCCGGCGGTCGGTGAGTTCGTCGACCGACGGCAACACCTGGCGGACGAAGTTGACCTTGGCGCCCTGAGGAGACCAGACGCGGAGCTGCGCGTCCGCGACACCGCGTGACATCGACTCGCGCATGATCGCCTGGAACTGCTCCTTCATCTGCGCGGGCTCGGGGATGATGTCGACCGTGCCGAGCAGGGCCTGTGAGATCCGCCGGATCTCCGAGACCTTCCAGTCGGTGCCGGCTCCGCGGCAGTCTGCTTGGTAATAGCCGGTCGCGCGCGCGATGGCCGCGTCGAGGACCTCTGCGGGTTCGTTGTTCTCGCCATCGGTGAGGATCAGCGCGTGCCGTTGGGTGACCTGCGGGACCGACGCGAAGAGGGTGCCGGTGAGGTCGAGCCACGTGCTGATGACCGTGCCACCGGCCGAGGTGAGGTTGCCGATCGCGCGGGAGGCCTCGGCCCGGGTGCGCGAGTCCATCTGCACCATGCCGGGGCCGGAGCGGACTGGTGGATAGGCGAGGAAGGCCGCGCCGTTGCCCGAGATGATCGCGAACCAGGTGCCGTCGACGATCTCGCCGAGCGCCGTGATGGCGGCGTGTTTGGCACCTTCCATGGTCTCACGACCCATCGAGCCCGAGGTGTCGATGACGATGATCTCGCCAGCGTCTCCCCCGCTCGTCTGCCCGGCCGTGCCAGCCCCCGAGCACGTGATGGACACGATGGCCTGGACGTCGGTCCCGCCATCGGCCAGGAACTCGTTCTGGTAGACGGATGCTGTGAACTCAGCCATGACCCTCCCTCTCCTCGTCTGCTGATCCTGCCGCATCGGGCGCTGCGATTTCGAGCCCGGCCCGATCGAGCCTGGCGAATGCGACGGTGATGTTGTCGTGGCCACCGGAGGCCTTCGCGAAGTCCACCAGGGCGAGCGCCAGGGCTTCCGGTTCGGTCGTTGCGGCGCTCGTCACCTGAGCGACGATCGCGGCGGGCTCGGAGGCATAGTTCCAGAGGCCGTCCGAGCAGAGCAGCAGCCAGCCCGGTTGGTCCACGACCAGAGCGCCCACGACCGGAACGATGTCCGGGCTGTCGCGTCCCAGCCACTTGGTGATGGCATGGGCCTGGGGCGCCGCTTCGGCTTCTGCCTTAGGCGTGCCGCCCGCGATGAGCATCTGGGCCATCGAGTCGTCGGTCGTGAGTTGCACACCCTCGGCCCCGTCGGGAAGCCAATAGGCCCGCGAATCGCCGATCACGGCATACCGGATCTGCCAGCGGGAGTCGGGAGCCGCCCCAGCAACTGGACCCACATCGGGATCAGCCGCGGCGGAAGCCCCGACGGGACCTGCGACGGGGTCCACGGTGGCGGCCACGAAGGTGCAGGACGCCGGGCTCTCCGACGACGGCGCGGTGTTGGCCATGACAGCGGTGTTCGCGGCGGCAGCGGCCGACACGAAGACCTTGATGGCCGCGCCCTCGATGCTCTCGGGCACCCCAAGGCCCTTGGGCATGGGAGCCCGCAACACATCACGGGCGGCACGAGCCCCGGCGAGCGAGGCCACGTGGGAGTCCTTGGACGAGGACACCCCGTCACAGACGACGAGCACACCGCGACCGGTCGTCGCCGTGGACGCCGGATCAGCCCAGAGCGCCATCGCGTCCTCGTTGCGCGAGTGCACGATCCCGCGGTCACACACCCCCGCCAGCCACGGCGCCGGGTGCTCGCGGAAGTGGTCGCGCTCGGTCGCCGCCTTGGTGCCGCACTGATCGCAATAGCCCTCGGCCCCGACCGTGCCACCGCACTCGGTGCAGGTCTTGGTCTGGGGAGCGCTGACCACCACGGCCTTGGCGTTGATCGCGGTCGGGACGCTGATCGGGCTGTCCTCGTCGGTCGCGGTCACCGGGACGTCGAGGGTCGTGGGCGCCACTGCGCCACCGAGAGCACCACCCACCTTGGTGCCGCAGTTCTCACAGAAGAGCGCACCGACCTCCAGGGTGGCGCCGCACCCGGCGCACGTCACGTCAGGGTCCAGTTGCGGATCGCGTTGGCTCTGTTCACGTGGTCGATCTTCTCCTCTGGGGTGGCCGCCTCGCGGGCGAGCAGCCGGAAACGTTCTTCGAGGGCCTTCCGCAGCGATGGCTCATCCGCGGCGTAGGGGCCGATCTTGCCGGCCTGCTTCCCCTTGCGACCCACAACGTCGAGCGCCTGCTCCAGGATCCGGGCCGTCATGCCTTCACGCTCGGCGACGTCCATCCGGACCCCTTCGATGGAGTGATAGGCCGCATCGAGGCGACGCAGGTCGCCCCGCCCACCGCCGAGCAGTGCTTCGGCCCGCAGTCGACGCGACTCACCGAAGCCACGGCTCGTCGACGGCACGAGATCGAGTGCCTCGACCGCGCCGTCGGTGTCGCCGCGCGCGGCCCTCAGACGGGCCAGTCCGAAGGCGGCAGGCGGCAGGTAGGCCGCATCGGTGGTGGCACAGGTCCGATAGAGACTCTCCGCCACACCCTCCTGACCACTGGCCTCACAGGCCACCGCGAGCGCCAACTTGGGCGCCAACTCACCGGGCACCTGCTGGTAGACGGCGGTGAAGTTGGTCCGGGCATCCGTGGGGTTGCCCGCCTGGAGCGCAGCCAGGCCGGAGAGCCACAGGGCGCGCCACTCCCAAGGGTCATCTGCGAGAAGGGAATTCGCCGCCTTGACGGCCTCGGCAGGGTTGTTCGCACGGAGGTATTCAGCCCCTCGAGCGAGCCAGACCTCGGCCGTGTCCTCCGGTGCCTGAGCGAGATCGCGCAAACGCTGCGCAGGGTCTCCGGGCGACACCGACGCGAGCCACGAGTGCTGCGGGTCGGTGGTGTCCGGCCGCAACCATGGCAACTGGGACCAGTCGACCCGAGCCGTCGACACCGAGGGTGTGGTGAAGAGGGCCGACGCCGCCGACGTCAGCGCAGTGCCCTCGGTCGACGCGGCCACGACCTCACGCAGGACACCGAGGGCCTGGGTCCGCAACTCGTCAGCGGACGCGAAGCGGTCATCGGGGTCGAGCGCGCAGCACTTGGCGATGAGCCAGTAGAGCGAGTCGTAGCGCTGGAAGAGCGGGGTCGTCGCTGGGTCGGGCAGCGAGGACAGATAGGTCGTCTGATAGCCCCGGAACTCCATGCAGAGCACGAGCAGCGTCCGCCCGATCGTCCAGATGTCCGACGCCACGGTCGGCCCGACCTCGGCCACCTCCGGCGCCTGATAGCCGACCGTGCCGTAGATCGCCGACTCCTGGTCGTCGACGTGCCGCACGCCGCCGAGGTCGATGAGCTTGACCGCGTCACCGACCTGGATCAGGTTGTCGGGCTTGAAGTCGCAATAGACCAGCCCGAGGTCATGCAGGTATTGGAAGGCGGGCAGGATCTCGATGATGTAGGCGAGCGCCTGATCGACGGGGAGCGGGTCATAGGCCCCACCGGCCGCCGACATCCGCGCCTTGAGGATCTGCTTGAGCGACTTGCCGCCGACATACTCCATGACGATGTAGCCGGCGTCGTCGTGCGTGACGAAGTTGTAGATCTCGACGATGAGCGGGTGCTCGACCTGCGCCAGGAAGCGCTGCTCGGCGATCGCCGCCGCCAACGCATCCTTGTCGCCACTGTTGAGCAGACCCTTGAGGACCACCCAGCGGTCGGAGACGTTGCGGTCGCGCGCGAGATAGATCCACCCAAGACCACCGTGGGCCAACGCCCCCGCCACTTCATATTGACCGGCGACGAGATCGCCCGCCTTGAGCTTGGGCGTGAAGCTGTATGCCGTGCCGCACTTGGGGCAGAACCCCTCCTCCCGCGCGGGCCGGCCGTCCACAGAACGCCCCACGGGCGCCTGACAGACCGCACAGAAGCGCTTCTCCTCCGAGACCTGGGGGTTCGGGTTGATCGCCTTGGCGGCATCGACGGGAGGCTCCGGCGGCACCCGAGTCAGACCGGCACCGAGTCGCGCGGAGCGGAGCCGGGTCGAACCCGAGCGGACTTTGCGAGTGGCCGAGGTGCCGACACGGGCGGACCCGAGAGCCGCAGAGCCCAAGCGCACCGACGCACTGGCGACCGACGGCGCGCCGAGCCCAGCCGCCACAGTCGCCTCGCCGTCGTCCATGGGCGCCGAGTGCACGACCACGGGAGTGGCTGTGGCCACCGGACCGGTGCTCTCCCCGCCCGCACCGGGCGTGCCGCAGACGTCGCAGTATCCGTCGACGATGGAGCCCGAACACCCCGGCTGACCGCAGGCCGTGCCGGCCGCCGCGGGCGCCACCGCCGACGTCGTCCCGCCACTCCCCGGCGAACCACACACATCGCAGTAGCCGTCGACGATCGAGCCCGAACACCCCGGGACCGTGCATGCACTCATGCGATTTCCTCTCCCGTGAGGACACCGTGGCGGCGGCTGACCCGCTGCCCGGATTGTGAAGACCACCAGTCGATCCAGGCCTGATGCGCCGCGACCAACGTCGTCGCGACAGCGATCGGAGCGGGCCGACGCTCGAGCACACCGCGCGCTGCCTTCGCGGCGTCGACGACATCCCGCTGGCTCCCGACGCCGAGGGCGTCGGCCTTGACCCCCGCGGCGACCAACTGCGCAAGGAGGTCATCCCGCGCAGCCAGCGACCCGGCATACGCCTCATGGACCTTGGCCATCGCCAAGGTGACGCGGTCGAGACGACGCCGGTATGCCGTGAGGTTGCTTCCCGAGTCGGGCACCGGTCCCAGCGCCTCGACATCGGGGATGGCGTAGTTGGGGCAGGGGTCGACCTCGGCCGCGCACTGGCTGGCGAGGGCCTTGAGGGCGGGCGCCTTGGCAGCGAGTTCGTCGCGGAGTCGGACGGCCTGCTCGCGGAGGGATGCATCCTCACGCCGACGGGCACCGCCGACGATGAGGTCACGCTCGAGCCGGGCGGCATCGTTCTCGAGCGGGCCGATGAGGCCCCCGATGTCGCCGCCTCGCTCGACCTTGCCCGCGAGGTCGTCAGTGCGAATCGTCAGCCCCGCGATCGTGCGATCGACCTCGGCCCGCGAGTCGGCCGGCTCGAGGGTGGACTGGTCGCGGAGGCGCTCGAGTTGGGCGCGCAGTCCCTTGAGACGACGGGCGAATTCGTCGGCCGCGGGATCCAGCGAGAGCCGGACCCGAAGTTGGCTCGCGAGGGCGTCGGAGATCCGGCAGGCCTCCGGCAGGGAAACGGCCAGGGCTGCAGCGCCGCTGCCGGCCTGCCCGGACGCGGCGAGTGCCCCCGGGTCGAGGCTCGCGTCGAGACGACCCCAGATGAGCACCGACAGCCGCTCGCGCTCCTGGGCGAGGACCCGGCCGCCGTCCCACGTCGCGAGGATCAGGCGGAGTCGGTCGGAGATCGCCTTCCACAGCGCCATCGAGAGGGTCAGGTCCGAGGTCACGCTGCTCTGCTGCTTGGAGGCCAGGGCCGCGGCATCGAGCTCATCGAGCTCATGGCGACGATCAAGCACCCAGGTCTGCAACTCGTCGATGTAGACCTGCACCTCGGCCGGATCGAGGCGCTCGCCGAGCCGACCGGGAGCGGTCGGCGCGAGGTGACGGATCATCAGGATCGCCCATAGGTCGGGGCCGGTTGCCCGGTGCCTTCGCCGAGGGTCGGGGCCAGCCACTTCTGGTAGCTCGCCGTCCAACGGCCATCGGCTCGCATTTGCTCGAGGACGCCATTGACGAAGCGCGCCAGATCGACGGCGGCGGCGTTGACACCCACGCCATACGGCTCCTTGGTGAAGGCGGGCGCGTCGGTCACCACGGCATACGGGTCCTGCGCGGCCAGCCCGGCGAGTACGGTGTCGTCGCCGGTGATGGCATCGACATCACCTTGCTGGAAGAGCACGAGGCAGCCGGTGTGGTTGTCGGAGGAGACCGGGATGGCTTGTGGGGCGAGCTTGACGAGGTTGTCCATGCTCGAGGTGCCCTTCGGGGCGCAGACCTTGTGCCCGGCGAGCGAAGCCAGATCGGTGAAACTCGAACCCTTGCGGACGAGGACCTTCTGGCCGGCCTCGTAGTAGACCTGCGAGAAGCCGATGTCCTTCCAGCGGGCGCAGTTCATCGTCATGTTCCGGACGACGATGTCGACACTCTTGTCCTGCAGGACCGGGAGGCGGTTGGCGGCAGTGATGACGACGAGTTGGACGTTGGCGTTCGGGCCGAGGATGGCCTGACCGATGGCATTGGCCAGGTCGATGTCGAAGCCCTCGATCGTGCCGGTGAGCGGGTTGCGCGAGCCGAGGAGGTAGGTGTCGGCCGAGACCCCGACGATGAGCCGACCACGCGCCTGAATGGCGGCCATCGTCGAGCCGTCGGGCATGGCGCCCGGCGCGGGGAGGGCACCGGACGGGGCATAGGACTGCGTGGCGTTGGTGCACTGCGCCGGCGCGGGGGCCGCGCTTGCGGAGGCACTCGCCGAAGCCGAGGGTGACGGGCTCGGCGTGGTGGGGAGGGTCGTCGGGATCTCCGTCGCGCACGCTCCCACGAGGGCTGCGACGAGCGCAGTGGAGAGGGCGCCGAGGGCGAGGCGTGCCCGCCGTCGGGGCTGCCGCTCCGAGGCGCCACGCACTCGAGTCCACCCGCTCATGAGTACTCCTCCAGCCGTCGGGACACTCCGGACCAGGCACCCCAGGTGGCTGCGAGGCCCGCGAGCACGGTGAGGATGGCCACGATGATCGGTGTCTGTGCCCCCGCGCTCAATGTCGTGCTCACCCGTTCGCTCAGGGCGGCGACGTCGGCACCGAGCTTGTCGTCGAATTCCGTGAAAGCCGGAGAGGTGCCCTTGTCCTGAGCCGTGGCCAGAGCCACGGCTCCGTCCCAGTCGCCCGCGTCGTCGAGGGCCACGACCTCCTTGTGGGCCGTGACGTAGTCCTGCCAACGTAGGGACAGGTCAGAGGCGACGTTCTGGGCGACGGTGGCGGCGTTGGCAGCCCACTGGTCCTCGAAAGCCTTGCCCGAACCCCGCGCGATGAGACGCAGGCTCTCGCTGGACTTGGCCGCGTTGGCCGCGCTCCGGGCATCGGCCGCGGAGACCAGTTCAGCATAGTCACCACGGACGAGCCCGGCATTCTCCAAGGACTGTGCGGCGGACGCCGTCACGGCGGCGATGGTGAGCGCGAGCACGGCGATCGCCGCGGCCGAGACCCCGACATTGAGTCGGCGCCGGAAGCGCTTGGACAGCCACTGGTTGACCCAGACGAGGACTGCGAGGGCGATGACCCCGGGGATGGCCACCCAGATCGGGTGCTGGTCGGCGAGGGAACGGTCGGCCCGCGCGGAGTTCGCGGTGAGGAGGGCATCGACCAAGCCCATCCCACGATCACGGAGCTCTGCGCTCGATGCGCGGAGATAGGCGGCACCGACGGGCAGGCCCTGCCGGTTGTTGGCGCGCGCCACCTCCATGTCGGCGGCGTAACGGACGACGAGTCCGGAGAGCTCGGCGAGCGCGGCCTGGTCGAGGGATTGGGCCTGCGCGGCGGCCGCGATCTCCTTGGTCGCATCGGCGATGGCGGAGTCATAGGCGGCCCGGCGGTCGGCTGGCTCGAGGCCACCGACGAGGAAGGCGTTGGTCGCGAGCGCGTCCGCACGGAGCAGGTCGGCCTTGAGGTCCTGGACCCGGATGACCTGTTGGGCGTCGGCCGCGGATTGCTTGGCCGCATTGACCCCGAGCATGAGTTGCGCTGCCGTGAGCCCGGTGAAGACGAGGACGGCGAGGGCCGCGATCAGCCGCAGCCGCACCAGAGCACTGGGTATGCCGCGTGCTGCGGCGAGCTCGGCGGGTCCGGTATTCGTGGCGGGCTGGCCCGATTGCGCGGCAGAACCACCCTTACTCGCCCCCTTGGACTTGCCCTTCGTGGGCTTGGCCGCGGCTGCTGCGGGAGCGGGGGGCGGCGGTGCCGCTGCGCTTGCCTGGCTCATGGGGCCTCCTCCGCGGTGTCTGTCACAGGTGGCTCGGTGTCCGTCATGGGCGTGTCAGTGTCGGTCAAGGGCGCCTCGCGGTCCGTCAAGAGTGCCCCTCTCCTCTCCGACTCGCTTGCGTCCGTGTCGGACGTCATGGGTGCCCCAGATGCGGACGCAGGCACGACCGGCTGGGTGAGATCCAGTGCGTCCGGGTCTGGGAGCAAGTCGTCGGGCTCCAGGGTGCGCAGTTGCGTCACGTCGGGCTCCTCGATGTCGCGCAACCGCCAGGCGTGGGCTCCGATGGCCGCCTCGAGGGTGTTGCGCGAGTAGCGGCCGTTGCCGAAGGTCGAATCCCGGGTCACGTGCTGGAGCATCTCCCGGAATCGCGCCTCGACCGAGTCGTCGACGTCGTAGTCCGCATCACCGGCCAACTTCTTGAAGATCCCCACCAACTCGTCGTCGGTGTAGTCGGCGAACTGGATCGTCGTGCGGAAGCGGCTCGCCAGACCAGGGTTCTGGGCGATGAAGACCTCCATCGGGAGGGGATAGCCGGCGACGATGACCACGAGGTCGTCGCGCTTGTCCTCCATCTCCTTGACCAGGGTGTCGATGGCCTCGGTGCCGTATTGGTCACCCGACAGGCTGTAGGCCTCGTCGATGAACAAGACCCCACCCTCCGCCGACTTCACCACCTCGGCCGTCTTCATCGCGGTCTGCCCGAGGTAGCCGGCAACCAACTCACTGCGGTCGACCTCCACGAGTTGACCCTTGGAGAGCAGGCCGAGGGCGCGATAGATGCCGCCGACGAGCCGGGCGACGGTCGTCTTGCCCGTGCCCGGGTTCCCGACGAAGACGAGGTGCCGGGTGATCGCCGGGGTCTTGAGCCCGGCCTCCTTGCGCTTGGCCTCGATCTTGAGCAGGGCCACCTGCCGGTGGATCTCGGCCTTGACCGCGCGCAGGCCGATGAGTCCGTCGAGGTCGGCGAGCAGCTCCTCCAGACTCTTCGGCTCGGGCTCGGGCTTGGTGGGCTCCTCCGGCTTGGCCTCCGGATCAGGAGCAACGGCCACGGGGTCGCGTTGTTCCTCGGCCGTGTTCGGGTTGCCACTAGCGCCCTGGGCGGGGTCCATCGGGAAGCGGCCCGGAGCCATGGGGTCCCCGTCGCCGAGGTCGAAACCGGGCACAGGTGGCGTCTGGGAGCCGGGCGGCGAGACCTCACGCAAGCGCGAACTCACCGACTTGAGCTCACCCATGACCTCGGTCCACAGACCTCGGACCGTCTCAGTCATGGCTTCCTCCATGGCGGTCGTCGGGGCAGGACCGGTGGGTCCGGTCGCCGGGGTCAGCCACGGCCCGTCGGGCTTTGGCGCCGCGGCAGGGGCTGGACCTGAGCCGGGTTGCGGGCCGGCGGGCTTGGGCACGAGCGGCGAGAGCGAGCCGAGTTGGGCGGCCGCGGCAGTCGTCGCGTTGCCGATCGTGCGACTGGTCGGGCGTCCGAGGGAGGCGCCGGCCAGACAGACGTCACCAAGAGCCTTTGCGTATGCCGTGGCGTGGGTCGAGCCGTCGAGGATCAGTTGGTGGAGGGTCGCCGTCGGCCCGGATCGCCACCGGCGACCGCGCGAGGCGGCGACCATGAAGTCCTCGGCCGAGCGGGTGGATCCGTTGGTCCCCTCGGCGCCAGCGGCCGCGGATGTCTCGCGGCCCCAGTCCACCCAAGCCCCGACAGCCGCCTCGGCGACTGTGGCGGCGAGGGCCTCACCCTCGAGGCGCGCGGCATCGGCAGGCACACCGGCTGCCCGGGCCGCGGCCTCGAGCGAGGCCAACGCCTCGGACAGTTTCGGTGTAGCGCTCATGCCTCCCCCTCGTCTTCGTCCCCGAGTTGGGTGCGTTGGGGTGGGCTGGAGCCCACCCCAACGCACCCAACTCGGGACATCATCACAAATCCAAACTGTTGCCGGATGCGGGCCCTCGATCGTTGGCCACCGTCGGCGCCACCACCGGATCCGGTGTGACCCTCCCGAACTTCGCGTCGAGGAAGCGCCCCTGGGCGATCAGCGCCTGCGCATCGGCGCGGACCGCGGCATCGAGCATCCGGTCCATCGAGGAGCCCAGCAACTCCAACTGGTCGACGAGCACCATGAGGGCCGTGCGACCCCCGTCGATCGGACGGGTGTCGGCCCAGTCCCGGGGCAACCGGAGATAGGCCGCGACCGACTCCGGGAGGTAGTCGGTGGCGGTGGCCACCACGGCATACGCATCCTCGCTGCCCACGCCCAGCGTGGCGAGACGGGGAAGGATCGACCGGATCGTCTTGTCGATCCTGGCCACCCGCGAGCGCACGAGCGGGGCCGCCGACGCCTCCGCCAAGAGGTCGCCGACGCGGCCCAGTGCGGCCAGGATCTCCGGCTCCCCCGGCGGCTTGGGCAGCACGGGCCGCGGCGGCTCGGGTGCACCGAAGGTGCGGTTCACCCAGTCCTTGAAGCCCATGCGTCACCGATGCCGTGGTTGCGATCGAGCCCGGAGTCAGCCGAGTGGCTGGTCGAGGTTGATGTTCTGGGTGCCGCGGGCGTCCTGCTTCTGGACGCGGGCGAGGTAGTCCTTGGACTTCTCGACCTCGGTCTCGAGCACCCCGATCGTCTGGGCCATCGAGTCGAGCGCCTTGATCTTGAAGGCGTCGATGGAGTCCATCGTGGCGTAGATGTTCTGGAAGGCCGCCTGCAACTCGGGCAGGCCGATCGTCGAACTCGCCGCCTGCTCCTGGATGGCCGCGGAGTTCTCCTTGAGCATCTCCGAGGTGCGCTGGATCATGCTGCTCGTCGTCTGGTTGAGCGCAGTGATCTGCTCGAGCACGAGCTTCTGGTTGCCGAGGGCCTGGGCGACGATGACGGCCGTGCGCAGGGCGCTGATCGTCGTCGTCGAGGCGCGGTCGACGCCCTTGATGAGCTCGATGTTGTTCTTGATGATGATGTCGATCGCGAGGTAGCTCTGGATCGAGACCGCGAG
>DAOLRO010000086.1:0-4327 GCA_035418665.1 Phycicoccus sp.
CGGTTTCGCACGGCACGACGGTGGCGACGAACAAGCTGCTCGAGGGCAAGGTCGAGGCGCTGGGCTTCATCACGACCGAGGGCTACGAGTTCATGCTCGAGATCGCCCGACAGTCCGTGCCCGACGGCTATGGGAACTCCTACTTCTGGGTCAAGCCCGACCGGATCGTGCCGGCGGACCGCGTGCGCACGGTCGAGGGCCGGATGGACTTCGAGGGCCACGAGGTCCGCCCCTTCGACACCGAGGGCGCCATTGCGGCCGCACGCTGGTTCAAAGAGCGCGGCATCACGACTCTGGCCGTCTGCTTCCTCCACTCCTACGCCAACGACGCCCACGAACTCGCCATGCGCGAGATCCTGCGCCGCGAGCACCCCGACGCCGTCGTGTCCATCTCCTCGGAGGTGCTGCGTGAATATCGCGAATACGAGCGCTCGATGACCACTCTGGTCGACGCGGCCGTCAAGCCCAACGTGAGCCGCTATGTCACCAACATCCACGAGCGTCTGGACGGCTTCACCGGAGGAAGGCCCATCCCCTTCTACGTGATGAAGTCCAACGGCGGGGTGCTCTCCGCCGACGAGGTCGTCCACCAACCGATCACGACCGTCCTGTCAGGGCCGGCCGCCGGAGCCCTGGGCGCCGCCCTCATCGCCAAGGTGGCCGGCTTCCCCAAGATCCTCACCTGCGACGGCGGCGGCACGAGCACCGACGTCTCGGTCGTCCTCGACGGCGAGCCGACCCTCACGACCGAAGGCACCGTCGGCGCCTACCCGAGCAAGATCCCGATGATCGACGTGGTCACGGTCGGCGCCGGCGGCGGCTCCATCGCGTGGATCTCCCCCGAGGGGGCCCTCAAGGTCGGCCCGCACAGCGCCGGCGCCGACCCCGGTCCCCTCTGCTACGCCAAGGGCGGCACCCAGCCGACGATCACCGACGCCCACGTCACCCTCGGCCGCATCCCCCCGCACCTGCTCGGCGGCGAGATCCCCCTCGATGTCGAGGCGGCCCGCGCCGGGATCGAGGAGCTGGCCGGTCGACTCGGCCTCGACTTCGAGCGGTGCGCGACCGGCATCCTCGAGATCTCGGCCTGGAACCAGGCCAACGCTCTCCGTCAGGTCAGCGTCAAGCGCGGCCTCGACGTGCGCGACTTCATGCTCACGACCTTCGGCGGCTCCGGCTCCCTGCTCGCCTGCAGCCTCGTCGACATCCTCGACCTCGCCGGTGTCGTCGTGCCGCCGAACCCCGGCAACGTGAGCGCCTTCGGCCTGCTCACCGTTGACGTCAAGAACGACTACGTCCAGACCCATGTCCGCAAGCAGTCGGGCCTCGACTACCCCGAGATCCAGGGCATCCTCGACGAACTCACGACCAAGGCCGCCGCCGCCCTCGACAAGGAGGGCTTCGCGGCCGCCGACCACCGCTTCCAGCGGACCATCGACGTCCGCTATGTGGGGCAGGCCTTCGAGGTCCGCGTCCCCGCTCCCGAGGGGGATGTCGATGAGGCGTATGCCGTGAGCGTCGCCGACACCTTCCACACCGAACACCGCCAGCTCTACGGCTATGACTTCCGCAGCGACCCCACCCAACAGGTCGAATGGGTCAACCTGCGCGTGACCGGCATCGGGCCGATCACTCGACCCGAGATCCAGCGGATCGCTGCCGCTGCCGGGCCCACGGAGTTCCTCGAGGAGCGCGCCAGCACCGGACGCCGGCAGGTGTGTTTCGACGCCGAGCACGGTTACGTCGACACCGTCGTCATCGACCGGAGCCGCCTCGGCGCCGACGACACCTTCAGTGGTCCGGCCATCATCGAGGAGTTCGGCTCCACGATCCCCGTCCATCCTGGCTTCGTCGTCCGCGTCGACGCCTTCGGCAATCTCGTCATCACGAGGGAGGAGACGCGATGACCACCACGACTGCAGCCGGTCACGCGAGCAACGCTGAGCCGCAGGCGAATCCGCAACCCGGCGACCCGGCATACGTCACCGCTCGCCCTGTCAACCCCGCCGGCCTGCCCACGGCATACCAACACGGTGGACGGCTCACGCCCGAGGGCTCCACGGTCGACCCGATCCTCGTCGAGATCGTCCAAGGCACCCTCGCGAGCGTCGAGATGGAGGTCGAGACGGCGATCGGGCGGACCAGCCGCAGCCCGATGATCCGCGACGCGCACGACTTCCGCGCGGGGATCCACGACCGCGAACTGCGCAAGCTCACCGGCCGCTCCTACAGCGCGCTCGTCCACCCGGTCGCGCGTGACTTCCCCCTGGCCGAGATGAACGAGGGCGACGTCTTCTTCCACAACGACGTCTACGAGTCCGAGGGCGGCATCGGCCACCTCCCCGACCTCTGCGTCACGGTGCCGGTCTTCCACAAGGGTGACGTCGTCGCCTTCGTCCAGGCCTTCGGCCACCACGACGACATCGGCGGCGGCTGCCCCGGCTCGATGCCCAGTGGCGCGACGAGCGTCTTCGAGGAGGGGCTTGCCGTCCCGCCGATCAAGTTGTGGGACAAGGGAGTTCCCAACAAGGCGGCGCTGCGGATCATGACCCGAAACAGCCGGATGCCCGACTCTCTGGCCGCAGACCTCGACGCCGAGTGCTCCGCCTGCCTCATGGGCGCACGGCGCCTCTCCGAGCTCTTCGAGCGCTACGGGCGCGACCAGATCGAGGCCGCCTTCGACGCGATCCTCGACGCGACGACCGAGACCTATCGGCGCGAGATCCTCGCCAAGATCCCCGACGGGACCTATGTCTGGGAGGACTATGCCGAGCACGACGGTGTCGACGAGCCGATGCTGCACACCCAGCGGATCACCTTGACCAAGGTGAGTGACGCCCCGGCCGACCCCGAGCAGGGCCGTCCGGCCGGGCCTCGGCTCATCATCGACTTCACGGGCACCGCGCCGCAGGCCAAGGGACCGATCAACCATTGCGGCGACTACGTCGGTGGCAACTTCCTCAAGAAGTGGCTCGCGCCGATCCTGCGCAATCTCGCCGACACCCCCGAGCGGATGGCTGAGCTCGATGTCAACGAGGGCATCGTGCCGCTCATCGAGATGCGCTTCCCCGAGAAGGGCACCCTCCTCACGCCGCTGCACCCTGGGCCGACCAACGCTCGAACCTTCGTCATCCTGAGGTTGTTGGGTGTCCTCGCTGGCGTGGTGGCCAAGGCCGTCGATGGTCGGATGCCGGCCGACCAGGAGACGATCCGCTACACCGGCGTCTACGGGCACGACCGGGATGGCAACGACTACCTCATGCGCGAGGTGCTCGGAGGAGGGTCGGGCGGGCGCTACTACGCCGACGGTGAGGACACGATCCACGTCGTGCCGGACAGTCGCAACCTGCCGACCGAGTTCACCGAGGGACGCTTCCCCTTCCGCGTCGAGCGGCTCGGGCTCGCCGTGGATTCCGGTGGTGCGGGCCGCTATCGGGGTGGCCTGGGCTATGAGAAGCACATCCGGATGCTGAAGGACGCCCACTTCATGTCGATCGCCGATCGCTCGATCCTCGCCTGTTGGGGACTCAAGGGCGGCAAGGCCGGGGCACCCTTCCAGGTGACCATCGACCCGGGCGGTCCCGAGGAGCGCGAGATCGATGCGCTCGCCGATGCCGAACCGATCCGGACCGGCCAAGTAGTGCGCATCCGGACGACTGGCGGCGGCGGCTGGGGCGACCCCCTCGAGCGGCCCTACGACGAGGTCGAGCGCGACCTGCGGTGGGGCAAGGTCTCCTTCGAGGGAGCCCGTCGTGACTACGGCGTCGTCGCCTCCGGCACCAAGGACGAGCCGGTCATCGACGAGGCGGCCTCTGACGCACTGCGCGACGAGCTCCGCGGCCAACGAACCGGCGACGAGCCCTTCTTCGACCGCGGGCCCGGCTACGCGTCCCTCTCACCCGACGGCACGGCATACGCCGCCTGCGACCACCTCTGAGCGGCCGTCGACGGTGATCGCCCGCGCGGTCCGGCCCTGCTGAGGGGGCCGGAGGCAGCCATCGCCTGACGGTGACCGTCACCCCTCACGGGAGGCGACGCGAGCATCAGGCAGGGCGCGGAAACCGGCCGCGCCGGTGCGCAGGCGCCAAGCGAGGACGGCGACGTGGAGAGACGTGCGCGTCCGGGGTTCGGAGAGGTCGGCACCGAGGAGTTCGTCCAGACGCGCGAGACGGGCGTAGAGGGTCTGCCGCTGGATGCCG
Organism: Phycicoccus sp.; assembly: GCA_035418665.1. GTDB lineage: Bacteria > Actinomycetota > Actinomycetes > Actinomycetales > Dermatophilaceae > Phycicoccus_A. The sequence continues at coordinate 4,200 of DAOLRO010000086.1, forward strand.
AGGGCGGCCGCCGCTGACCGCTTGTTGCCGGCCGCGTCGAGGTAGGCCTCCAAGGTCGGCAGCAAGGCGCCGCGACGACGGGCATCGTGCTGGAGCACCGGGCCGAGGGTTCGTTCGACGAAATCGTC
>DAOLRO010000086.1:4427-11543 GCA_035418665.1 Phycicoccus sp.
GAGAGACCGAGGAGGCGCACCGGATCGGCCCCGTCGAAGCGGAGGCCCAGATCGGCTGCCGCCCTGAGCAGCCCGGAGTTGTCCGGACTGGCTGCGGCGTTGGGGTCGGTCAACTCATGAGCCAGTGCACGTCGAGCACTGGCTCGCACCGTGCTGGCCGCGTCGGGGCGCCATCGACTGACGGCCAGGATCTGCGCAGCCCGCGTCAGGGCTGGGATGACCGTGGTGGAGGCGTCGGCCACCTCGAGTCCTCCCCAGACCTGGGCGCCGACGAGCACGTCGACGACGGACCACGTCACGCCATCCCGGGAGCCAAGCGACCGGCCGAGCGGCCCCGCCGCCACCAGAGACCCGGACGTCTCACGGACCCGCACCGGACAGGACAGGGACTCCTCGATCCCCACCACCAGCTCCTCCAGCGATGCGCCGTCCTGCAACAAGCGCAACAGCCGGTCGGCCAGCCCATCGACCAGCCGGGCCGAGCGCAACTCCTCCGACAACAGCAGCTCATGCACCGCTTCGGTGATCGCGACGAAGGGCACCACGGCACCGAACTCGATGACGGCCAGCCCACGCTCACGCGCCCTCGCGACCAGCGCCGCGGGCGCCGACTCGAAGGGCCGGCCCAGCTCGAGACACAGGCCCACGGCGCCGCCGTCGATGAGCGAGTCGACATAGTGGCGCAACTGCTCGGGCGAGGCCCCCACCAGGCCCAGCCCGGTCGTCAGCAGCAGTTCCCCTCCTCGCAGGAGAGGGCCGATCTCGAAGATCTCCGAGGTGTGCACCCAACGCACCGTCCGCGGCGTCGAGGACGGGAGCGCTTCGGCGACGACACGTGGACGGGCCCGACGCACCGTCGGGAGCTCCAGCACATCGTGGAGTGTCAGCATGACCACAGTGTGAAGTGGGGTGGACATCATGTCCATGCTCGAGAGCGAAGGTCATCCACAACGCCCGTTGTGAGCGAGGTTCGGTCACCGGTTGGATGTGAGCACGAGCCCACGCCCACGTCGGCCCACACCCGCCCGGAGGACCCCATGCCGTCACCCATCTCCCGCCGTTTCGTCCTCATCGGATCCCTGACCGCTGCAGCCACCCTGGCCGGCTGTGGCGGCAACACCGGGGAGACCTCCACGTCGACCGGCTCGGCCGCCGGAAGCGCATCTGAAGGCGCCAAGCTCAAGGTCTTCGGCGCCTACGCGACTCCCATCGAAGAGCCCTGGGACGGCGTCATCCACCAGGCCCTGCAGAAGATGGCTGACGCGGGGAAGATCACCTACACCCACGCCGACAACATCGGCTATGACGGCGGCATGGAGCGCACCCTCCGAGAGGTCGCCAACACCGACAAACCGGACATCATCTTCGGCGACGCCTTCGGCAACGAGGCGCCCGTGCGTGCCGTCGCCAAGGACTTCCCCGACATCGCCTTCGCCTTCGGGTCCGGCGAGGCGGAGGTCGCACCCAACTTCTCGGTCTTCGACAACTGGATCCATGACCCGGCCTACCTGGCCGGCATGCTCGCCGGAGGCACGACCAAGACCAACACGGTGGGCGTCGTCGGCGGCATGCCGGTCCCCGAGGTCAACCGGATCGTCAACGCCTTCATCCTGGGCGCTCAGGAGGTCAACCCCAAGGTGACGGTCAAGGTGACCTTCATCAACAGCTGGTTCGACCCGGCCAAGGCAAAGGAGGCGGCCAACGCTCAGGTCGCGGCCGGTGCCGATGTCCTCTTTGCCGAACGAGCCGGGGTCGTGGAGGCCGCCAAGGAGAAGGGTCTGCTGTCCCTTGGGTCGATGGGTGACGCCAAGGCGACCGCGCCCGAGTCGGTCATGGCCTCGATCCTCTGGAACATGGAGCCGACCGTCCAAGCGGTCGTGGACGACGTCCGGGCCAAGAAGTTCGCGGCGAGCAACCTCAAGAACCACTCGTTCATGAAGGAGGGCGGCTCCTCGCTCACCGAGATCAACACCGGCGTCACCGGGGGCATCCCGGCCGATCTGGTGTCCAAGGTCAAGGCCAAGCACGATGCGATCATGAGCGGCGCCTTCACCACGCCCGTCGATGAGGCCACTCCTGCCGGATCGGTCTCCAAGGGCTGACCATGTCCGACCCCACACCGCTCGTCGCGCTGCGGGGGATCCACAAACGTTTCGGTGACGTCGTCGCCAACGAGGACGTCACCTTGGATGTCCTCCCCGGGGAGGTCCACGCCATCCTCGGCGAGAACGGAGCCGGCAAGACGACGCTGATGCGGATCCTCTACGGGCTCTCCACTGCCGACCGGGGCACGATCGAGGTCCTCGGCCGAGCCGTGAGCATCGGCTCCCCCAAGGATGCCTTGCGGCACGGCATCGGCATGGTCACGCAGCACTTCGCTCTGGTCGGCCCGATGACGGTCATCGACAACGTGCTGCTCACCTCGAGTGGACTCGGTCCGTTGGATCGCCGGGCAGCCCGCGAGCGGGTGCTCGAGGTCGTCGACCACCTCGGCGTGAGCATCAACCCCGATGCGGTCGTCGAGGAACTCTCGGTCGGGGAGCAGCAGCGGGTCGAGATCATCAAGGCCCTCTATCAGGGCGCCAAGGTGCTCATCCTTGACGAGCCGACGGCCGTCCTCGTCCCCCAGGAGTCGCAGGCACTCCTCGACGCGGTCCGTCGCCTCACCGCCGAGGGGCTCGGCGTGGTCTTCATCAGTCACAAGCTGCACGAGGTTGCGGCCATCAGCCAGCGGGTGAGCGTGCTGCGCCACGGGCGCATCGTGAGCACGATGCCGACGGCAGGGGCCTCTCCTGCCGAACTCGCCGAGCTCATGGTCGGCCGCTCGGTCGCCGCCGTCCTCCGCGAGGAACGCCGAGTCACCACGACGGTCACGGCCGACGACGCACCTCCCCTGCTCAAGGTGGAGAGCCTGAGCCTCGCCGGAGAGTCCGGGGCCAAGCCGCTGCTCCACGACATCGCCCTCACGGTCCGATCCGGCGAGATCCTCGCCCTCGCCGGGGTGAGCGGCAACGGCCAACGTGAACTGGCCGATGTGCTGAGCGGAGTTCGTCGACCGACGACGGGGTCGGTCACCCTGGACGGCGCGGACATCACCCATGCCACACCCCGCGGGCTCCTCGAGGCCGGCTTGGGGCGCATCCCCGAAGACCGTCACGGCAGCGTCATCCCCGATCTGTCGGTGGCCGAGAACCTGGTCATCGAGGAACTCGACCGCTTCCGGCGCGGCCCCTTCCTCGACCATGCCGGGATCCGTCGCCACGCGGAGGTCCTCATCGAGCGCTTCGCGATCAAGGCGGCACCTCAGGACCGGATCGGCGGCCTCTCCGGCGGAAACATGCAGAAGGTCCTGCTTGCTCGAGTCCTGGCGCGCGAGCCGAAGGCCATCGTCGTCGCCCAGCCCACCCGCGGCCTCGACGTGGGCGCGGGCGAATACGTCCATCAGCAACTCCTCGAGCGCCGCGCCGACGGTGCAGCCATCCTGCTCATGAGCGAGGACCTGGACGAGGTCCATGCGCTGGCCGATCGAATCGCCGTCATCTTCGAGGGGGAGATCATGGGCGTCGTCGATGCGGAGCAGACCTCACGCGCTGACCTCGGCCTGATGATGGCCGGCACGCGCGCGAGCGACCTTCCATCCCCCGACCGCCAGGCGCCGGCGCACCCCTCTCGGGGAGCCTCCGAGCCCGTTCCCGGGGAGGGGTCGACCCCATGAGGCTCACTCCGCGGACCCACGTCCCGCGGTGGCTGACACCGCTGCTGGCCGTCCTCGCCCTCGGGCTCACGCTGGCTCTCACGGCCGGCCCGATCCGCTTGGCCGGAGCCAACCCGAGCGCTGCCTTCAACTACTACCTGTTGCGCCCGCTCACCTCGACGTACTCGATCCTCGAGGTCCTCCTCGCCGCGATCCCTTTGATGTTCACCGGTCTGGCGGCGCTCGTCGCCTTCCGCTCTGGCTACTACAACATCGGTGGTGAGGGGCAGTTCATCGCGGGCGCCATCGCCGCGACCGCGATCGCGGCCTTCCTCCCGGGCCTCCCCGCGCTGGTCGCCCTCCCCCTCGCGCTGGCGGGCGGCGCTCTCGCGGGCGCGCTCTGGGGTCTGGTCCCAGCCCTCCTGCGAGTGCGTCGGGGCATCGACGAGGTGGTGACCACCCTCCTGCTCAACCCGGTGGCCCTCCTGCTCGTCCAAGGTCTCCTCAACGGCCCCTGGCGCAACCCGGAGACTGGGTTCCCGGAGTCCGCGCCCCTGCCCACGGCATACCAACTCCCTCGCCTGATCCCGGGTGCCCGCCTTCACGCCGGGATCATCGTCGCCCTCCTGATCGCCCTCGCGATCTGGATCACCCTGCGGCACACCGCTCTTGGTCTCGAGAGTCGCGCAGTCGGCCTCTCCCCCCACGCCGCCGCCTTTTCCGGCATCCGCGTCGAGCGCACGATGCTCAAAGGCGCGCTGACCTCTGCCGCGATCGCTGGGGTCGGCGGAGCCAGTCAGGTCATGGGCCTGCAGCACCGACTGACCGGAGAGGTGTCGCTCGGCTTCGGCTACACCGGGATCATCGTGGCCACCCTGGCAGCGCTGATCGTCCCCGCGGCCATCGCCGCCGCCGTCCTCATCGCGACGATCACCGTCGGCGCCGAGTCGGCCGCCCGCGCCCTCCAACTGCCGCCGCAGATGGGGCGGGTGATGACCGCGACGCTTCTGCTCGTGACCGTGTGCATCGTGCTCTTCCGCCGCTACCGCATCGTCGGGTGGCGCCGGATCCTCAGGAGGCGGACATGAATCTCGTGGCGCTCCTCGCCGCCACCCTGGTGACCGCGACTCCCCTGCTCTATGCGGCCATCGGTGAGGTCATCACCGAACGAGCCGGCGTGCTCAACTTGGGCATCGAAGGGACGATGTATGCCGGGGCGTTCGTCGGCTTCCTCGTCGCCTTCCGCAGCGGGTCGCCGTGGGTCGGGCTGGCGGCCGCCATCGCCACCGGTGCTGTGGCCGGGCTCCTCATGGCGTTCCTGACCGTGACCCTCGGGGTCAACCAGCACGTGAGCGGCATCGGCACCACGCTGCTGCTCATCGGCGCCAGCGAGTTCACCAATCGCCTCCTCTTCGGCAGCGGCACCCTCCAACAGATCCACAAGTTCTCCCTTCTCTTCAAGGGGGTCCCCGGGTTGGAGATGTATCTGCTCACCTTCCTCGGCTTCGCCGTCGTCGCTCCCCTCACCTGGTGGGTGCTGCGCTCGACCGGCGCCGGCCTACGGGTTCGGGCCGTCGGGGAGAACCCGGAAGCCGCCGATGCCGCGGGCATCAACGTGGCCCGGACCCGATATGCCGCACTGGTCGTCGGCGGAATGCTCATGGCCGTCGGCGGTGCCTTCCTCACCCTGGCCGTTCTGGGCACCTTCACCCTCAACATCACCAACGGTCGGGGCTGGGTGGCCATCGCCCTGGTCATCTTCGCCCGGTGGCGCATCTGGCCCGCCGTGGCCGGGGCACTCCTCTTCGCCGTCGTCGATGCCGGACAACTCCAGCTCGCGATCACGCCAGCTTTCGCCCACGTGCCCCGCGAGTTGCTCATCGCGCTGCCCTACCTCGTGGTGATCGGCGCTCTGGCCCTCGCCGGTCGAGGCCTGCGCTATCCGGGCGCCTACCTCAAGCCCTACCGGAGGACCTGACCATGGCCCCGGGTCACTCACGGCACACGCCCAGCCCACGGCATACCCGCGTGGCCACCACCCGCATCACCGACCACCCATCGAAGGAGACCCTCACGTGAACGATGAGCAGTTCTTGGCGCTGGCCATCGATCAGGCGCGGCTCGGACTCAGCGAGGGAGGCATCCCGATCGGTGCGGCCCTCGTCGGCGCCGACGGGACCGTGCTCGGCGTCGGGCACAACCGCCGCGTGCAGGAGGGCAGCGCGATCAAGCATGGGGAGACCGATGCCCTCGAGAACGCCGGTCGCCTGCCGGCCTCGGCGTATGCCGGGGCGACGATGTACACCACGCTCTCGCCCTGTGACATGTGCACCGGCGCGATCCTCCTCTACGGCATCCCGCGCGTGGTCCTGGGTGAGAACAGGACCTTCCTCGGCGGCGAGGACCACCTGCGCGCAAGAGGCGTCGAGGTGATCAACGCGGAGTCCGACGAGTGCGTCCGGTTGATGACGGACTTCATCGCAGCCCACCCAGCCCTGTGGAACGAGGACATCGGCGAGGACTGAAATGCCAGCGATCTCGCCCGAGCCAACCCGGTCTCCCGGCACGGTCTGCCCACGGCGCGCCCCTGCCTTCGGCAAGGCCTGCCAGCGTCGCCCTCCCTCACCACTGGCACAGTGAACTCATGAGCGACCCTGCCCAGCCCTCCACAGCCGGTCCCCTCGCCGACATCCTCGTCGTCGACCTCTCCCGGGCTCTCGCCGGGCCGCAAGCGGGAATGATGTTGGGGGACATGGGTGCTCGCGTCATCAAGGTCGAGTCCGACACCGGTGACGACACCCGGGGTTGGGGACCGCCCTTCGTCGGGCCCGAGGACGACCCGATCTCGACCTACTACCTCGCGGCGAACCGCAACAAGGAGTCGATCGTCCTCGACCTCAAATCCGACGACGGACGCGACATCCTCACCCGACTCGTGGAGCGGGCCGACGTCCTCATCGAGAACTTCCGGCCGGGCGTCCTCGATCGACTGGGCTTCTCCCCCGAGCGACTGCACGAGCTCAACCCGCGCCTCGTCCTGCTCTCGATCAGCGGCTTCGGTCACGACGGCCCCGAGGGGGGCCGCGCCGGCTACGACCAGATCGCCCAGGGCGAAGCCGGCCTCATGTCCGTCACCGGGTCCGGACCTGACGACCCCCAGCGCGTCGGGGTCCCCATCGGCGACCTCCTGTCGGGGATGAACGGCGCCTTCGGTGTCGTCTCCGCTCTCTATGAGCGCGAGCGCACCGGCCGCGGCCGCGTCGTCCGGACCAGCCTGCTGGCCTCGGTCATCGGCGCGCATGCCATGCACGGCACGAACTACCTCGTCGGCGGCAAGGTCGGTCATGCCCAGGGCAACCATCACCCCTCGATCGCTCCCTACGGCCTCTTCCAGACCGCCGACGGCCAGGTCCAGGTCGCGT
>DAOLRO010000087.1:0-6510 GCA_035418665.1 Phycicoccus sp.
CACCGGACCCACACCCAGGACATCCGCGTCGTCAGCCGCAAGCCCGCACGAGTCACCGAGACCGACGAACTGCTCGCTGCCGACCTCACCGACCCAGCCGCCACGAACCGGGCGGTGGCAGGGAGCGAGATCGCTTATCTCACCGTCGGATTGCCGCTGGACTCCGACCTGTGGGAGCGACAGTTCCCGGTGATGATGCGCAACGTCATCGATGCGTGCGCCGCGCACGGCACCAAGCTCGTCTTCTTCGACAACACCTACATGTATCCCGGCACGTCAGCGCGACAGACCGAGTCGACGCCGTTCGAGCCGGGCGGACGCAAGGGCGCGGTGCGGGCCGAGATGGCGAGGATGCTGCTCGAGGCCATCGCGGGCGGGCGGGTCGATGCTCTCATCGGGCGAGCGCCGGAGTTCTACGGGCCACCGCCGACCAAGAGCTACACCAACACCCTTGTATTCGAACGGATCCGGGCTGGGAAGCGGCCGCTCGTGCCAATCAGTGCCACGACCAAGCGGAGCCTCATCTGGACCCCCGACGCAAGTCGAGCCCTTGCGCTCCTCGGCAACACCCCGGACGCCTTCGGCCAGACGTGGCATCTGCCCATCGACCAGGACCGCAAGACCTATGAGGAACTCATCGCGATCGCCTCGGAGGTCACCAGTCGCAACCTCGGTTACACCGTCCTGCCCGAACTCGCCTTCCGCGTCGGCGGGCGTTTCATCCCGGAGATGAAGGAGGTCCAGGAACTGCTCCCCCGCTACCGCGGCGACAACATCTCCGACGCCACGAAGTTCACGACGCGCTTCCCCGACTTCCGCGTCACCACCTACCGCGAGGGAATCACCCAAGTCCTCACGAAGTAGTCGGCATCCCGCCAAGCCGGGCACACGGCATACACCTGCCGTTCCCTGTTCACGGGTCGGAGGGGACGGCATTCTGGTCGCATGGGGAACAGGTGGGGTGTGGCGGCCATCCTCTTCGTGGGGACCGCGATTGCGTATGCCGGGTTGCTGGGTTGGGATCGGACCTACCAGACCGATCCGGTCACCCAAGAGGTGTCCGGGCCCTATGAGGCGTGGCAGGTGCTGCTGCTCGGCGCCGTGGTCGTCGGGCTCACCGTGTGGGCGAGTTGGAAGGGGCACTTCCTGACCGCGCTCTGGGCGATACCTCTCGCGCTGGTCGTCGCTTTCGTCATCGTGGCCGTGCTCATGGCTGATCAGACCGGGCTCTTCATGGTCGGGGCGATCCTCATGGCAATCGGGTCCGTCATCGGCGTGGCCGTCCTCGGTGGGCTGACGCTCGCTGCCCGTGGCGCGATGGGCGGTCGTGCGGGAGCGGTCGAAAACGGTCAATAACTGATGACGCGGAGGCCGACAATTCGCTCGAAGTGCTTGCGGTTCGCGGTCAACAGGGCCGCGCCGGTATCGAGCGCGGTCGACGCAATCAGCAGATCCATCGTCGCGATGCGACGTCCCTGTTGGATGAGGGCCGCTGCAGCAGCGGCGTAGGTGTCAGCCATGCCGGGGCCCGGAGTCACCACTGGAAGGTCGCCGCAGATCTTCAGGACCCGGAGTCGTTCTCGGTCGGGCTCCGCATGCAGTTCAGCTCCCACCAGCAACTCCGCGCGAACGAAGGCACTCATGGCGAGTTGCTCCGTCTGGTTCTCGGCGAGCCAGCGGAGGGCGGGACCTGGCTGCTTTCGACGGCTCTCGCGGATCGCGTCGACGAGGAAGGTCGTGTCGAGATGGATCACCAACTGGGCACTCGAACTGGCTGCTTCCGCCGCTTCGCAACGACATCCTCGACGGCGTCCACCGTCGCCTCGCTCACGTCCGCGTGAGAGAGCGACTCGAGCAGGTCACCGGCGCTGGCACCCCGCGCAGGCAAGTACTTCTTGATGACCTGCGAGAACGAATCCCCGTCCTTGAGCCTGCTCAAGCGGTCGTAGGCCTCGAGGTCGATGGTGATGGTCTTGACAGCCATGCACTTAGAGTACACGGACCAAGTTTCACGACTGAGGAGCCTTCGGGTGGCGCCACCCGTGATGCACTTCAGGCAGGCGCGTCGGTCCCCGCGTGACGAGACAAGGCGACCTCGTTGTTGGACCGTCCGCCGGCGACGAGCGATCGTTCCAGACGAGCCGGTGGTCGGCGTGACGCCTGAAGCGCTGCCGCCGGTCGGCGCCGCGAAGTCACTGGATCCGGTCGGTGATCGATGGCCTGTGAATCGATGACCTGTGAAAGGGAGGATCAACACTCGAAAGGCCTCAGCCGGACAGCCGCTCGACGAGGTCAGCCGAGCGCGCTGAAGCGCGGGGCCATGCACGTCCGATCACGACCCTGTGGTGCGTCCGAATACGTTCTCTCAGCGGGGTCGAGGCAGCCTGGCCTCGATCCCGTCCAGGACGAGGTCTAGGCCCGGCTCGAACTCACGAGTGAACGAGTAGCCCGGCGCGAGGATCACGTTCTGCGCGAACCACGCCATGTTCGGGTAGGTCTGCAACGCCTCGCCGAAGGCGTCCTCCACGATCATCGTGGCCGCCTCCTCACCGCTTTCGAAGGGGAGCGTGGCCTCCTGCAGGACGAAGCCGTAGACGAAGGCGTCGATGACGGCATACGCGTGGGCAACCTGCTCCGGCATGAACCCAGCCGCTCGCAGGCAGGCGATGTTTGCGTCGTGATAGGCGAGATTCGCAGGGCCCGGCGTGCGACGGGATTCCATGAGCGGCAGTGCCCAAGGATGGGCGGTCAGGACGGTCCGGACTGAGATCGACCGGCGTCGCAACTCCTCGCGCCACGGCCCAGCCTCGTCGGGGAGGTGGATCTCGGCATACACCGCGTCGACCATCGCGTCGAGGAGCGCGTCCTTGCCCGCGAAGTGGTGATAGAGCGACATCGCCTCCACCCCGAGTGCCCGCGCGAGCGCGCGCATCGTCAGGGCCTCGATGCCCTGACGATCGGCGAGGGCGATCGCCGCGACGACAACGGTCTCGGGCGTGAGCTTGCGGGGTGGCACGGCGACTCCTGACCAATTGCCATTCCTTACGACGTAATGCTACGGTAGCAAACCTTACTGCGTATGGCTTCAGGAGGCTTCCCCATGTCAGCACCGTCCAGCGAAACCCCGACCACCCTCACCCGCCACGACGACGGCCTGCCCGCCACGATGAAGGCGGTCACCAGGCGCCGGTACGGCGGTCCCGACGTCGCGACGGTCGAGGCGGTGCCACGCCCAGACCCCGGGAGCGGTGAGGTCCTCCTGCGCGTGGCTGCCGCTGGGCTCGACCGGGCGACGCACCACCTCCTCACCGGGCGGCCCTTGCTGGCTCGGCTCGCGTTCGGCGTCCGCCGGCCGCGGTTGCCCGTCCTCGGTCAGCAGGTCGCCGGAGAGGTGGTCGCCGTCGGCGACGGCGTGAGCGGGTATGCCGTGGGCGACCGAGCGTTCGGGACGGCCAGTGGGTCGTTCGCGGACTTCGCCGTCGCGGCCGTGACGACCGTGGCGCCCACTCCGGCGTCGGTGAGTGATGTCGAGGCGGCGACCGTCGGGGTGTCCGGGCTGACCGCCTTCGACGCGGTGGTCACCCGAGGACGGGTGCGGGCCGGGGAACGGGTCCTGGTCCTGGGCGGTTCGGGGGCCGTCGGAAGTTTCGCCGTGCAGCTCGCCGCCGGGCATGGTGCCGAAGTGACTGCGGCCTGCAGCGGCGCGAAGCGCGACTTCGTCACCGCGTTGGGAGCGCACCACACTGTCGACTACCGGACCACCGGGCTGCCAGAGATGGGCGGGCCCTTCGACCTGATCATCGACATCGCCGGCAACCGATCCCTCAGCAGTCTCCGCTCGGCCCTGACCCCGGCCGGCCGACTCGTCATCGTCGGCGGCGAGGGCGGCGGCCCCCTGCTGGGCGGCATCGAGCGCAACCTCTGGGCGTCCGTGGTCAATCGCTTCAGCCGTCGCGATCTCGGCTGGCTCTTCTCGGGCGTGACCTCGGACCGATGCGCCCAGTTCGCCGCCCACCTCGAGGCGCGCGACGTCATCCCCGCCATCGACCGCATCATGGGGCTCGATCAAGCGGGGAGCGCACTCGCCGCGATGGAACGCGGCGAGTTGCGGGGCCAGGCCGTCATCTGTCCCGGCTGGGAGTGACACGTCCGGCCCTCAAAGCGCGCACACGGCATACACCTGCCGTTCCTTGTCCGCGGGTCGGCGCGGACGGCATGCTGGTCGCATGGGGAACAGGTGGGGTGTGGCGGCCATCCTCTTCGTAGGGACCGCGATTGCGTATGCCGGCTTGCTGGGTTGGGATCGGACCTATCAGGTCGATCCCGTCACCCAGGAGGTGTCCGGGCCGTATGAGGCGTGGCAGGTGCTGCTGCTCGGTGCGGTGGTCGTCGGGCTCACCGTGTGGGCGAGTTGGCGTGGGCACTTCTTGACCGCGCTGTGGGCCATCCCGCTCGCGCTCGTCGTTGCCTTCGTCGTCGTGGCCCTGCTGATGCCGGATCAGACCGGTCTCTTCATGATCGGGGCGATCCTCATGGCACTCGGGTCGGTCATCGGGGTCGCGGTGGTGGGTGGTCTGACGCTCGCCGCCCGGGGAGCGCTGGGCGGGCGTTCTGCACCGGTCGAAACCAGCCCATAGCGGACAATAGGTATCGGATCTGATACGATGCGCAGGTGGTTCGGCCAACCAGACTTGCCGACGTCCTCGCGTCTGCAGCGAAGTTGCAGGAGATCGTTCCCGACGCTGTGCTCGTCGGAGGGTCCGCGGCGGCCTTTCATGCCGGCCACCGCGAGTCCTTCGACCACGACCACGTCGTGGCGGACCTGGTCCAGCGCTACGCGGAGATCGTCGAGGCGGTCGAGTCAACCGACGGCTGGGTCACCAGCGTGCGCGCCAGTTCGCCACCGCTCACCCTCCTCGGATCGCTCGATGGAGTCGAGGCGGGACTCAGGCAGTTGCGCCGCGTACGTCCGCTGGAGGTTGCCGAGGTCAGTATCGATGGCCACTCGCTCCGGGTGCCCACCCTCCCCGAATGCCTGCGCGTCAAGGCCTACCTCGTCGTGCAACGCAACCATGTGCGTGACTACGTGGACACGGTGGCCCTCGCGGACCGCATGGGTCATGTGGACGCCATCGGGACCCTGTCCGCCCTCGACACCTACTACCGCGACCGATCCGACGGGGAGGACTCGGTCCTCACGGCGTTGGTGCAACGCCTCTCCGAGCCCAACCCCCGCGACTCCCGAGTGACCAGGCAGTTGAAGGACTACAAGGGACTGGCCCCGCGGTGGCAGTCCTGGTCATCGGTGGTGGACGCCTGTCACGAGCTGGCTGATGGGATCGTCGATCTGCTGGAGGGCCGGTCATGACCGTGTCCTTCCGCAACGTCGACGTCGACCCCGCCTCGCCCGTCGAGACGTGGCCCTATGAGGCCATCGTCACGATCATCGAACGGGGGACCATCCGGGACTGGTTGATGCTGACCACGGCGATCGACGACGATCCCTGGGGTCCGGTGGCCCGCCAAGTGGAGGACTACTTGGGCTACGAGCAGCCCTATGGGGTGGGGCCACTGCTCGAGCGAGCCATCGATCGAGCACGTCGGCAGGCCGAGGAGCGCGAGCGGACGGTCGTCGGCGCCGAGGTCGCAGAACTCATCACCCGCTCGGGGCTCACCGTGTCCGAGCTGGCCAACCGCGTGGGGACCTCACGCAGCCGTTTGTCGACCTACCGGTCCGGCACGGTCATGCCGTCGGCCGCCATGATGCAACGCCTTCGGGCGACAGTGGAGAGACTTGAGCAGCGCGTGGCCGGCCAGTTCATGCCCGGGACCCAGCAGGGCACTCACTGACTGCCGATGAACCGGGCGACGAGGTCGCGGCGGCTCGCGACCCCGAACTTGCGGAAGATGGACTTCAGGTGATCCTGAACCGTGTGCGGCGACAGGACGAGGGCCTTGGCGATCGCCGCGGTGGATGCTCCTTGGAGCACGAGGTCAGCGACCTCCTGCTCGCGCCGGGTGAGTCCGAAGGCGCCGGTGGCCAGAGGGAACAGTTCGACGGCGCTCGTCGCGGTGACGCTGAGCACGACGGTGGTCCCGTCCGACATCGGTGCCGCCCGAATCGTCACCCAGCGGCCCGTGGCGTCCCTGGTCCGTCGAGGCGCCAGAAAGTCGGCGAATCGGTGGCACGTCTCAGGGTGGCCGTCGGTGTCGAGCCACAAGGAGCCCACCGGGTCGGCACGGCGGGCCAGGTCGGCGAACTGGTTGACGTCCGGGCCGGCGAGTTCGTGGAGCACAATCTCCTCGTCGCTGCACGGTGGCTCCTGACTCTTGATCGAGCAGGCGAGCAGGCCCGTGGCCGGGTCGGCGACACCGAAGCACGAGAAGGTGCTGGGGACGACGCGATGGATCTCCTCCAGAACCGCGAGGACATAGCTTCGGAGATCGGTGGCGGGGATGCGTTGCACCCGGTCGCCGAGTCTCTCGCCGAGTCTCTCGCCGAGTCGCTCG
>DAOLRO010000087.1:6610-11422 GCA_035418665.1 Phycicoccus sp.
CGAGTCGCTCGCCCACTCCGTGGGCCACGGTGGTCATCGCTCCATGATGCGGGTCCGCACCGACCCGAGCGGCCCTTTCCGAGCAAAGATCCCAGATTTCCGGGATGTCCCCGTCGGCTGCGTCTGGCGACACTCGATGGATGACAACAACCGACGACGCCGTCGACGTGCGCGAAATGATCGTCGTCCACACCGCCATGCTGCGCGAGTTCCGACTCCTCCCTGACGCCGTTCGGGCCGTCCCCCAGGGTGACGTGCGCCGCGCGCGGCCGGTCGTGGATCACGTGCGCTTCATGCTCGACATGCTGCACCACCACCATGAGTCAGAGGACACCCTGTTGTGGCCGCCGCTGCGCGCGCGGGCAACGCTCGCGGAAGTCGCTCTCATCGACCAGGGTGAGGGGCAGCATGAGGAGTTGGCTCGGGTCATCGAGACAACGGTCGCAGCCCTGGATCGTTGGGCCACGACCGCCAACACCGAGGATCGCGCGGCAACCGCCGAGGGGATCGGGAGCGTGCACCGCAGTCTCGAGGCGCATCTGGACTTCGAGGAGCGCCGCCTGTTGCCCCTCGTCTCCACCCTGCTGACCCACGAGGAATGGGCCGCCCTCAGCGTGGTCGGACGCACCTCGGTGCCCCCGAAGCAGCGGACGCTCGCCCTCGGAATGTTCCTCTACGAGGGCGATCCCACCGTGATCGCCTCGATGATGGCCGGCGCCCCGTTGCTCGTGCGCAAGGTGGTCTCGATCTTGGGCAGGCGGGCGTATGGCGCGCACGCCCGCGCGCTCTACGGCACCGCCACCCCATGAGGGCCACCCGGCCTGACGTCTACCGGTCGCCCCACAACCACGTCAGGTGACTCATTTGGCCCGGTCGAAGTGCAAAGACGATGCTCCAACGGATCAGCCCGTCTTGTCGCCCTCGGTCAGCTCGACTGCGGTGGCGGCGACGGAGAAGGCCCGCTGCACCTGGGGCGTGGGCTCGGCGGTGTAAGCCTTCTTGTCCGTCGCAAACCGAGGGGGTGGATCTGGAGTTCCGGAGAGTACCCATGCCGCCTGGCGCGCTGCCCCGTCTGCGACGACCTCGGCCGTTGCCGACACGTCGACATCGAGCCCCCACACAGCGGGTGCAATACGGCGTACCGCCTCGGATCTCGCCCCTCCGCCGATCAAGACCACCCGATCGATGGGCACCCCGTTGGCGCGCAGGTCATTGATGATTGCCCCGATCAATCCCAACGCAATCAGGTCGCGATACCGAGCCCACGCAGGATGGTGTCGATTCCGCGGGTGAAGCGGTCGTCGACCGGGGTCGTGACCAGTGCGGGCACCGCGCGTTGGAGTGCCGGGTACGGCCGCAGGGTGTCGGGCCCGATGGCCGGCGACCTCCTCAACTCCTGGGTGACGAAGCCGAGGACGTAGGCGACGAGCGTGACCTCGCCGAGCACGG
The DNA here is from genome assembly GCA_035418665.1 of Phycicoccus sp. Classification (GTDB taxonomy): domain Bacteria; phylum Actinomycetota; class Actinomycetes; order Actinomycetales; family Dermatophilaceae; genus Phycicoccus_A. The sequence goes on from DAOLRO010000087.1 coordinate 8,060, forward strand.
CGTCAGTGGTCGAGAGGCCGGCCTCCTCGAGGACGCCGATGAGGGCATCGACGAGGCGGAACTGGGCGGGGGACATCGTGGCTCGGCTGGTCATGAGCGCGAAGGCACCCGGGTGGTCGAGCAGCGTTCTCCGGTATGCCGTGAGGCCGGCCAGGAGCCAATCCCGGGTTGTGGGGCCGGGGGCCGGGATCTCGATCGCGTCGAGGACGAGGTCGAGAAGGCCGGCGACCATGTCGTCCTTGTTGCGGACATGGGCATAGAGGGAGGCGGCTTCGACCTCGAGCTCGGCCGCGACCCGGCGCATGGTGAGGGCAGAGGCCCCGTCACGATCGGCGACCACGAGGGCGGCCCGAACGACGGTCGCCCGGTCCAGCCCACGGTGGAAGGGTCGCGAGGCGGACGGCATACGGGCTCCTTGGGGTCTTGACGAGCGGCGGCGGCGGTTCCATCATTCTAACTAAGTAAGGTTGATGAGGAAGGCAGGGCCATGACACATCCCAACATCGAGCTCGTCGCGCGCCTGTTCACGGCCTTCGCGTCCGGGGACAGTGAGGCGATCGCGTCCGGCATGTCACCCGAGATCCGTTGGCACAGTTCAGGATTCGACGGCACGGCCGGCGACTACGTGGGCATCCCGGCGGTCCTGGCCTACTTGCACGGGGAGGACCACGCCCCGCAGACGCAGATGCGCGTCCTCGACATCCTCGCCAGCCACGATCGGGCAGCCCTCGTTGCGCGTACGTCCGCGAGCGACGGCACCCGCAGCCTCGACGACCACTGGGTGCTCCTGCTCCATCTGGTCGACGGTGTGGTGGACGAGGCGTGGACGTACAAGTGGGACCAACGGGCGTGGGCCGCCTTCCTCCCCGCCGATGATGGGCGAGCGCCGTGACCGCCGCCCTTGAGCCACGGGGAGTCTCCCAGTGGTTCTCGCGATCATCCTGATGCTCGTGCACAACGCGGACGAGGCCTTCGGCCACCCGGAGCCCGGCGGCTGGACCAACCTCGCCATGGTCGCGGTGATCGGTGCAGTCGTGGTCGCCGTGCTGCCGCGCCTGTCCTGGATCTGGCGCGCGGTCGTGCTCGGTTTGGTCGGCCTCGACGCGGCTGCGCAGGGGGTTGGTGGCCATGTGGTGAAAGTGATCGACGGCACCGCCACGCCCCTGGACCGCTCCGGGATCCTCTTCGTTGCCGGCGGCCTGATCCTCATCGCCCTGGCGGTGGCCGCGGTGATGAGCCGACCGTCGGCGGCCCGAGCAACCCATGGTCAGGTTCGGCGAGGGCGATGACACTGAACCCGTCGCCCTCCCTCCACGTCTGTCTCGGTCGGTAACCGTCGCGCCGGAGCCAGTGTTGGGTGTAGAGGATCCGCTGCGGCGCGATGATCGTCCGAGGATCGGACGGCGGCACGGTCAAGTGAGCGGCCTCGTTCGACATGATCTGACTGCCACCGCACGGCCTCCCAGTAGCCGTTGCAGGTTGCGGGACTTCACCGACTCGTTCCAGCTCGTGTAGAAGATCTCGAAACAGAGGCTGACGTAGCGCACTGGGGTGCCACCGGACTGCCGTCGCCGTTCATGGTGGCGATCACCGCGACGTTGTTGGTCGACAACAGGTTCAGGATGCGCTCCTCGAGGACATCGCGTGGGAGGTCCCAAGATCGCCGTAGAGCAATCGCCAGAGGCCACACCCCGACACGGCGAGTCAGCGTGTCCCTGGATGGACGATGACAGTGGCCGCATCTCCGGCTGCCAACTTCGCGTCGCAGGTGTGAAGCGGCGCCTCCAGAGCCTCAGCCAGCGCCAGATAGACCGCGTCGTAGGCGGTGAACTGGTGGCGCAACTCCCAGACTCGCTCGGCGAGTGGTTCGATCCCGTGGCGGATGATGCCGAAGGAAAAGTGAGCGATCCTTGCCTCCTCGGCGCGCGCCGGAGTGAGCTTGCGCCCAAGGACCAGCCCTCTGACCACCGAGAGGACCTCGACATCGAGGAGGTGGGGAGCATGCACCTCGCCCGTGAGGACATCCAACAGCCGCGTGTCGACATCGCGTCCCACCAACGCTTCGACCATGGCCGACGCGTCAACAACGATCACCGGCGACCGGCCTCCAACTCCCTCACGATGTCGGCAGTCGATGGTCCTCGAGATCTGTCGGACACTCGAAGCCTGGCCACGATCTCCTGATTCGAAGGTCGGGCCGCCAGCCTGGCAAGTTCACCGGCCACATACGCCGAGAAGGACTTGCCTTCATCAGCCGCGCGCCGCTTCAGCACCGCAGTCACTTCGTCGGGGACATCTCGGACATAGATCGTGGCCACGGTCCGATGCTAGCACTGTGCTAGCGACCAGGCCTCTGGACCTGCTGGCGGGGGCGGTGAACATGACTCCGTTCGATATCCACGCGCCCAGCATGACGACGCGCGTGTCGTTGTGGACCTCAGGACGAGGCGGCGCGCCAGATGTAGTTCGTGCGGGTGTAGGCCTCGGTGAGGCCGACGCGGCGCATGTTGTGCAGCGACGGGTTGGGGTGGTCCGGGCTCTCGCTGCCGGTGTCCGAGCCGATGTGTTGGGCACCGGCCGCCCAGGCGTCGGCAAGGCGTCGGCCCATGAGCGCACCCTGAGCGCCCTGACCCCGCGCGGACGGCAGGGTGGCGGCACCGCACAGCGCGGCCAGGTCGCCGTCGACCCACAGCGAGGCGACGGCAACGAGCTCGTCGCCGTCGAAGGCGCCGTAGGGCGTCCGGTTCGGGGCGTGAAACACCTCTTCGAACCAAGCCGGCAGCGGCGACTCCAAGGGCATCTCGAACCCTATGCACATCACCCGGCCATAGTCCGCCTCGTGGCCATCTCCCAGCTTGCTGATCCGCAACGACGTCTCGCCCTCGTAGGCCAGCGGTGGCCGACCGACGAACTTGACCCAGGTGGCGCTGGGAACGGCACCGATGGCTGCCAGCTCGTCGGGCCACTCGAGCGGTTGGGCGCCCGGCGCAACCTGGATCACCTGCAGACCCGCGCCGGCCGTGGTGGCGAAGGAGGTGATCTGGCCGAGCTGCTCGGCGGTCAGGGGATCGGTCACGCCGAGGCCGATCGTGCGATTCCAGAACCCTCCGACGGGGTCATTGGCCATGACGAACACCGTCGCGTCTCCGATGTCGAGTCGGTCCATGCCCAGCGCCGATCAGGTCGACGGCGAGGCGGCGTCCCACATGGCCCGCATGAAACCGACTTCTGAAAGTTCGGCGATGGCCAGGTGATCGCGATGCATGTGCGGATGCTAGCCGCGCAAGGGCTTCCTGGGATTCTTGGATTCAACGGCCAGTCTTACAAGATTGAGTGCATCTCGACAATCTCGACAACAACTAG
>DAOLRO010000088.1:0-11413 GCA_035418665.1 Phycicoccus sp.
TCGATGACGATGCAGGTCGCGAGCGCGTCGGCACCGACACCGCCGTACTCCTCGGCCACGTGGGGCGCGAAGAAGTCACTGGCGACGAGGGCGTTGTGCGCCTCCTGCGGGTAGCGCGCCTCTTCGTCGACCGCCGCAGCGAACGGGGCGATCTTGTCGCGGGCCACCTCCTGGACGGCCGCACGCAATTCCTCGTGGAATTCGCTCGTCTTGAAGAGATCGAAGTCGCTGTTCCCGCTCACGCCGCCAAGGCTACCCGTGCTGATTACTCGCCCGTATGGCACCGGCCCGGCGAGCGTTCGACGACACGCTCACTGTCGCCGGGCCACCGCTGAGCACGGGAGATGTGGGCGAGGAGCCGAGCGTGTCGTCGAGCGGACGACCCAACCGGTCGGAGGGCCCGGTGGTGGTCAGCGGCCGTGCATGAGATGCCAGAGTTGGCCGTGCTGCGGGCCGTCGCCGCCGATCAATTCCGGGATGACCGCCCGCTCGAAGAGTTCGATCCCCGAGGTGTCATAGGCCGCCTCGGCGAAATTGGCGATCAGATAGCCGAGGCCCGCCTTGTCGAAGGCCTTGATCCGCTCGACGACCTGCTCTGGGGTGCCGCAGCCCGGGACGTTCGCGTAGTAGTGCATCCGCTCGTCGACCTTGGCCGGGCTCACGCCGCCACGCTCGAGTCGGTCCCGAATCCCCGCCAGCCGGTCGTCGATCTCGCCCTGGCTGTGGCCGATGACGATGTCGAAGTTGGACGACCGGACGATCTCGGTGTGATCGCGGCCGATGTCTCGGCAGTGCCCCTTGAGCGCCTCGTCCTTGGCCGTGAACGCCTCGACCCCCGCCGTGGAGAACCAGTTCGTGTAGTCGGCGTATTTCGCCGCAATCTTCAGGGTCACCTTCTCGCCGCCACCGGCCACCCACAGAGGTATGCCGTTTGCTCGGCTCCCCGGGACTGCGCTCCCCTGGAGTGGCAGGGGGAAATTCATCGCCCCGTCGACTTGGTAGTGCTTGCCCGCGAGGGTGCCATAGCCGGTGGTCCACATCTGGCGCATGATGTCGACCCCCTCCCGCAGCATCCCGAGGCGCTCCCCAGCGCCCGGGAAGCCGTAGCCGTAGGCCTCCCACTCGTGCTCATACCATCCGGCGCCGATGCCCATCTCGATCCGGCCCTCGGAGACGATGTCGATGGTCGTCGCGATCTTCGCCAGGTGCGCGGGGTTGCGATAGCCCATGCAGGTGCACATCTGGCCCAGACGAATGCGCGAGGTGATGCCCGCGAAGGCGGCCATGAGCGACCAGGCCTCGTGAGTGGCCTCCTCGGTCGGCTCGAGCAGGGTGTGGAAGTGGTCGAACACCCACAGCGAGGACCACTGGTCGTTGGCATCGGCCCGCCGCGCGAGCCCGGCCATCACCCCCCAGTGCTGGGCCGGATCGATGCCGACGAGGTCGTGACGCCAGCCCTGCGGGATGAAGAGTCCGAATCGCATGCCCCCATCCTGCCGCCTCTGGGCCGACGGTGCGGGAGGCCCACCCGGACCAGTGGACGCGGAGCAGTCTGCGCGACGGTCATCCGCCGCCCTGACCTCTCATCCATCACCGTGCCGTCGGCGGATTACAGTGCAGGCCATGCGCCCCTCGATCACGGTCGTCGGCACGTCCTACGTGGGCCTGTCCTTGGCAGTCCTCCTGAGCGAGGTCGCGGACGTCACGTCCTACGACATCGACGAGGGCCGGCTCGACCTCCTGCGCTCTGGCCAGAGCCCCATCGACGATCCGGACATCGCGGCACGAATGGCTGCAGGGCCACTCAACGTGCGACTCACGAACGATCGCCACACGGCATACGACTCTGCGGAATTCGTGATCGTGGCAACGCCCACGGATTACGACCCCGCAACGAACTACTTCGACACCGGGTCCGTCGAGCAGGTGGTCGGCGACGTCGTCGCAATGGCACCGGGTGCCACGGCCATCATCAAATCGACCGTCCCCGTGGGCTTCACAGACCGGCTGCGCACCCGCCTGGGCACCGACCGGGTCATCTTCTCTCCCGAGTTCCTGCGGGAAGGCCGAGCACTGCACGACAACCTCCACCCGTCCCGGATCCTGGTCGGTGACCAGGGCCCAGCCGGGCGGGCGTTCGCCGACCTCCTGGCCGCCGCAGCCCTCGACGACGACGTGCCGATCCTGCTCACCGGCAGCACCGAGGCGGAGGCGATCAAACTCTTCGCCAACACCTACCTCGCCATGCGCGTCGCCTTCTTCAACGAACTGGACACGTATGCCGCGACGCATGGTCTCGACACCCGACAGATCATCGACGGGGTGGGTCTCGACCCACGGATCGGTCAGCACTACAACAACCCGTCCTTCGGATATGGCGGCTACTGCCTGCCCAAGGACACCAAGCAACTGCTAGCGAACTACGCCGATGTCCCCCAGACCCTCATCTCGGCCATCGTCGACGCCAACACCACCCGCAAGGACTTCGTGGCCGCCGACATCGTCGCGCGCAACCCTCGGGTCGTCGGTATCCACCGCCTCGTCATGAAGGCAGGTTCGGACAATTTCCGGAGCAGCAGCATCCAGGGAATCATGAAGCGGATCAAGGCCAAGGGCATCGAGGTGGTCGTCCACGAGCCGGAACTTCACGCGGAGACCTACTACGGGTCTCGGGTCGTCAGCGACCTCCAGGAACTCAAGGACACCTGCGACCTGATCGTCGCGAACCGCATGTCGCCAGAGTTGCTCGACGTCGCCGAAAAGGTCTACACGCGCGACCTCTTCGGGCACGACTGAGGGCCATGATGGCCCCATGTCGTACACACACCAGAACGACCCCGCCCTCATCCGGGAACTGCTCATGGACCCGGGTGTCTGGGTCATCGTCGGTCTCTCCACGAACGAGGAGAGACCGGCCCACGGCATCGCTCGCTGGCTGAAGTACGAGCAGCAACGGCCGATCATCCCGGTCCATCCCAAGGCCGAGACGGTGTTCGGCGTCGAGGGCTACGCGAGCCTGGCCGATGTGCCTGACCAGGACATCAAGGTCGTGGACTGCTTCGTCAACAGCGACAACGTCGGGGCGGTCATCGACGAGGCAATCGCCCACATGGACCGCCTCCAGATCGACGCCGTCTGGCTGCAGAAGGGGGTCGTCGATGCCGAGGCAGCGGAGCGCGCTCGCGAGGCCGGGCTCGATGTCGTGATGGACACCTGCCCGAAGATCGAGTGGCGCACACTCAACGCGGAGGGACTGATCCGCTAGCCGCGCCGGTCGCGCCGGTCGCGCCGGTCGGGCTGGTCGGGCCAGACGGTCAGGCCAGCAGGGTCCGCATGTGGGGCGCCAGAGCGCGGAAGGCGCGCCCCCGGTGGGAGATCGCATTCTTCTCCACGTCCGTGTACTCCGCGAGGGTTCGCTCCGCCCCGTCCACCTGACCATCGGGCACGAAGACCGGGTCGTAGCCGAAACCGTTGGCCCCCCGCCGCGCCCGGATCAGGCGACCGGGCACACGACCCTCCGCCACGGCATACCGACCATCGGGCATGGCCAACACCGCGGCGCACGCAAAGGCTGCCGCCCGGTGCTCGTCCGGCACATCGGCGACCTGCTCGAGCAGCAGCGTGAGGTTGGCCCGATCCTTCTCCGCCCGCGGCGCCTCCGCGCCGGCCCGCGACCCGGCCCACCGCGCCGAGAAGACGCCCGGGCACCCGCCGAGCACCTCCACCGTGAGCCCTGAGTCATCGGCCAGGGCGGGCAGTCCGGTCGCCTCCGCGACCGCCCTCGCCTTGAGCAGGGAGTTCCCGACGAAGGTCACCTCGGTCTCGGCGACGTCGTCGACCTCTGGGTATGCCGTGACCGCCACGATCTCCAGCCGCAACTCCCCGACGAGGTCACCGAGAATCTGTTCGAGTTCGTGGACCTTGTGCTCGTTGCGGGTGGCGAGGACGACTCGCCGCATCATCGGGACCGCTCGCGGGCCGGACCCTCCAAGGCCTCGGCCTGCAGGCGCGTCAGGTCGGCACAGGCGCCGGTGGCCAGGTTGAGCAGAGCATCGAGCAACTCGCGGTCGAAGGCCGCTCCGGCCCCTTCGGCGGTCCCCTGCACCTCGACGAAGCGACCCGACCCGGTCATGACCACATTCATGTCCGTGTCCGCGGTCGAGTCCTCGGGGTAGTCGAGATCGGCCACCGGCACCCCGCCGACGACGCCCACCGACACCGCAGCGACGGAGTCGACCAACGGCTTGGCGCCCGCCGAGATCAGGCCCTTGGCACGGGCATCCTCGATGGCGTCGACCAGCGCGACGTAGGCACCGGTGATCGAGGCAGTGCGGGTGCCCCCGTCGGCCTGCAGCACGTCGCAGTCCAGGACGATCGTGTTCTCCCCCAGCGCTTTCGTGTCGATGATCGCCCGCAGGCTTCGGCCGACCAGACGCGAGATCTCGTGAGTTCGACCCCCGACGCGACCCTTGCGCGACTCCCGGTCGCTGCGCGTGTTGGTCGAGCGCGGCAGCATCTCGTATTCGGCCGTCACCCAGCCGGTGCCCTTCCCCTTGAGCCAGCGAGGCACGCCTTCGGTGAAGGACGCGGCGCACAGCACCCGGGTCTTGCCGAACTCGACGAGCACCGAACCCTCGGCGTGGTCCAGCCAGTTGCGGGTGATCCGGATGTCGCGGAGTTGCTCGGGTGCGCGGCCGTCGTGACGAGGGGTCGTCGTGGTGGAGGTCATGCTGCCAAGGTTAATTGCCGCGCTTCTCCCGGAGCGCTGCCCCCTTGGCGGCAGCCTGGTCGCGCAGGTCGTCGCGGAAGGCGTCCATGAGCCCACGGATCCGCACTGCCTCCTCATCGGCGCCGCTGCCCAGGATGCGCGCGGCCAACAGCCCCGCATTGCGAGCGCCCCCGATCGACACCGTCGCCACCGGCACCCCGGCGGGCATCTGGACGATCGAGAGCAGCGAGTCCATCCCGTCGAGGGTCTTGAGCGGCACGGGCACGCCGATCACCGGCAGCGAGGTGACCGACGCGAGCATCCCCGGCAGGTGAGCTGCACCACCGGCCCCGGCGATGATCACCCGAAGGCCCCGAGCAGCCGCTGACCCTCCGTAGCCGATCATCTCCTCGGGCATCCGGTGCGCCGACACGACATCCACCTCGTGCTCAATCCCGAACTCTGACAAGGCAATTGAGGCAGCCTCCATGACCGACCAGTCGCTGTCGCTGCCCATCACCACACCGACGACAGGTGTCCCTGAGCCATCGGCGGGCGCCAGGCCAGTGAAATCGTCACTCATTCGCGCACGCTCCCTTGGATGTATGCCGCGGCGTGACTCGCGCGCGCACGCAGGCTCTCGAGGTCGTCGCCGACGACATTGACATGCCCGATCTTTCGGCCCGGGCGGACCGCCTTGCCATAGATGTGCACCTTGGCACCGGGGTCACGTGCCATGACGTGGCGATATGTCGAATAGAGCTCCTCGTCCTCACCGCCGAGGACATTGGTCATCACGCTCCACGGAGCGAGGGGCCGGGGCGAACCCAGCGGCAGGTCGAGCACGGCCCGCAGGTGCTGCTCGAACTGCCCGGTCACGGCACCATCCATGGACCAATGGCCCGAGTTGTGTGGCCGCATCGCCAACTCGTTGACGACGACGCGGCCGTCCCGGAGTTCGAAGAGCTCGACGGCCAACACGCCGGTCACGTCGAGTTCACGCGCAATCCGGAGCGCGACCTCGCTGATGGCCGATGCCGCCTGGTCCCCCAACCCCGGCGCCGGCGCGATCACTTCGGTGCAGACCCCGTCCGTCTGGACGGTCTCGACGACCGGCCACGCGGCGGCCTGCCCGGACGGGCTCCGGGCCACGAGGGCTGCCAACTCCCGCACGAAGTCGACCCGCTCTTCGAGCAACACCCCGTCGTCCGACGCCAGAGCCCGCTCCAGCCAGGGCATGACCTCCTCGACGGAATCCGCGACCAGAACCCCCTTGCCGTCATAGCCCCCACGAGGGGTCTTGATGACAAGCGGCCAACCAACCTCCGCGCCGAAATCGCGGACGGCGGCCACGGCATACGCCATCGCTTCTTCGGTTGTCCCCTCGCCGGCAGAGACCATTCGCCACCGCGGGCACGGTATGCCGGCAGCCGCCAGTCGCGCACGCATGGCCCCCTTGTCCTGGGCGAAGACCAGTGCCGCTGGTGACGGGTGCAGGCTCACGCCGGCGGACACCAGCGCCTCCAGCACATCGGCGGGGACGTGCTCGTGGTCGAAGGTCACCACGTCGCACGAACGAGCGAAGTCCAACACCTCCGCCACATCGGTGTGAGCACCCACCGGCGAGGAGGGGACGACGAGGGCTGCCGACGCGTCGACCGCCTCGGCGAGGACCGAGAGGGTGAGACCGAGGGCCTCCGCGGGGCCGACGCACATGCGAGCGAGTTGCCCTCCGCCGATGATGCCGACGACGGGGAACCCACCCGGATGGCGCTGGGGGCCCGGGACAGATGCTTGCGATGCAGATGCTCCCGACACGAATGCGAGCCTAATGGCCCCTCCACGTTAGGCTGCGGGCGTGTCCGAGCCCCCCGCACCTCCCGTGCGCACCGGCCTCCTCGATCGACTCAGGGCCCTGCTCGACACCCTCTATCGCGAGATGCTCAAGTTCGGCATCGTCGGCGCAGTGGCCTTCGTCGTCGACATGGGTTCCTTCAACATCCTGCGCCACGGGGTGTTCGCCCACAAACCCACCACGGCCACCATCGTCTCGGCCATTCTCGGCACCGCCGTGGCGTGGATCGGCAACCGGACGTGGACCTTCCGGCATCGCCGCAACCGTCCCGCCCATCACGAGGCGGCCCTCTTCGTGGGCACCAACGCCATCGCCATGGGGATGCAGGTGGGGATCGTCGCCTTCACGCACTACGTCCTCCTGCTGCAGACAGTGAGCGCCGACAACGTGTCCAAGTTCGCTGGCATCGTCCTGGGCACGCTGTTCCGGTTCTGGGCCTACCGCACCTTCGTCTTTGCTGGTCAAGGGCCCAGCGGGACACCCAGTGAGGAGGACTCAGACCTCAACGCAGGCCCTCCCCGCCACTGAGGAACACCGCGAACAGCGCTCCCGAGGGCTCGACGAGTTCCAGTCGCCCACCTTGCGCCTGGGCGAGGTCGCGGGCAAGGGCCAGGCCGAGACCACTCCCCTTCGACGAGACCGACCGCTCGAACACGTGGGGCGCCAGCGCGGGCGGGATTCCCGCGCCCTGGTCGGAGACTTCGACGACCACACTGGGCCCGACCCGTCGAGCCGCCACCGTCACCGTCCCTGCTCCGTGCGCGAGGGCGTTCTCGAAGAGCGTCGAGATGATCTGGGACAGGGCTCCCGGCGCCGCCCTGACTCGAAGCCCACGCTCACCGGTGACATGGATGGTGCGGCGCACGCGAGCGAAGGAGTGCTGCCACTCACGCTGCAGACCGGCCAGAACCGTGTCCAGTCCCACTTGTCCGACCTCCTCGGCGCCCGAGCGGGTCCGTGCCAGAAGGTCATCGACCACCCCACTGAGGCGCTCGACCTGCCCGATGGCAATGGCTGCTTCCTCGGCGACCACCTCGAGATCATTGGTCGAGGAGATCTCCTCCAGTCGCATGAGCAGAGCGGTGAGGGGGGTGCGGAGTTGATGGGAGGCATCTGCGGCGAACTCACGCTCGGCGGCCAACCGCTTCGATGCCTCAGCCGAGCCACGGTTGAGCGCGGCGGCCAATCGGTCGATCTCGGCGATCCCCGAGGGGGCGGAGTCCTTGGTCGACACGCCCTCACCCAAGCGCTCGGCCTGAGCGGCCATCCGTGCCAGCGGCGGTTCGACCGTCCGGACGATGTGCCCCACCGACCAGAAGCCAACGAGGAGCGCAACGCCAGTGAGCAGCACGGCCAGAGCCCCGAGGACGACGAGCGCAGCCGTCGGCGTCGAGATCCGAGCGGGCAGACGCGTGTCCGTCCCGGCCCACCACAGCAGAGCCACGCAGACCGGACCGATCACGATCCCGAGGGTGAGCAGGACGACCCGCACGACCATGGCACGGAACAGGGTCTGCATCGAGTCAGGTCGCCGATCGCCGGGCCAGGTCAGGTCACGTCAGGTCAGGCGCGCGTGTTGTCGAATCGGAAGCCGATGCCGCGCACGGTCGTGATCAGGCGCTGGTTGTTGACATCGTCACCGATCTTTCGGCGCAGCACGGAGATGTGCATGTCGAGGGTCTTGGTCGAGCCATACCAAGCCGTGTCCCAGACCTCGCGCATCAGTTGCTCACGGGACACCACCTTGCCCGCATTGCGGGCCAGCACCACGAGCAACTCGAATTCCTTGGCGGTCAGGCCGACCTCTTCACCGTCGACGAACACCCGGTGCCCGGCGGGGTCGATCCGCACCGGAAGGTCCTCACCGGCGGACTCCCCGTGTTCTCCGACACCGCGTCGGAGCAGCGCTCGAGCGCGGGCCAGGAGTTCGGCCAGCCGGAAGGGTTTCGTGACGTAGTCATCCGCCCCCGCGTCCAGGCCGACGACCGTGTCGACCTCGTCGGCGCGGGCGGTGAGGATCAGCACCGGAACGGTGAGGCCCTCGGCTCGCACGCGACGACACACATCGAGGCCGTCCATGCCCGGCAGGCCGAGGTCCAGCACCAGCAGATCCGGTGCTCCACGCGCCGCCTCGACGGCAGCGACGCCGTCCTCGACGACCGTGACCTCATAGCCCTCGCGGCGGAGGGCGCGGGCCAATGGCTCGGAGATCGTCGGATCATCCTCGGCCAGGAGAACAAGGGTCATGGTCCGGATCGTAGTCCGGCTCACTGAGGGTTCACAGGGACTTGTGCGGACTGCCCGCAGCAGCGGGTGGGCAGGACCCCTCACACGGGGTGGCCCGACGGGTCGATCCGCCGCGCACCGACGGAGCGATGGAGTTCGAACGGAGTCACCAGACCGATGCCGCGCAGGGACCGGCGCCGTCCCGGTGTCAGCCGGAAACCGCTGACCGAACCCAGCCGTCGGGCGAGTTCGTCATCGACGAAGACCCGTCCACTCGGGGTGACGGACGTGAGCCTGCTCGCCCGGTTGACCGTCACTCCGAAGACGTCGCCGAGACGCGAGACCACCGAGCCATGGGCCATCCCCACGCGCACCGGCGGCATGAGTAGGTCTTCCTGCATTGCATCGACGAGGTCCAGCGCGATAGCGGCGGCTGCCGCGGGACGTGTGTGGACGAAGAGGACTTCGTCGCCCACGGTCTTGATGACCCGTCCACCGTGGGTGGTGACCACGTCGCTGGCCAGCAACTCGAAGCGCTGGACCAGGTTGGCCAGTTGCCGCTCCGTCATTCGCCGCACGAGCGAGGTGAAGTTGACCAAGTCGGCAAAGCCCACCACCCGCGGCGGCGCGGAGGGCTCGTGGGAGTCATCGGCATCGGCCAGCATGCGGGTGATGGCGCTCGCCAGGTGCCGTCTCCACACGTAGGACATGAGGGGCTCGAGTTCGTCGGCGAGATCGACGAGCCGACCTGCGGCCTGCCGGGCCACGCCCACGTCGGTCACGGCGCGGGCGTCCTTCTCCCCGAGACCGGCCTCCTCTTCGGGCGCCATGAAGGACTCGGCGACCAATTGGGTCTGCCAGACGGCGAGGCGATCGGCGGTCCGCGCCAGAGCCCGGGTCATGCCCAACGCGAGGTCCTCGTCGACGTCAAAGTCGCGGACCAAGCGGGAGACCGCCTGCAGCGCCTCGAGGTCGGCCTCGGTGAACATCGCCTCGTCCTCGACGATCTGGAAGCCGAGTGCGTGCCAGAAGCGTCGGGCACTCACCAACGAGGACTCGGCGCCGCGGCTGATCTCGCGGCGACCCATGGAGGCCGGGCGCCCGAGCAGACGGGACTCGACCTCGTCGGCGGCGATGCCGATGGGGCCCTCGACCTCCTCCGCCACCGCCGCTCCTCCTCGTCCCGGTCAGCCCTGGCTCGTCCCGGTCAGCCCTGGCCTTGCGTTCGGACGTGGACGACATCCCCGGCTGCCACTGCGACCGGTCCGTCCTCGCCCTGCAGGCACAGTCTGCCCTCCTCATCGATTGCGGTCACCCGTCCGTGTCGCTCGCCAGCCGGTTCGTGGACGATGACCTCGGCGCCGAGCGACGCACAGCGGGCGGCATAGCTCTCCCTGACGGCCGCCGGGTCGGACGCGAGCGTCCGCAGATGGCCGGCCAACAGGCGCAGGTATGCCGTGAGCAGGGCTTCCCGGGTGCAGGCACCACCCGCGAGCGCCACGGAGGTGGCCTCGGGCACCGGGAGCTCCTCCCGGGTGTGGTGGACGTTGATCCCCGCTCCGATGACCACCCCACCTCCGTCGAGGGGGACCCACTCGCAGAGGATGCCCGCGACCTTCCTGTGGTCGTTGGCAGGAAGTTGCACGTCGTTGGGCCACTTGAGCACGGCCTCGACCCCAGAAACCTCCCCTATGGCCTCGGCGAGCGCGAGGCCGGCGGTCAGCGGGACCCAGCCCACCGGCATACCCTCCGCCGGGACCAACGCCGACACGGCGAGACCTCGACCCTGGACGGTGACCCAGTCGCGGCCCAGTCGACCGCGTCCCTCGACCTGTCGCTCGGCGACGACGACCCGCCAGGACACTGGGGCCTCACGAAGCACCGCATTGGTCGACCCCACCTCGGGCAGGACCTCGACCGGTCGCCACGGCGGGCCGGGTGTGATGAGCGCGACGTCCAGTTCGGGGGACTCACCATGTTGCGTCATGGACGCAAGGCTAGGCTCGGAAGCATGGCGAGCGAGACGCAATCGATCGGCGGCACTGACGTCCCGACGGACATCGACACCTCCACCACCGACGGCAAGCTCAAGGACCTGAAGCGACGGGTGGCGGAGGTCGCGAACGCCGGGTCGGAGCGGGCGGTCGAGAAGCAGCACGCGCGCGGCAAGAAGACCGCGCGCGAGCGCCTCGAGTTGCTCCTCGACGAGGGCAGTTTCGTCGAGATGGACAAGTACGCCCGCCACCGCAGCAATGCCTTCGGCCAGGAGAAGTCGCGCCCCTACGGCGACGGCGTCGTCACCGGCTACGGCACGATCGACGGCCGCACGGTGGCGATTTTTGCCCAGGACTTCACCGTCTTCGGTGGCTCCCTCGGCGAGGTCTTCGGCGAGAAGATCTGCAAGGTCATGGACTTCGCCATGAAGATCGGCTGCCCGGTCATCGGCCTCAACGACTCCGGTGGCGCCCGCATCCAGGAGGGCGTGGTCTCGCTCGGTCTCTACGGCGAGATCTTCCGCCGCAACGTTCACGCCAGCGGTGTCATCCCGCAGATCAGCCTCATCATGGGACCGTGCGCCGGCGGCGCGGTCTACTCGCCGGCCGTCACCGACTTCACCGTCATGG
>DAOLRO010000089.1:0-1486 GCA_035418665.1 Phycicoccus sp.
TCGATCGCTCCCTACGGCCTCTTCCAGACCGCCGACGGCCAGGTCCAGGTCGCGTGCGCGGCCGAGTCGCTGTGGGTGAAGTTCGCGACCACCTTCGGATTGGACCCTCGGGCCGACGGGATGGCCACGAACCGGGAGCGCGTGGCCAACCGCGACGCCGTGATCGAGGCGGTCAACACCGCCTTTGCCCAGCTCACCAGCGCCGACGTGCTTGATCGGTTGGCCACTGCCGGGATCCCCGCTGGCAAGGTCCGCACGATCGATGAGGTCTACACGTGGGATCAGGTCGCCAGTCAGCACCTGCTGCTCGAGGTCGACCACCCGGTGCTCGGCACGATCACCATCCCCGGCTCACCCCTGCGCCTCGATGACAACATCTGGTCCGGCGGTCGGTCCACCCATCTCCCACCGCCGGGGCTGGGCGAGCACAGCGACGCCATCCGCACCTGGCTCGACGAGGCACCATGACCGACTCCCCAGAGCCAGGCGCCGCCCACGAGCCCATCCGTCGGCCCGGCGCGCGCAAGCTCATCGAGATCGTCTTCGACCCGGGAACCTTCGTCTCGTGGGACGTGGCACCACTCGAGGTGGCCGCTCCCGGGAGTCCGTATGCCGTGGAGCTCGCCGATGCTGCCGAGCGGGCCGGCACCGACGAGTCGATCATCACGGGTGAGGCCATGCTCAAGGGACATCGCGTTGCGGTGATCCTCGGCGAGTTCAAGTTCTTGGCGGGCTCGATCGGGCGGGCCGCCGCAGAGCGGATCACGCTGGCGTTCGAGCG
The DNA here is from genome assembly GCA_035418665.1 of Phycicoccus sp. Lineage (GTDB taxonomy): Bacteria > Actinomycetota > Actinomycetes > Actinomycetales > Dermatophilaceae > Phycicoccus_A. The sequence goes on from DAOLRO010000089.1 coordinate 782, forward strand.
CGCGACTCGCGAGCGTCTGCCGCTCTTCGCCGCCACCTCCTCGGGCGGCACCCGCATGCAGGAGGGCACTCCGGCGTTCGTGACGATGGTGAAGATCACCGCAGCCGTCACGGCATACAAGCGTCGTCATCTGCCCTACATCACCTACCTGCGCCACCCCACCACGGGCGGGGTGCTCGCCTCGTGGGGGTCGACGGGGCACGTGACCGTGGCCGAGCCCGGGGCCACCATCGGATTCCTCGGGGCGCGTGTCTACGAGGCGCTCTACGGCCAGCCGTTCCCGGCCGGCGTCCAGACCGCCGAAAACCTCTGGGACAAGGGGCTCGTCGACGCGGTTCTGCCCGCGGAGGACTTGCGTGATGCCGCGGGACGCTTCCTCGACCTGGTGCTCGCGCCTCGCGACCTCGACTACGTGCCCGACGTGCCCAGGGTCGCGTTGGCCGACGTGCCCGCGTGGGAGTCGATCGAGCGCTCCCGCCGGCCCCAGCGGCCCGGGGTGCGGGCGCTGCTCAAGATGGGTGCGAGCGACGTGCTGCCGCTCTTCGGCACCGGGTCGGGCGAGTGGGACCGAACCATGTTCCTGGCCCTCGCGCGCTTCGACGGTGCGCCATGTGTGGTCCTCGGAAACGACCGTCGCGCCGAACGCACCGAGCCGCCCCTCTCCCCGAGCGGCTTGCGCGTGGCCCGTCGCGGCATGCGGTTGGC
>DAOLRO010000089.1:1586-4161 GCA_035418665.1 Phycicoccus sp.
CAGCAGCGGGTCCGCTCGCTCGACCTGCTCGCCGACGGCATCGTCGACCGGATCGTGGCCGAGGAGCCCGACGCCTCCGAGGAGCCCGAGGCCTTCTGCCAGCGGATGAGCCAGGCGATCCAGCACGAATTGGCCGTCCTGTCCGCCCAGTCGGTCGCGGACCGGTTGCACGCTCGCGAGGCCCGCTACCGCTCCCTGTGAGCACCTCACGTCGAGTGGGTGGTTGATGAGGGAATGACGGCCGTCAATCCCTCATCAACTGCCCACTCGACGTGGGTGTCTCCGGTGTCCAACGCAGCAGTTGCCAACACGCCGTCACTCCTTGGGCAGGTCCTGACAGCGAACCCGATGCGCGCCGACTCCTAGCGTTGGCTCATGCGAGTCCTCCTGGCCCTCGGCGGCAACGCCATGACGTCCCCGGACGGGCGCGCCACCCCGGAGGACCAGATCGCCGCGATCGCCGTGGCGATGGAGTCCACGGCCCGACTCATCGAGGCTGGCCACGAACTCGTCCTCACCCACGGCAACGGCCCCCAGGTCGGCAACCTGCTCGTCAAGAACGAGCTCGCGGCGACCGTGGTCCCACCGGTCCCGCTCGACTGGTGCGGGGCGCAGACGCAGGGCACGATCGGCTTCATGATCCTCGACCAACTCGAGGCATCCCTCGCGTCCCGCGGCCTGAGCACGCCCGTCGCCGCCCTCGTGAGTCGCACCCTCGTCGACCGTGACGACCCCGGCTTCACGCACCCGACGAAGCCGATCGGCCGCTACGTCACCGCCGAGCAGGCGCGCACGATGATCGATCACGGCCAGACGTGGGAGGACCGCGGCGAGCGCGGGTGGCGGCGCATCGTCGCCTCACCGGCGCCGCTGGAGGTCCTCGAAGCCGGCACGATGCGTGCCTTGCTCGACCAGGGTCACGTCGTCGTGGGTTCTGGCGGCGGCGGCATCCCGGTCGTCCGCGGCGAGGACGGTGTCCTTCGTGGCGTCGAGGCCGTCATCGACAAGGACCTCACGGCTGCGCTGCTCGCCGAGACGCTCGGCGCCGACGCCCTCGTCATCGCGACAGACGTCGACCATGCGGCCGTCGACTGGGGCACGCCGTCCCAGCGCGACCTCACCACCGTGACCGTCTCGGAAATGCGGGCGTATGCCGTGGACGGCCAGTTCGCGTCGGGCTCGATGGGGCCGAAGGTCGAGGCGGCGTTGCGCTTCGTCGAGCGCGGCGGGCCCCGGAGCATCATCACCTCCCTCGATCGGATCGTCGAGGCCCTCGACGGCATGACCGGCACGATCGTCACCCCTGACCAGCCACACACGACAACCAGCCAGAGATGAATCGAGAGAAAGGCAAGTCCCGTGCCCGAACCCATTGAGGTGCGCAAGGTCCCGATCAAGAGCGTTGCGGATGCGACCGGTCTCGACGAGCTCATCGACAGCGGTGTCATGGCCGCCGACCGGGTCATCGCCATCATCGGCAAGACCGAGGGCAACGGTGGCGTCAACGACTACACGCGGATCATCGCCGACACCGCCTTCCGTGATGTCCTGCGCAAGCACGGCGTCGACGAGGACCAGGTCAAGGGTGTACCGATCGTGTGGTCCGGCGGCACGGACGGCGTGATCAGCCCGCACGCGACGATTTTCGCGACCCTGCCGGCCGACCAGGCCGAGCAGACCGACGAACCGCGCCTCACGGTGGGCTTCGCGATGAGCGAGCCGATCAAGCCCGAGGAGATCGGCTACACGGGGATGATCTCCAAGGTCGCCGACGCGGTGAAGGTCGCGATGGAGCGGGCCGGGATCACGGACGCCAAGGACGTGCACTACGTCCAGACCAAGACGCCCCTGCTCACGATCCACACGATCCGCGACGCCAAGTCCCGCGGTGAGAAGGTCTGGACCGAGCACACCCACGAATCGATGGACCTGTCCAACGGCACGACGGGCCTCGGGATCGCCGTGGCGCTCGGCGAGATCGACATGCCAACCGATGCCGATGTCATGCACGACCGGTCGCTCTATTCATCCGTGGCCTCGTGCTCCTCGGGCGTCGAGTTGGACCAGGCCCAGGTCGTCGTGGTCGGCAACGCTGCTGGCGTGGGTGGGCGTTATCGGGCCGGGCACTCGGTCATGAAGGATGCCCTGGATGCCGACGGGATATGGGCGGCCATTCGCGATGCGGGGCTTGACCTGCCCGACCGGCCGCACTCCTCGGACATCGACGGACGGCTCGTCAACGTCTTCCTCAAGTGCGAGGTCTCCCAGGACGGGACCGTGCACGGACGGCGCAACGCGATGCTCGACGACTCGGATGTGCACTGGCACCGCCAGATCAAGTCGTGCGTTGGCGGCGTGACGGCGTCCGTGACCGGTGACCCTGCGGTCTTCGTGTCGGTGTCGGCGGCGCACCAAGGTCCCGATGGTGGCGGCCCAGTGGCGGCCATCGTCGACCTCGGCACCGGCGAGCCGACCGGCTACCGCCCGCCGGCGAGCTGATTCGACGGCTGTCCCCACCCATCGCATGTGCGAAGCTCTGCAGTTGCCCCTCCCTGGGGGGCATGGCAGTTGCCCC
>DAOLRO010000089.1:4261-11396 GCA_035418665.1 Phycicoccus sp.
TGCCCCTCCCTGGGGGGCATGGCAGTTGCCCCGGATACCGGGGCAACTGCAGAGCTTCGTGAACACACCCCCGCCCTGAGGCCTTCCCCGCGTGGGACAGTCCACCGGAAATGGCGGGCGCTCAGTGGGCGAAGTGGCGCGTTCCCGTGAAATACATCGTTGCCCCGGCGGCGTCGGCGGCGGCAATCACCTCGGCGTCGCGCACCGACCCACCGGGAGCCACGATCGCCTGCACCCCGGCATCGAGGAGGATCTGCAGTCCGTCGGCGAACGGGAAGAAGGCATCTGAGGCCGCGACGGCACCCCGCGCACGCTCCACGCCCGCAGGGCCCTCGGCATTGGCCCGGTCCACGGCCAGTTGGCAGGAGTCGACCCGGTTGACCTGACCCATGCCGATCCCCACCGACGCACCATCGTGGGCCAGCAAGATCGCGTTGGACTTCACGGCGCGCACGGCTCGCCAGGCGAACTGCAGGTCACGCAGGGTTGCCTCATCGGCCGCACCCCCCGACACCAAGCGCCAATGGGCGGCATCATCGCCACCGACGACGGTCCCGGCCTCATCGGTCGCGATGGCGTCGATCCGATCGGCGACCTGCATGAGCAGCCCGCCCGAGATTGGCCGGAACTCCACCCGGTCCCCACCTGCGGCCAGCCCGGCCGGGAGCTTCAGCAGGCGACGGTTCTTCTTCTCCCGCAAGACCGCCAGCGCCTCGGGCTCGAAGTCCGGCGCCGCCACGACCTCCGAGAAGGTCTCGTTCAGCGCCCGCGCCATCTCGAGGGTCACCGGCCGGTTGGCGGCGACGATCCCTCCGTAGGCCGAGACCGGGTCGCACTGGTGCGCCGCGGCATACGCCCCCGCAATGGACTCGCCCACAGCGATCCCGCAGGGGTTCGCGTGCTTGATGATCGCCACCGTCGGCTGGTCGCCGTGGTCGAGACTGGCCCGGACGGCGGCATCGGTGTCGATGTAGTTGTTGTAGGACATCTCCTTGCCGTGCAGCACCTCGGCGTTCGCGACACCATCACGCCAGTGCGTGAAGAGGGCGGCCTTCTGGTGGGGGTTCTCGCCGTAGCGCAGGGTCCCCGATTTGGTCCAGGTCGCTCCGGTCCAGGCCGGGAAGCCGGTCCCCTCGCTCGTGTCGACGTAGGCGTTGCCCATCCAGTTGGCGACCGCGTTGTCGTAGTCGGCGGTGTGGACGAAGGCCTGGGCCGCAAGTAGCTTGCGCTGATCGAAGGTGAACCCGCCGCTTCGCACGGCCTCCAGAACGGCCGGGTATGCCGTGGGGCTGGTGACGATCGCGACGCTGGGGTGATTCTTGGCGGCGGCACGGACCATCGACGGCCCCCCGATGTCGATGTTCTCGACGATCTGGTCCGCCCCCGCTCCCGAGGCCACGGTCTCACGGAAGGGATAGAGATTGACGACCACCAGGTCGAAGGGTTCGACGCCGAGGTCGCCCAACTGCGCCAAGTGATCGTCCTTGCGGGTGTCTGCGAGGATGCCCGCGTGCACCATCGGGTGCAAGGTCTTGACCCGTCCCTCGAGGCACTCGGGGAAACCGGTCAGGTCCGCCACCTCGACGACCGGTATGCCCAAGGACTCGATGAGCTTGGCCGATCCGCCGGTGGACACGATGGCGACTCCGCCCTCGTGCAGACCGCGCGCCAACTCCTCGAGGCCGGACTTGTCGAACACCGACACGAGGGCCCGACGGATCGGGCGCACGTCCTGGGTGGGTCCGGCAGGGCTCACGACAACGGACAAGGGACTCCAATCGGGGGCGTCACCGCGTGGGCGGCGGTCACGAACAGGCGGTCAGCGTGGCAGCAGTCAGATCGGCGTAGGCCTTCGTCCAGGCAGGCAGCAAGGCGCCCGCCGCTGCGGCATCCTGGCCGACGAACGGCTGAGCAGCCGCCTTGGCGGCATCGACATAGACGACGACGTCGGCGGGCACCCCGCTCAGGGCCTCACTGCCGAAGGCACGATCGACGTCGGACTGCTCGACCAAGCCCGTGTCAGCCTTGATTCCCAAGTTCGTGGCCTGGTTGAGCAAGGCGGTGGCGGCCACGCACTCCGGCGAGGTCTGACCCTTGGGGGCGACGTTGACCGGCGCTGAGGGAGCAGGCCCCAAGGAACCGGGCGGAGTGGTCTCAACCCCGGGTGCGGTCGTCACGTTCTCCCCGGGGCCGCCGAGCGCGCAGCCACCGGTCCCCGCGACGAGCGCAAGCCCGACCAACAGGTGCACTCGGCGAGAAGGACGGCCTGTGCGCGAGGAAAACGAGGGGGACATGGCGGAGGCTCCTCCAGAGGGAAAGCGGTCGGCAGCCGGCGCGAGACCAGCGCAATGCACCATGAAAATACCCCACCCGGGGATCGTGACCTGCATCGAGGGCAGCGTGCGGGCAGCGCAAAGGCGGGCCGAGAGCATGGTCCCGGCCCGCCTTTGTCGCGGTGCGCTGACGTCAGCGCGGAATGCGGAAGACCTGGCCCGGGTAGATCAGGTCGGGGTTCTCGACCCCGTTGGCGCGGGCGATGTCCATGTAGTCCACGCCATACTGGGCAGCGATCCCACTCAGGGTGTCGCCCGGCTGAACCGTGTAGGTGACCTCGGCGGCGGCCGCCGCAGCCGCCGCCGCGTCGGCATCAGCCTTGGCCTGGGCCTCTGCCGCCGCCTTGGCCTCCGCGTCCGCAGCGGCCTGAGCGTCTGCGCTCGCCTTGGCCTCCGCAGCGGCTGCCTCCTCCGCCTTGCGGGCCTCATAGGCTGCCGCCTCACGGCGACGCTGCTCGATCTCGGACTCGCTCAGCTGGCCCGCGTCGTGGGCTGCCTTGTCGGCCTTGGCCTGCGCGTCCTCGGCCTGCTTCTTCTCAGCAGCGGCTTCCTTGGCCGCCTTCTCTGCACGCTCCGCGTCATCCGTCGTCAGTGCGTCCTTGATCTGGTCAAAGAGTCCCATCAGGGGTGAATCCTCTCTGGCAGGACGACCCGGATGCGATGGCATCCTCAAGAAGTCGACCCTCGTCCCCTGACCCTACTGGCCAGTTGCGCTCTGGAGGCCGATGACGACGAGGCTCTCAGACAGTTCCCAACATCGGCGACACGCCGGCGAGCCCGTCGGGCCCCGCCGCGAGCCGACGGACGACCTCGACCAGAAGCTCACGCTCCTCCACCTTGATCCGCTCGTGCAGGGACGCCTCGTCGTCGTCGGGCTCCACGCGCACCGCCCGCTGATCGATGATCGGCCCGGTGTCCACCCCGGAATCGACCCAGTGACAGGTGGTGCCCGTGATCTTGACCCCATGCACCAGCGCGTCACGTACACCGTGAGCGCCGGGAAAGCTGGGAAGCAGGGCAGGGTGAGTGTTGATCACCGGGAAAGCCGACAGCATCGCCGGCCCGAGGATCCGCATGAAGCCGGCCGACACCACGAGGTCGGGAGAGAAGCCCCCCACGGCGTCTGCAAGGGCGACATCCCAAGCTGAGCGCACGGCATACGTCGATGGGCAGACCACAACGGTGGGTATGCCGGCCTGCCGAGCCCGACCCAACCCCTCGATGCCGGCGCGGTCGGCCACCACCCCGACGATCGAATAGGCGCCAGCGTCTGCGGCGACGTCGTCAATCAGTGCCTGCAGCAAGGTCCCCGAGCCGGAGATGAGGACGACGACGCGCACGTTCGCACTGTACCCAGCACAACTCGGCGAACTCTCCGTGGGGCGGGCCGCTGTGAGTGCGCTCGGGAGTGCCATGGATTGGGTACCTTTGGAGGGTTCCTCGGGCCAGTGACGGCCGAGGACAGTCTGTGAAGGAGATCCCCATTCCTGTCGTCAGGAACTCAGAGCACCCATTTCGCCTGGCGTGGGCCGGTGTCGACGCCCTCGTGTGGGTGGGTGCGCTCGTGCTGGCCACCACGTTGCGTTACGAGGCCTTCTACCAGCCTGCCGGTTGGCGCGAACTCGCGCTCGTCGCGATGGCGGCCATCGTCCTGCAGTTGGTCGTCGGTTTCTGGACCGGCCCCTACGGAATCGGACACACGAGGGGTTCCTACGAGGAAATCCTCGACGTCATCAAGACGGTCCTCATCGTCGCCGCCCTGGTGACCCTGGGCAACACCATCCTTCACGATCGCCTCCTCGCCCGATCGGTTCCCCTGATCGCCTTTCCGTTCGCCCTCATCGGCATGCTCGCCCTGCGGCTGATCGTGCGCGAGTGGAAGGCCCGCAACGGTCATGCACACCGGGCCGACCGCGTGGAGCAGCCCCGTCGCACGGTCATCTTCGGCGCTGGGGAGGGCGGTCGGGTCCTCTCCCGCGCCCTCGCCCGAGACCGCTCTCGCCGATTCCAGCCCGTCGCGCTCATCGACGATGACCCCTTGAAAGCACGCCTGTCCCTCGAGGGCGTCAAGGTCCGCGGCACGCGCGCCGACCTCGAGCGAGTGGCCGAGCGCTACGACGCCGACACGCTCGCGATCGCGGTGCCCTCGGCTGCACCGGACCTCATCCAGGATCTGTCGGAGCGGGCCGAACGCGCCGGGCTCGACGTCATGATCCTCCCCCCGGTGACCGACATGATCACCTCGCCCGGCGCCGGGGACCTCCGCAACCTCGACCTGGCCGACCTGCTCGGGCGTCGCGCCGTGCACCTCGACACCACGGCCATCGCGAACGCGATCAGCGGCCATCGGGTCCTCGTGACAGGAGCAGGTGGCTCCATCGGTTCCGAGTTGTGCCGCCAGATCCAGAAGTTCGGTCCCTCCGCCCTCTATGCGCTCGACCGTGACGAGTCCGCCCTCCACTCAGTGCAGCTCACCCTCTCCGGCAGCGGCCTCTTCGACCACGACGGGTCCGTCCTCGTGGACATTCGTGACCTCGACGCCCTCAAGACGGTGCTCGATGAGCTCAGGCCCGACATCGTCTTCCACACAGCGGCACTCAAGCACCTGCCGCTGCTCGAAACCTTCCCCCTCGAGGGCTTCAAGTCCAATGTCATCGGCACCCGCAACGTCCTCGAAGCCTGCGTCCACGCCGGCGTGGGCACGGTGGTCAACATCTCGACGGACAAGGCAGCCGATCCGACGAGCATGCTCGGCTACTCCAAGCGGGTCGCCGAGCGCCTGACGGCCGGCTATGCGCTGGCTCACCCCGAGACGCGATTCGTGTCCGTCCGCTTCGGCAATGTCCTCGGTTCGCGGGGCTCGGTCGTGCCCGCCTTCACGGCCCAGATCGAACGCGGCGGGCCGGTGACCGTCACTCATCCCGACGTCGAGCGCTACTTCATGCTCATCCCCGAAGCCTGCCAACTCGTCCTCGAGGCGGCATCCGCTGCTCCTGGGCGAGGCGAGGTCATGGTGCTCGACATGGGCGTGCCGCAGAAGATCGTGAAGATCGCCAAGGCCCTCATCCGGATGTCCGGCCGACACGACATCGAGATCGTCTACACGGGCCTGCGACCCGGCGAGAAGATGAGCGAGGACCTCGTGGCCCGGGGCGAGGACGAGCAGGCCACGGCCAACCCGCTCGTGACCGGCGCGTCGGTGGCCCCCCTTGACCCGAACTCGGTGCCCGTGGCAGCCATCGTCGACCACGCCCGGGCGATGTCGTGGTGCCATGACACAGCCGTCTCCTTGGACCCGGAGTCGCCTGCCGTCCGCGCGAGCGTCCCTGCGGCGGGCGCATGACAGAGCCCCTCCACCTCTGGCTGGTCAACCAGTATGCGATTCGCATCGACCAGCCCGGCATCACCCGCCACGCCACGCTCGCCAAGTACATGCACGACGCTGGCGTGCGGACGACGATCTTCGCCTCCCCGACGCACTACTGGAACGTCGCCCAGATCGAGTCCGAGGTCGCCGACGCCAGCGCCCCCGAGTTCCGATACCTCGCCACCGCTCCGGTCGCGACGAATGGGGTCCGCCGGGTCCTCTCGATGGTGAGCTTTGCCGTCCGCACCTTCATCGCCGGTGCTCGCGCTCCCCGGGACCCCGCCGACCGACCGGACATCGTCGAGGGCTCCAGTCCCCACCCCTTCGCTGCACTTGCCGCTTGGGGGCTGGCCAAGCGCTACGACGTCCCCTTCGTCCTCGAGGTGCGTGACCTCTGGCCCAACTCCCTCGTGCACCTCATGGGAGTGAGCACCAAACATCCCCTCATCGTGGCCTTGGCCGCCCTGGAGAAGTTCCTCTACCGACGAGCCGACCTCGTGATCACCCTCCTCCCGGGGAGCGAGAAGCACATTGAAGCCGTGGCCGGCCGGCCGGTCCCCTTCCTCTGGATTCCCAACGGGATGGACCTCTCCCGGGTGGCCCCCTTTGCCCCGCTGGGACCCCATGAAGGCTTCACCGTCATGTATGCCGGGGCGCACGGCATACCCAATGCCCTCCACACGATGCTCGAGGCGGCCGCAATCCTCCGCGACAGCGAGCCCGACGTGCGGTTCATCCTCATCGGCGACGGGAAGGAGAAGGCCAAGCTCATGCGATGGGCTTCCGACCATGGGCTCACCAATGTCGAGTTCCGCGACCCGATCAGCAAGCATGAACTCCTCGAGACCCTCCCCACGGCCGATGTCCTGATGATCACGTGGTTGCGTTCGCCGCTCTACAAGGACGGCATCAGCCCCAACAAGGTCTTCGACTACTTCGCCGCGGGACGACCGGTCATCATCGCGGTCGAGACCCCGATCAACCCGGTGGAGCTGGCCGACGCCGGCATCACGACCCCACCGGAGGACCCAGCCGCCGTCGCTGACGCGGTCCGCACGGTCCGTGGTCTGTCGGTGGCCGAGCGCAACGCCATGGGCGAACGCGGTCGCAGATACGGCGAGACCCACCACGACCTGTCGAAGTCTGCAGCGCGCATCGCTGACCGTCTGCGTTCGCTGCAGCGCCGCGAGGTCTGAACAGGACGCACACCCTCACACGTGAGCGGGCAGGGAGCCGGTGAACGGTAGGATCGGGGGGCGGCACGGAAGACCCCGCGAGCGCGCTGGCGCCGGTCCCCACGCCGTTTCCCTGAGCATCCAATCGCAAGGAGACACGTGAAGGTCACGGTCGTGGGACTCGGCAAGATCGGGCTCCCACTCGCTGTCCAGTTCGCACGATCAGGGATGGAGGTCCTCGGCGCCGACGTCAACCAGGC
>DAOLRO010000090.1:0-11380 GCA_035418665.1 Phycicoccus sp.
ATCCTCAAGCGCGAGGACCTCAACCACACCGGCTCGCACAAGATCAACAACGTCATCGCCCAGGCCCTGCTCACCAAGCGGATGGGCAAGACACGCGTCATCGCCGAGACCGGCGCCGGCCAGCACGGCGTCGCCACCGCGACGGCGGCCGCCCTCATGGGCCTGGAGTGCCGGATCTACATGGGCAAGGTCGACACCGAGCGCCAGGCCCTCAACGTCGCGCGGATGAAGATGCTCGGTGCCGAGGTCATTGCCGTCGAGCACGGCAGCGCCACCCTCAAGGACGCCATCAACGAGGCGCTGCGCGACTGGGTGACCAATGTCGACACGACCCACTACCTGATCGGCACGGTCACCGGGCCGCACCCCTTCCCGGAGATGGTGCGCGACTTCCACCGGATCATCGGCATCGAGGCGCGCGCCCAGGTGCTCGAGTTGACCGGTCGACTGCCCGACGCCGTGATCGCCTGCGTCGGTGGCGGATCCAATGCGATGGGCATCTTCCACCGCTTCGTCCCCGATGCCGAGGTTCGGCTCATCGGCATTGAGGCCGGGGGAGAGGGCATCGAGTCCGGACGACACGCCGCCCGATTTGCGTCCGCCTCGCCCGGCGTCCTCCACGGAGCGGCCAGCTATCTCATGCAGGACGATGACGGCCAGACCATCGAGTCGCACTCGATCTCGGCGGGCCTCGACTACCCGAGCGTCGGCCCGGAGCACTCGTGGCTCCGAGACAGTGGCCGCGCCGAATATCGCTACGCCACCGACGACCAGGTGATGACGGCCTTCGACCTGCTCTGCAAGACCGAGGGCATCATCCCGGCGCTGGAGTCCGCGCACGCGCTCGCCGGGGCGATCGAGGTCGGGCGTGAACTCGGGCCTGAGGCACTGATCCTCGTCAGCCTCTCCGGTCGCGGGGACAAGGACATGCACACGGCTGCGGCCTATTTCGACCTCCTCGACCAGTCCGAGCCCGAGGTGCCGCAGTGAGCGCGGCGCAGCCGACCCGGGGTATCAGCGACGTCCTCGCCGCCTGTCGCGCCGAGGGACGGGCTGCCCTGATCGGCTATCTGCCCGTCGGCTACCCCAGCGTCGAGGGCTCCATCGCGGCCATGGTCGCGCTCGTCGAGTCGGGCGTCGACATCGTCGAGGTCGGCGTCCCCTACTCCGATCCGGTCATGGACGGCCCACTCATCCAGGCCGCGGCCGCCCACGCTCTGGCGACCGGCACCAGGGTGGACGACGTCTTCACCGCGGTGAGCGCCGTCCGCGACGCCGGAGCCAAAGCCCTGCCGATGACCTATTGGAACCTCGTCCTTCGTCGTGGCGTGGACCGCTTCGCCGCCGACCTCGCCGCTGCCGGTGGAGCCGGACTCATCACGCCGGACCTCATCCCGGACGAGGCGGGTGACTGGATCGCCGCGAGCGAGGCCGAGGGACTCGACCGCGTCTTCCTCGTCGCCCCCAGTTCCACCGACGAGCGCCTCACCAAGGTCACGGAGGCCTGCCGAGGCTTTGTGTATGCCGCGTCCACCATGGGCGTGACGGGTGTGCGTTCCGCTGTGGGCGGGGGAGCGCAGGATCTCGTCCGCAGGACCAAGTCCGTCACGGACCTTCCGGTCTGCGTCGGCCTGGGCGTCTCGACAAGGGCCCAGGCGGCCGAGCTCGCCTCCTTTGCCGATGGGGTCATCGTCGGATCGGCCCTCGTGCGCTGCCTCGCGGAGGCACGGGAACTCGACGAGGGGCTTGAGGCGTTGCGGTCCCTGACCGCAGAACTCGCCGCCGGAGTCAGAGAGGGCCGACCGTGACCCGCAAGACCACGACCGACGCCGCGGTCGACCCGGCGACCCCGCTGGGAGCCGACGACGACAGCGGGAGCGGCGACACGGCATACGCAGCCTCTGAAGTCCCCCAGCGAAAGCGGACCATCCTCTTCACCGAGATGCTCGTCTTCGCGATCCTCTCGCTCATCGCCTCGTGGGTGCTGTCCTACGACGCGATCGTGCTGGCCGCCAACCCGGATGCCGTCCTCTCCTGCTCGGTCAATGCGATCATCGACTGCGCCAAGGTCGGGACCACGTGGCAGGCGAACATCTTCGGCTTCCCGAACGCCTTCCTCGGGATGATCTCCGAGCCGGTCGTCATGACGATTGCGGTCGCCTCGTTGGCGAAGGTGCGCTTTCCGCGGTGGTTCATGTTCACCGCGAACGTCTGCTACTTCCTCGGCGTCGTCTTCGCCTATTGGCTGCTGTGGCAGTCGACCTACGTCATCGGCGCCCTGTGCCCGTGGTGCCTGCTCGTCACCTTGTCGACCACCTTCGTCTTCACCTCGATGACGCAGTGGAACATCCTCGAGGGCAATCTCTTCCTCCCAGAGGGACTTCAGGAGAAGGCTCGTGCCTTCGTCACGAACGGGTGGTTCACCGTTGGCCTCATCGCCTGGCTCGCCCTCGTCTTCATCCTCGAAATGCTCAAGTGGGGACACCGCTTCATCTGATCCCCAGCACGACCACCTAGCATCAATGCCCAGTTGACCACCCCAGATCGCCGGATCGCCCGGCACGCGCAAGGAGCACACCATGGCCAAGTCGTCGAAGAAGAACCCCTCTGTGGGAAGTGATCGACAGGCGAAGATCCAGGCCGCTGCGAAGACGAACAATGGGGGCGGCGCCAACAAGATTGTCATCGCCGCCGTCGTCGCCATCGTCGCCATCGTCGCGGTGGTGGGCGGCGTGATCTGGTCCGAGGTCAGCAAGAACAAGGCCGTCGTGGGCAATGGCAACGCCACCCCGGCGGGCGCCACGATCGGGGAGGGCTTCCCCGCCCACCCCGACGTGACCCTCAAGGCGGGTGCCCCCACCGTCGACCTCTTCGAGGATTTCCAGTGCCCGGGGTGTGGCGCCTACGAGAAGTCGGTCGGGTCAACGATCACCGAGATGGCCGAAGCCGGCGACATCAAACTCGTCTACCATGTGGTCAACTTCCTCGACGCCCGTCTGGGCAATGACGGCTCGACCAAGGCGGGCAACGGCGCGTTCTGCGCTGCCGAGGCCGGCAAGTTCCAGGAGTTCCACGACCTCGCCTACGAGAACCAGCCCACTGAGGGCGACGGGTGGACGGTCGACCAGCTCAAGCCGCTCGCCGAGCAGGCCGGGCTCTCCGGGGAGACGCTCACCGGCTGGGAGAAGTGCGTGACCCTCGGCAAGTACACGAACTACATCAAGGCGGTCAACGACAACGCCTTCGACGTCAAGAAGATCAAGGGCACTCCCACCGTGATGATCAACGGTGAGATCCTCGAGACGCAGACGGTCGGCTCGCCGGAACTCTTCAAGGCTGCCGTCGAGAAGGCCACGAAGAAGTGATCGCATGATCGCTGCGTGGCACGGTTTGGCCGCGGGCACATCCGCAGCCATGCCGAGCCCGACGACTGCCGTCTGGCACCTGTTCGGGATCCCGATCCGGGCCTATGCCCTGTGCATTCTGCTCGGTATCGCCGTGGCCATCTGGATCACTGACCGGCGCCTGCAGGACCGTGGGGAGGAGCCGGGGCGAGCCCTCGACATCGCCATGTATGCCGTGGTGGCGGGCATCATCGGTGGTCGCCTCTACCACGTGATCACCACGCCGCAGCCGTACTTCGGTGAGGGCGGCAACCCGTGGCACGCCTTCCGCATCTGGGAGGGCGGACTCGGCATCTGGGGCGCGATCGCGCTCGGTGCCGCCGGCGCGTGGTACGGCTGTCGGCGTCACGGCGTGTCCTTCCTGGCCTTCGCCGACGCGGCGGCTCCCGGAGTGGCTCTTGCTCAGGGCATCGGGCGCTGGGGGAACTGGTTCAACAACGAGTTGCACGGCCGCGCGACGGACCTGCCGTGGGGACTCACGATCCACGAGTGGGATCAGGCGGCCGGCAAGGCCGTCGTGGATTCCTCCGGCAACCCCGTCGTCCTGGGCACCTTCCACCCGACGTTCCTCTACGAGGCGATCTTCGTCTCGCTCCTGGCGCTGGCGCTCGTCCTCTGGGACCGGCGGAAGCAACTCGAGCCCGGTCAGGTCTTCGGGCTCTACGTTGCTGGCTATCCGATGGGCCGCATCATCGTGGAGTTGATGCGAGCCGACACTGCCAACGAGATCCTCGGTCTGCGGGTCAACGTGTGGACCTCGATTGCGGTCTTCCTCCTCGGTGTGTGGATCTACTGGTGGTGTGGTCGGCGTCACGCCGCCGTCCCGGATCGTGAGACTTCGGTGATCGGATAGCGGGACAGCCTCGTCTGTCGCTACGCTGGCCCCCTGCGTGGCCAGTGCCGTCCGCGTCCCCCTTTTCGTCGTTCGGACCGCTGCCCGCAACCGTCTCGCCACCGCGTGAGGCACCCGTCAGCGCCGACCCCGACCCCAGGACGGTGACCTGTCGTGTCTGCCACCGACTTCTCCGCGTCACCCGCGGACCAAGGCCTCTATCGGGGCGCCAACGAGCACGACGCGTGCGGCGTGGCCATGGTCGCCACCATGCGCGGCTCGGCCGGGCACGACATCGTCGCTCACGCGCTCGACGCCCTCCGCAACCTCGACCACCGTGGCGCCACCGGTGCCGACCCGTTGGTCGGTGACGGCGCCGGCATCCTCACGCAGGTCCCGGATGCCTTCTTCCGTGCCGTCGTCCCGTTCGCGTTGCCTCCGGCGGGCCGGTATGCCGTGGGCATGGTCTATCTCCCGCGTGAGGAGTCCGCTCGGTGGGCTGCCATCGACGCGATCCAGGCGATCGCGGTCGAGGAGGGCCTCGGTCTTCTCGGCTGGCGTGATGTCCCAGCGGCGATCGACATCGTCGGTGTGGCAGCCCGCGAGACGATGCCCTTCTTCGCCCAACTCTTCGTCACCTCGATCGAGGGCGAGGTCTCCGGGATCGACCTCGACCGGATGGCCTACGGCCTGCGCAGGCGGGCCGAGCGCGAGGCCGCGGTCTACTTCCCGTCGCTGTCGGCGCGCACCATCGTCTACAAGGGCATGTTGACGACCGGGCAGCTCGAGCCCTTCTTCCCGGATCTGTCCGACGAACGGTTCGCCACCGAGCTGGCCCTCGTCCACTCCCGCTTCTCGACCAACACCTTCCCGAGTTGGCCGCTGGCCCACCCCTATCGCCTCATCGCACACAACGGTGAGATCAACACCGTCAAGGGCAACCGCAACTGGATGCACGCGCGCGAGGACCAGTTGGAGTCCTCGATCATCCCCGGAGATCTCAAGCGGCTCTTCCCGATCTGCACGCCCGGTGCCTCGGACTCGGCCTCCTTCGACGAGGTTCTCGAGTTGCTGCACCTCGGCGGTCGGTCCCTGCCCCATGCGGTGCTCATGATGATCCCTGAGGCTTGGGAGAACCACACCGAGATGGACCCGGCACGACGGGCCTTCTACGAGTTCCACTCCACCTTCATGGAGCCGTGGGACGGCCCGGCCTGCGTGGCCTTCACCGACGGCACCTTGGTCGGGGCCGTGCTCGACCGCAACGGACTGCGCCCCGGGCGCTATTGGGTCACTGACGAAGGCTTGGTCGTGCTTGGGTCGGAGTCGGGCGTCCTCGACATCCCGGCCGAAAAGGTCGTCAAGCGGGGCCGGCTCCAGCCGGGCCGGATGTTCCTCGTCGACACGGCGGCGGGGCGAATCGTGGCCGACGACGAGATCAAGGACCAGTTGGCGGCCGCTGCGCCCTACGAGGAGTGGCTGCACGCGGGGATGATCCGGCTTGCCGACCTGCCCGACCGCGAGCACATCCTGCACACCTCCGCGTCGGTGGCCCGACGCCAGCGCACCTTCGGCTACACCGAGGAGGAGCTGAAGATCATCCTCGCGCCGATGGCCCGCACCGGGGGAGAAGCGCTCGGGTCGATGGGCACCGACACCCCGTTGGCCGTCCTCTCGGAGAAGCCGCGGTTGCTCTTCGACTACTTCACCCAACTCTTCGCCCAGGTGACCAACCCGCCGCTCGACGCCATCCGCGAGGAGTTGGTCACCTCGCTCGGGACCTCGATCGGTCCCGAGGGCAACCTCCTCGACGCGACCCCGGCCCACGCGCGTCAGGTGGTGCTCGACTTCCCGGTGATCGACAACGACGAGCTCGCCAAGATCGTCCACAGCAACGCCGACGGTGACCTGCCCGGCTTCGCCACTGTCGTGGTCAAGGGTCTCTACGACGCGACCGGTGGCGAGGCAGCCCTGCGCGATCGCCTCGACGCGATCTGTGGCGAGGTGTCGGCGGCCATCGAGGCAGGGGCCCGCTTCGTCGTCCTCTCGGACCGTGACTCCGACCGGGACTTCGCCCCGATCCCATCCCTCCTTCTCACCTCCGCGGTCCACCACCACCTCATCCGCGAAAAGCGGCGCAACCTCGTCGGCCTCGTCGTGGAGGCCGGCGATGTCCGTGAGGTCCACCACGTGGCCCTCCTCGTCGGCTACGGCGCCGCCGCCATCAACCCGTATCTCGCGATGGAGAGCGTCGAGGACCTCGTCCGCAGCGGGGCAGTCCAAGGCGTCACGCAGGAGCAGGCGGTCAAGAACCTCATCAAGGCCCTCGGCAAGGGCGTCCTCAAGGTGATGTCCAAGATGGGCATCTCCACGGTGGCCTCCTATCGCGGAGCCCAGGTGTTCGAAGCCCTTGGCCTGTCGCAAGACCTCGTCGACCGCTACTTCACCGGCACGGTGAGCCAACTCGGCGGCGTCGGTCTCGATGTCATTGCCGCGGAGGCAGCGGCACGGCACGCCGCGGCATACCCTCCCAATGGCGTCCAGCCCGCCCACCGCAAGCTCAATGTGGGCGGGGAGTACCAATGGCGACGCGAGGGTGAGCCGCACCTGTTCGACCCCGAGACCGTCTTCCGGCTGCAGCACGCGACCCGCAATCGGCGCTACGACATCTTCAAGCAATACACCCAGCGCATCGACGAGCAGTCGGGCCGCTTGATGACCCTGCGCGGGCTCTTCGGGCTCAACCCGCAGCGTCCGGCGATCTCGATCGACGAGGTCGAGCCGGTGAGCGAGATCGTCAAGCGTTTCAACACCGGGGCGATGAGCTATGGGTCGATCAGCATGGAGGCCCACCAGACCCTGGCGATCGCGATGAACCATCTCGGTGGCCGCTCCAACACCGGTGAAGGTGGCGAGGACGAGGAGCGGCTGCTCGACCCCGAGCGTCGCTCGGCGATCAAGCAGGTGGCCTCGGGTCGCTTCGGTGTCACCTCGATGTATCTCACCCACGCCGACGACCTGCAGATCAAGATGGCCCAGGGCGCCAAGCCCGGCGAGGGCGGCCAACTCCCGGGCCAGAAGGTCTATCCGTGGGTGGCCAAGACGCGGCACAGCACGCCCGGTGTCGGCCTGATCAGCCCGCCCCCGCACCACGACATCTATTCGATCGAGGACCTGGCGCAACTCATCCACGACCTCAAGAACGCCAACCCGTCGGCGCGTGTGCACGTCAAGCTCGTCGCCGAGCTCGGGGTGGGTACGGTCGCGGCCGGTGTGTCCAAGGCCCATGCTGACGTCGTCCTCATCTCGGGCCACGACGGCGGCACGGGCGCCAGTCCGCTGACCAGTCTCAAGCACGCCGGCGGTCCTTGGGAGCTCGGCCTGGCCGAGACCCAGCAGACGCTCGTGCTCAACGGGCTGCGCGACCGGATCGTCGTCCAGGTCGATGGCCAGATCAAGACCGGGCGTGACGTCGTCATCGCCGCGCTCCTCGGTGCCGAGGAGTTCGGCTTCGCCACCGCGCCGCTCGTGGTCTCGGGCTGCATCCTCATGCGCGTCTGCCACCTCGACACCTGCCCGGTCGGTATCGCGACCCAGAATCCCGAGCTCCGCGCTCGCTTCACCGGCAAGCCGGAGTTCGTCGAGACCTTCTTCGAGTACATCGCCGAGGAGGTGCGCGAGCACCTAGCCGCGTTGGGCTTCCGGAGCATCGAGGAGGCGATCGGCGAGATCGGTGCGCTGGACACCCGCGCGGCCATCGACCACTGGAAGGCCAGCGGCCTCGACCTCTCACCCATCCTCAGGGAGGTCGTCAGCCCGGACGGGAGCGACAAGCGGCACCGGATCGGGCAGGACCACGGACTCGAGAAGGCCCTCGACCACCAACTCATCGCGGCTGCCCGCGACGCGATCATCGACGGTGTGGCCGTCGAGGCCGGCTTCGGCATCCGCAACGTCAACCGCACCGTCGGGACGATGCTCGGCCACGAGGTCACCAAGGCCCACCCCCACGGCTTGCCCGACCACACCATCGACCTGACCCTCACGGGCTCGGCAGGCCAGAGTTTCGGCGCCTTCGTGCCGGCGGGAGTCACCCTGCGTCTGCTCGGCGACGGCAACGACTACGTCGGCAAGGGCCTCTCCGGTGGCCGGATCATCGTGCGTCCGGAGCCGTCCAGCCCGCTCGTCGCCGAGGAGAACGTCGTCGCCGGCAATGTCATCGGCTATGGCGCGACGTCCGGTGAGATCTTCCTGCGTGGCCGGGTCGGCGAGCGCTTCTGCGTGCGCAACTCCGGTGCCACCGCGGTGGTCGAGGGCGTGGGCGACCACGGCCTCGAATACATGACCGGGGGAGTGGCGATGATCCTCGGTCCGACCGGCCGCAATGTCGCTGCCGGCATGTCCGGCGGTGTGGCCTACGTGCTCGACCTCGACGAGGGCCGGGTCAACCGCGAACTCGTCGACCTCCTGCCATTGCGCGACCGGGACCTGGAGGTCGTCCGCGACCTGCTCGAGAAGCACCTCAAGTGGACCGAATCCCCGGTCGCTGCACGGTTGCTCGCCGACTGGCCACAGTCGGTCGAACGCTTCACCCTCGTCCTGCCGAGGGACTACCAACGAGTCCTCGATGTCCGCGAGCAGGCCGAGGTCGAGGGCCTCGACCTCGAGGGGACCGAGGTCTGGGACCGAATCATGGAGGCATCCCGTGGCTGACCCGCAAGGCTTCCTCAAGACCCGCGAGCGCGAGCTCCCCGCACGTCGCCCCGTGCCGGTCCGCATCAAGGACTGGAAGGAGGTCTACGAGGAGCAGAACGTCGCCGACCTCCAACGCCAGGCCGGCCGCTGCATGGACTGCGGGATCCCCTTCTGCCACAGCGGTTGTCCGCTCGGCAACCTCATCCCCGAGTGGAACGACCTGGCGTGGAAGGGTGACTGGCGCAGCGCCATCGAGCGCCTGCACGCGACGAACAACTTCCCCGAGTTCACCGGTCGGCTGTGCCCGGCCCCTTGCGAGACAGCCTGCGTGCTCGGCATCAACCAGCCCGCAGTCACCATCAAGCAGGTCGAGGTGACCACGGTGGAGCGGGCCTTCGAGGCCCAGACCGTGCAGCCGCTGTCTCCGGACCGACTCTCCGGCAAGACCGTCGCCGTCATCGGGTCGGGACCGGCGGGACTCGCTGTCGCCCAGCAACTCACGCGCGCCGGTCACACGGTCGCCGTCTACGAGCGGGCCGACCGCGCAGGCGGTCTGCTGCGTTACGGCATACCGGAATTCAAGATGGAGAAGGCGATCCTCGACCGCCGCCTGGACCAGATGCAGGCCGAGGGGACGCGATTCCGCTGCTCGGTCGATGTCGGTGGCGATCTCACCGGTCAGCAACTGCGGGCGCGCTTCGACGCGGTCGTGCTCGCCATCGGGGCGACCGTGCCCCGTGACCTGCCGGTCCCCGGTCGTGACCTCGACGGGGTCGTCCAGGCGATGGACTTCCTGCCGCAGGCAAATCGTGTCGCTGTCGGCGAGGAGGTGGAGGAACAGATCACCGCTGCGGGCAAGGACGTCATCGTCATTGGTGGTGGCGACACGGGCGCTGACTGCATCGGCACCTCCCACCGTCAGGGTGCCCGCTCGGTGACGAGCCTCGAGATCATGCCGCAGCCCGGCCCGGAGCGCTCCGGCGCCCACCCGTGGCCGACCTACCCGATGATCTTCCGCGTCGCCTCCGCCCACGAGGAGGGCGGCGATCGGTTGTATGCCGTGAGCACCAGTGAGATCGTCGGCGACGCCGATGGCAAGGTGGCCGGCTTGCGTCTCCACGAGGTCCGTCTGGGCGAGAGCGGCTTCGAGAAGGTCGAGGGCACCGAGCGCGAACTCCCGGCCCAGCTCATCCTGCTGGCCATGGGCTTCCTCGGCCCACAGCCCACGGGGATCGTCGAGCAGCTCGGGGTCGAACTCGACCCACGCGGCAACATCGTCCGCGACCGGACCTACATGACGACCGTGCCGGGTGTCTTCGTGGCCGGGGACTGTGGGCGTGGCCAGTCGCTCATCGTGTGGGCCATCGCCGAGGGCCGTTCGGCAGCACACGGCGTCGATGCCTGGCTCACCGGTCAGCGATCGGACCTGCCTCGTCCCATCGAGCCCACGGACCGACCACTGATGGTCTGACCCCGCCTGGGTATGACCAACCCCGGGCCGGCGTCGCTGCGGTCCAGTCGTTTCCGTCTGCCCGGACACGCTCTCGCATGGTGACCGGGGTCACTCCTGTAACCGTTTACGCCTCTAGGATGTCCTTCATGCGCCGCGCCAAGATCGTCTGCACCCTGGGCCCCGCGACCTCCACTCCCGAGAGCATCCTCGAGCTCGTGCGTGCCGGGATGGACGTGGCTCGCCTCAACCTCTCCCACGGGGATTACCCCGTGCACGAGCAGGTCTACATGGACGTTCGGCGGGCAAGCGACGAGACCGAGCACGCGGTGGGCATCCTCGTCGACCTCCAGGGGCCGAAGATCCGCACGGGGCGCTTCGCCGAGGGTCCGGTCCTCCTCGTGCCCGGGGCCCGTTTTGTCATCACGACCCGCGACGTCCCCGGAGACGTCAACGAGGTGGGGACGACGTATGCCGGGTTGCCCGGTGACGTCGAGCCCGGCCACCGCATCCTCATCGATGACGGCAAGCTCGCGCTCACCGTGGTGGACGTGACCGAGACCGACGTCATCTGCGAGGTGGTCGAGGGAGGCACGCTCTCCAACAACAAGGGGATCAACGTCCCCGGCGCGGCGATGAGCGTGCCGGCCCTCTCGGAGAAGGACAAGGCCGACCTCCGGTGGGCACTTCGACTCAAGGTCGACCTCATCGCCCTGTCCTTCGTGCGCAGCGCCAAGGACCTCGAGGACGTCCACGCGATCATGGACGAGGTCGGCCTGCGCCTGCCCGTCATCGCCAAGATCGAGAAGCCGCAGGCCGTCGACAATCTCGACGAGATCATCCGGGCCTTCGACGGCGTCATGGTGGCCCGAGGTGACCTCGGTGTCGAGTTGCCCCTCGAGGAGGTCCCGCTCGTCCAGAAGCGCGCCTGCGAGATCGCGCGGCGGCGGGCCAAGCCGGTCATCGTCGCCACCCAGGTGCTCGAGTCGATGATCGAGA
>DAOLRO010000091.1:0-11307 GCA_035418665.1 Phycicoccus sp.
GGATCAAGCTGCGGTGGGCACTGGCCAGCTACGACGACCCACCCATCTGAGTGTTGGGGGGTCAACGGTCTGGCGTCCCGGGCGACTCATGAGTCACGGCCTTCACACGACGCGCCGACGACACGCCGAGCCCGAAAAATGGTGTGCCGAAAGGGTTGATGGGCCCGCCGATCCGGGCTAGAAATAACCCACTCACCCACTCCGGTGGATGAGGGGTCGAAGGCAAGAAGCAGATTCACTCGATCGGTTCGCCGAACGAAGATCCCCGGTGATGCGGGGGATGAGCTGCAGAGGGTCGGCGGTCGACACGGAGGCATCACGGCCGAGTCAACTCGAGGCCCCGGGAACTCATACTTCCCGGGGCCTCACCTATTCCGCCGCCCCATGCGAACACCTCGGGCTGATGGGGGCCCATAACCCCTGATGGGGCCAGATTTCGGTGGGACAAGGGCAGGGTCATGGCCAGACTCCGAGCCTCCTAGGATCAGTCCATGCCAGTGCCCATGGAGAGCGCGGAGACCTTTCCCGGCGAGGCCGACGGCTTCGAGCGGCTGTGGACGCCACACCGCATCGCCTACATCCAGGGAGAACGCCCCGACCCGAAGGGTGGCGAGGGCTGTCCCTTCTGTGCTGCACCGGAGAGGGAGGACGGCGACGGGCTCATCGTCCACCGGGGCGAGCACTGCTTCGTCGTCATGAACCTCTTCCCCTACAACCCCGGTCACGTCCTCGTCTGCCCATATCGTCACGTGGCCCTCTATGTGGACCTGACCGACGACGAGACAACGGAGTTCACGGCGCTGACGAAGGCCACGATCCACGCTCTTCAGTCAGCGTCGTCTCCCATGGGTTTCAACCTCGGGATGAATCAGGGGGAAGTCGCCGGTGCCGGAGTGGCGGCCCACCTCCACCAGCACGTAGTGCCGCGCTGGGGAGGGGACTCCAACTTCCTGCCGGTCATCGGAAGGACCAAGGCACTGCCCGTCCTGCTCGAGGACACCAGACAGCGGATCATCGAGCACTGGCCCGCCTGACAACGGCCCGGGAGTCCCTACCGGGAGCGGCACATGCCAAGCGTCGCGCCTCGGGAGCGAGATCCAGAGGCACTCCGAGCCGAGGTCCCTACAGCCGGTGGCACCTACAAGTGACGGCCTCTTACGAGTGACGGCCGCCGGCCAGGTGCTCCTTGGCCAGGCGCTCGGGCAGCTGCTCGTACCCGCTGAGGGCGCGCGTGAAGCGACCCGTCCCATGAGCGAGGGATCTCAGGGCAATCGCATAGTCGAGCAGTTCCAACTGCGGGATCGAGGCCGTCAAGGTCGTCCGGCCCTCCTCGCCCTCGGTGGGCACCGACCCGACGATCTGGCCGCGGCGGGCGCCCACGTCAGTCATGATCGCGCCAAGGTGCTCGTCGTCGACGGTCACCTCCACCGTGTCGATGGGCTCGAGAAGCCCCATCGCTGTCCCCGCGAGTTCCTTCAGGGCCAACGCCGCAGCAGTCTGGAAGGCCACGTCGCTGGAGTCCACCGAGTGGGCCTTGCCATCGGTCAGGGTCACCTTGGCGTCGACGACGGGCCAACCCGCGAGCAAGCCCTTCTCCAACTGGTGGTGGACGCCCTTCTCGACCGAGCTGATGAACTGACGGGGGACCGCCCCGCCGACCACGACCTCGTGGAAGGCGTTGCCTGAACCACGCGGTTGCGGCTCGATCGTCAGGTGGACCACGGCGAACTGCCCGTGCCCGCCGGACTGCTTGACGTGGCGTCCTTGGGCAGACGCAGTGGCCACCGGGGTCTCCTTCATGGCCACGCGCACCGGCACCTGCTCGACGCTGACGTTGAAGCGCTCCTTGAGCCGCGAGAGCACCAACTGCAGGTGTGCGGGTCCGGTCGTCCAGAGGATGACCTGCCCGGTGCCGTGCTCGATGCGCAGGGCAGGGTCCTCGGCCGCGAGGTCGCGGAAGGCCCCGGGCATCTTGTCCTCGTCGGCCCGGGTGACCGGGGCAACGGCAGCTGGCAGCAGCGCTTCAGGCAGAGCCCATGGAGTGACGAGCAACGGGTGGTCCGGGTCGGACAAGGAGTCCGATGTCTGGGCGCTCGACAACTTGGTCACCACGACGATCTCACCGGCGATGGCCTCCCGGCGGGGCAGCAGCTCGCCGTCGAAGGGGTCACCCACGGCGCCGGGCCGAACGTCCTCGTCATGAGGCGCGTGGCCCTCACCGGTGGCTTGGCCCAAACGCTCCATGTGACCAGATACATGGACAGGGCGGTCGGGATGCAGGGTGCCCGAGAAGATCCGCACGAGGGACATGTGCCCCAGATAGGCATCGCTGCGCGTGTGGACGACCTCGGCCACGAGTGGTCCGGACGGATCGGCCATGACCTCGATGGAATCGCCCCCGTCGACGGCGGTGACCGTGGGGAGGGGGTGCTGGCCGGGGTGGGGGAAGGCTGCAGCGATCATGTGGAGAAGCACGCCGATCCCTGCCCCGGTCTCCGCTGAGGCCGGCAGGACGGGGTGGAAGGCGCCGCGGGCCACGGCCGTCAGCAGGTCGCGCTCGAGCACGTCGAACTCGAGTTCCTCACCCTCCAGGTAGCGGTCCATCAGGCCGGAGTCCTCGGACTCTTCGATGATCCCCTCGATGAGGCCGGGGCGGTGCGTGTCAAAGGCCGCGGCGTGCTCAGCCGTCGCCTCCCGCACGACGCGGTCACCGCCGCCGCTGTAGTCGTGGACCTCGCCGAGCAGCAGGTCCGCGATCGAACTGACCGCACCCTCACCCCCGGCGACCGGAATGCCGAGCGGTTGCACGCCCGAGCCGAAGTGTCGGCGGCAGTCCTCCAGAGTGGCAGTGAAGTCCGCGTCGCGGGCGTCCAGTTGGGTGATGACGACTGCACGCGGCATACCCACGACTGCGCACTCATGCCACAGCGCACGGGTCGCCGCATCGACCCCGTCGGCAGCCGAGACAACGAAAAGGGCCGCATCAGCAGCCCGGAGTCCTGCCCTCACGTCCCCGACGAAGTCGGGGTTCCCCGGAGCGTCGAGCAGCGTGATGACCACCTCCTCGCGCGCGATCGTCGCGGCTCGCAGTCCGGTGCTCACCTGATGCCCCGCCCGGGGCGCCCTGGCCCCTGTCGCGGTGCCGATGAGTTGGTCGAAGAGACGGGACTTCCCGGCGCCGCTGGGTCCGACGAGGACCACGTTGCGGATCTGTTCGACGCGGGCGGGAGTGGGGACCGGGGCTGTGGCGTTCATGACTCCACCTTTGTCCTCGACGTCGGCGTTGACAACACCAACCACCGGCTCGCCGGTGTCCTGTGCGTCACGTCCTGCGCCCCGATCCCATTAGGCTGACGCCACCATGCTCAACCGATACACGAGAGCCTTCTTCACGAAGCTCTTCACCCCCTTGGCGCGTCTGCTGGTCAAGCTGGGTGTCAGTCCCGACATCGTCACGGTGATCGGGACGATCGGTGTCTGCACCGGCGCCCTCGCCTTCTACCCCCGCGGCGAATTTCTCGTCGGCACTCTGGTGATCGTCGCCTTCGTCTTCTCTGACACCCTCGACGGGATCATGGCCCGCCTCTCCGGTCGGTCGAGTATGTGGGGGGCTTACCTGGACTCCACTCTCGACCGGGTCGCCGACGCCGCCATTTTCGGCGGGTTGGTCCTTTGGTATGCCGGGGACGGGCGCACGCCGTACATGGCAGCTCTCGCGTTGGCCTGCCTCATCCTCGGGAGCGTGGTGAGCTATGCCCGCGCTCGGGCAGAGGGGCTGGGCATGACGGCCAACGTCGGGATCGCCGAGCGCGCGGAGCGGCTCGTGCTCGTCCTCGCAGCCACCGGTTTCGTCGGGCTGCTCGGCCTTCCGGACCTGATCCTGGGCGTGGTCCTCGCGGTGCTCGCGGCGGCCAGCTTGGTGACGGTGGTGCAGCGGATGCTGGCGGTGCGCAAGCAGGCCGTGGAGTCCCATTGATGATCGTGCCTCCGCGACTCGCGGATGCCCTGACCGTCGGTGGATTCCGTGCCGCATGGGCGGGAGTGAAGTGGCTGCCTGAACCACTGGCCTACGCGTTGTTCGATCGGATCGCCGATGTCGCCGTCGCGCGGGGGAGCGCCAGTCGACTGCTGGCCAACTACCGCAAGGTGCGGCCCGAACTCGATGATCGGGCCCTTGGCCACCTGGTCCGCGACGGAATGCGCGCCTATCTGCGCTACTACGGCGAGGCGTTCCGGCTGCCCGTGCTCTCACCAGCAGACCTGGCCGCGAGAGTGCGGGTGGAGGGCGATGCGCCACTGCGGTCCATCGTCGACGGCGGCGGCTCCGTCGTGTGCTTTCTCGGCCACATGGGCAACTGGGACCTCGCTGGTGCGTGGGGAAGCGTCCACTGGACCACGGTGACCACGGTGGCAGAACGCCTCGAGCCCGAGGAGATGTTCGAGGAGTTCCTCGCCTTTCGCGAAGGTCTGGGCCTGCGGATCCTCCCGTTGACAGGTGGCCCGGACCCCTTCCCGTTGCTTCGCGAGGCAGCACGGGCCCCCGGACTGATCCCGCTCCTCGCCGACCGTGATCTGACTCGCCGAGGCTTGGAGGTCGACTTCTGCGGGCATCGGGCCCGGATGGCGGCCGGCCCGGCCGCCTTGGCCCTCGCTGAGCGTCGACCGCTCGTCCCGGTCTCGATCCGCCACGAGCGCCGACCCGACCTGGGGCGCGGAGCCTGGGGCATCGTCATCACCTTCCACGCAGCAGTGCCTGTGCCCGAGTCCGGTCCGACGCAGGAGCGGGTTCGGGCCATGACCCAGTCCTGCGCAGATGTTCTCGGCGCAGCCATCCGCGAACACACAGCGGACTGGCACATGCTCCAACGGGTCTTCGTCGACGACCTCGATCCGCAGAGGGCGACGTCGTGAGGATCGGGATCGTCTGCCCCTACTCCTTCGACGTCCCGGGCGGCGTGCAATTCCACGTCCGTGACCTCGCCGAGCACTTCATCGCCCAGGGCCACGACGTCAGCGTCATCGCCCCGGCGGATGTGGACGAAACCGAGCTCCCGGCATACCTCACCTCCTGCGGCAAAGCGGTTCCGGTGCGCTACAACGGCTCGGTCGCCCGGTTGACC
Source organism: Phycicoccus sp. (assembly GCA_035418665.1). GTDB lineage: Bacteria > Actinomycetota > Actinomycetes > Actinomycetales > Dermatophilaceae > Phycicoccus_A. The sequence continues at coordinate 5,121 of DAOLRO010000091.1, forward strand.
TTCGGCCCGGTGACCAACGCGCGCGTGGGTCGATGGCTCGAGGAGGGGGACTTCGACGTCCTCCACATCCACGAGCCCATGACGCCCTCTGCGTCGGTGATCGCCCTCTGGGCAGCAACGGTCCCGGTGGTGGCGACCTATCACACGGCCAATGTCCGTTCCCGCGCGATGCATGTCGCACACCCGCTCCTGCGGCCCTCGATGGAGAAGATCCGCGCGCGCATCGCGGTGTCGGAGGAGGCGCGCCGTACTGTGCGCCGACACCTTCGTGCCGACTCCTACGTGATCCCCAATGGGGTGGACGTCAAGCGGTTCTCGACCGCCGATCGACGACCCGAGTGGACCGGCACACCCGACTCGCCCACGATCGCCTTCCTGGGACGGATTGACGAGCCGCGCAAGGGCCTGCACGTGCTGTTGAGAGCGCTTCCGGGCCTCATCGAACAATGGCCCGACCTGAGGGTCCTGGTCGCTGGACCCGGAGACAGCGACGCGGTCGATGCGGCACTCCTCGGGCCGGTGGACTCGACGGTGACCTTCCTCGGCATGGTGAGCGAGGAGGACAAGGCCGCGCTCCTCGCCTCGGTCGACCTCTATGTCGCCCCCCACACAGGCGGAGAGAGCTTCGGCATCGTCCTCGTCGAGGCGATGGCCGCTGGTGCCCCGGTGGTCGCCAGTGACCTGCCGGCCTTCGTGAGCGTCCTGGGCGATGCACCAGCCGGTCAGACCTTTGCGAACGAGGACCATGAAGCGCTTGCGGCGGCGCTGCAAGGCCTCATCGCGGAGCCAAGGAACAGACGCGAACTCAGCGACCGCGGACGAGTACGCGCCGGGTCCTTCGACTGGGATCTCGTCGCGGCCAAGGTCATGGCGGTCTACGAGACGGTCATCGAGTCGGTCGAAGGAGAACCCGAGGACGCCGGCCTGAGTTTCCGGGGCCGACTCAGACGATTGGTCACGCGCGGAGGAGACGACTGATGGACGAGGACCTACGGGCACTCCTGCTCGTCGTGCTCGCGGTGGCGCTGGCCATCGCGTGGTATCTCTCCTATGCCGCAGCGCGGCTCGACCGCCTGCACACCAAGGTCGAGGGCGCCATGTCCGCTCTCGACGCGCAACTCGTCCGGCGGGCGGAGGCGAGCCTCGAGTTGGCCACGAGCGGGATTCTCGACCCGGCCACGAGCCTGCTCCTGGCCGATGCCGCAGCAGCGGCCGTCGAGCGACGCACGGAGCACCCCATCACCGATGACCCTCTCGATGGACAGCACTTCGGGGGCCGCGAAGAGGTCGAGTCCGACCTCACGTGGGCCCTGGACACGGCCATCTCACCGGAGTTGCTCGAAGAACTCCGCGCGGAGACCGACACACTCGACGCGGGCGACCCCGGTCTCGAACGTCAGGGTCTGGCGCGAGTCGAGGCTGCGGCGCTACGTGTCCAATTGGCGCGGCGCTTCCACAACGATGCTGTCGCGGATGTGCGCCGAGTGCGTTCCAAGGTGGTCGTCCGAGCGTTCCGCCTGGCCGGACATGCCGAATTGCCCGAGCCGGTCACCTTCGACGATGACTTGCCGCGCGCGCTGAGGTCATGAACTCTCGGGGCGCTGCGGGCTCGCAGCCCCGCGTCGGAGCACACGGCTACCGGACGTAAACTGCCTTCCAGCCCGAGCCAGCCCCAACCCCGGGCCCTCCCACTGCCTTGAGGAACGCCATGAGCGACACGTCCACGCCACCCGCCGCATCGAGCACCGCCACAGGTACAACCCGCGTCAAGCGAGGCATGGCCGAGATGCTCAAGGGCGGCGTCATCATGGACGTCGTCACCCCTGAGCAGGCCAAGATCGCCGAGGACGCAGGTGCGGTCGCCGTCATGGCCCTTGAGCGGGTCCCCGCGGACATCCGGGCCCAGGGTGGGGTCTCGCGGATGTCGGACCCCGACATGATCGACGGCATCATCGAGGCCGTGTCCATCCCGGTCATGGCCAAGGCCCGAATCGGGCACTTCGTCGAGGCCCAGGTGCTGCAGTCCCTCGGTGTCGACTACATCGACGAGTCCGAGGTCCTGACGCCCGCCGACTATGCCAACCACATCGACAAGTGGGCCTTCACGGTCCCCTTCGTCTGTGGCGCCACCAACTTGGGTGAGGCACTGCGTCGGATCACCGAAGGTGCAGCGATGATCCGTTCCAAGGGTGAGGCCGGCACGGGTGATGTCTCCAACGCCACGATGCACATGCGCCAGATCCGCGGTGAGATCAACCGTTTGCGAAGCCTGTCCCCGGATGAACTCTACGTCGCGGCCAAGGAGTTGCGGGCCCCCTTCGAGTTGGTCAGGGAGGTCTCCGAGGCCGGCAAACTTCCCGTGGTGCTCTTCACCGCCGGGGGCATCGCCACGCCGGCCGACGCCGCCATGATGATGCAACTCGGCGCGGAAGGCGTGTTCGTCGGGTCGGGGATCTTCAAGTCCGGCAACCCTGCCGAGCGAGCTGCTGCCATCGTCAAGGCGACGACCTTCTTCGATGACCCCGACGTCATCGCCAAGGTGTCGCGCGGTCTCGGAGAGGCCATGGTCGGGATCAACGTCGACGAGATCCCCCAGCCGCACCGTCTCGCCGAACGCGGCTGGTGACCCCTCGCGACTGGTTCGCGCGCGTCAGCACCGGGCGGGGAATCGCCGCTCTCCGCAGCCAGCGCGGGCGGATCACCGTGACCGACGAGGCACTGTCCTTCGCTCCAGACACCACGTCGCTGTCCGGGTGGTCGGTGCCGCTGGCCGAACTCCGGATTCGCCGCAACCATCGCTGGGCGACGGCCAAGTTGGCCCTCACCGTGCCGTCCGTCGGGGAGGTGCGATTGACCGTGGGGCTGGCGCCTCTGCATCACCTCCAGACGGCCCAGACCGACGTCGTCCTGGCCGGGTGGACGGCCGACTTCCTCGAGGACCTGACGGCACGAGGTGTCGACGTCGAGCGCTGAGGCCCGCTCAGGTCACGGTGGCCCTCTTGTTGAACTCGATGCGTTCGAACTCGTGACCTTCCAGCACGTCGCGGAGGTGCTCAGCCGCCTTCAGGACATCGGCATGGGTGAGATAGAGCGGCGCAAAACCCAGCCGCACGATGTCGGGCTCACGGAAGTCGCCGATGACCCCGCGGGCGATGAGAGCCTGCACCACGGCATACGCCTGGGGATGGCGAAGGCTCACCTGCGAGCCGCGCCGGGCGTCTTCGGCCGGGGTGGCGACCGCGATGTCCGGCACCAGCGCGGTCACGCAGTCGCGGAAGAAGCGGGTCAGCGAGACTGATCGCTCGCGGACGTCGGCCATCGACAAACCGTCGTATGCCGTGAGCGCGGCTTCCAGCGCGGCCAACCCGAGCACGGGCGGAGTTCCGACCCGGGCGCGGGTGATGCCTTGTGCCGCAACGTATTCGGGTGCCATGGCGAAAGGTGTGGCGTGCCCGTTCCAGCCGGTGAGGGGCTGGTCGAAATCGGCGAGGTGGCGGGAAGCAACGTAGATGAAGGCGGGAGCGCCGGGTCCACCGTTGAGGAACTTGTAGCCGCAGCCGACAGCCAAATCGGCTCCGTCACGGTCGAGCTCGACGTCCATGGCGCCGGCCGAGTGGCAGAGATCCCAGCAGGCGAGGGCCCCCACATCGTGCGCCGCCTGGGTGATCGCGGGCAGGTCCCACCGCTCGCCCGTGCGGTAGTCGACCGAGGAAAAGGCGGCGAGCGCGAGGGAGTCGCCGAGCTCCGCGATCCGGGCCAGAGCGTCTGTGGGAGAGGCGAATTCGACAGCCAGGCCGCTGTCGTTGGCGGCGGCCTCGGTCATGTAGAGGTCGGTGGGGAAGGAGTCCGGGTCGGTGAGCACAACGGATCGCCCGGGACGCAGCCGGGACGCCCCGACGATTGCCTTGTAGAGGTTGACCGACGTGGAGTCGGACACGACGACCTGTCCCGGGGCCGCACCGATGAGCGAACCCAGACGATCACCCACTCGGGTGGGCGCTTCCCACCAGCCAGCATCGTTCCAGGATTGGATGAGCCGCTCGCCCCATTGACGTGCAACCGCGTCCTCCATCGCCGCCACGACCGCGGTCGGAAGCGCACCGAGTGAGTTGCCATCGAGGTAGATGACGCGGTCGGGTAGCCGGAAGAGGGAGCGACGATCAGTGGGGGCGTGGTCGAGGTCCAGGGCCCGGGCGCGGTCGGTCAACGCTGACGTCATGGAGAAAACCTAGCGGGGAGCCGACGCGGCTCGGTGACGAACACGATGGGGATGGCACACGGCATACGCTCACGGGTGTGAAAGTGACCCCACTGATCGGCATACTCGCCGTGCAGGGCGACGTGCGCGAGCACGAGCAGGCCCTCGGGGAGTGCGGTGCGAGCACGCGGCGCGTGCGTCGACCATCGGAGCTGGACGGGCTCGACGGACTCGTGATCCCTGGCGGTGAGTCGACCGTCATGGACAAGTTGGTCCGAGCCTTCGACCTGCGCGATGACCTCCGTCGGCTGATCCGCGAGGGCTTCCCTGCCTATGGATCGTGCGCGGGAATGATCATGCTTGCTGACCGACTCGCCGATGGCACTGGGGACCAGCAGACGCTCGGTGGCCTCGACATCACAGTGCGGCGCAATGCCTTCGGAAGACAGGTGGACTCCTTTGAGGCCGACCTGCACATCGCTCAGCTGGGCCCTGACCCGATGCGGGCGGTCTTCATCCGAGCTCCCTCGGTCGAGCAGTGGGGCGAGCAGGTGCAGGTCCTCGCCACCGTCGACCGCGATGGCACGCGTCCGGTCGCGATCCGACAGGGCAATGTCGTGGCCACGTCCTTCCACCCCGAGGTGACCGGCGACCTCCGCGTCCACCAGTACTTCATCGACCTCGTCCGCAAGGAGTCGCATGTCTAGTGGATCGATCATGATCATCTTCACCACCGGCTTCTTCATCCTGCTCGGCTGTGGCATGCTGGCGATTCTCTTGTTCGGGATCCGCGCCATCATCAACTCCAACGATCGCCGCGCCGACACGATCGCCCGCGGCTACGCCTCCGGACAGATCGTCGAGGCGCCCGGCCAGGCGCAGGGCACTTGGTATGCCCGCTTCGTGCCCGACGTCGGCGCCGTGGGGGCGCTGTTGCCCTTTTCCGGTGTGCGTGAACTCGGCCTCGTCCGACTCGCCGGCGGTCAGCTGGAGTTCTGGCGGGACGGAGCGCAGACACCCCAGTGGGTCGCTCCCGTGTCCGACATTCGGGTGCGGATTGCCGACTTCGCCGTCGGGCGACTCGCCGACTATCCCCTTCGCTTCGACTCGCCACAAAGCGGGGCCCTGCTCGGTGAGATCTCGCTCGAACCGCTCAACACCTTCGGCGAGCTCGACCTCAAGGACCAGCGCAACCACGAGTACTCGCGGCACTTCGCGGACCTCCTCATCCGGGCCGGTGCCACCCGCATCAGCTGACGTGCCGACGGCCGTCGAGGGTGGCCGCAGGCTGCTCCCGAGCAGGGGCGACTCCCTCGCGGCGCTAGGATTTCCTGCGATCCGCAGCACTTCCACGAACGACGAGCAGGAGACCCGCGTGTCCGGCCACTCCAAATGGGCGACCACCAAGCACAAGAAGGCAGCGATCGACGCCAAGCGCGGCAAGTTGTTCGCCAAGCTCATCAAGAACATCGAGGTGGCGGCCCGCACCGGTGGCGGGGACATCAGCGGCAACCCGACCCTCTTCGACGCGGTCCAGAAGGCCAAGAAGTCCTCGGTCCCCAACGACAACATCGACCGCGCCGTCAAGCGGGGCTCCGGCGCCGAGGCCGGTGGCGCGGACTGGCAGAACATCACCTACGAGGGCTACGCGCCCGGTGGTGTCGCCCTGCTCATCGAGTGCCTCACCGACAACCGCAACCGCGCCGCCGCTGAGGTGCGGACTGCGCTGTCCCGCAACGGTGGCAACCTCGCCGACCCCGGCTCAGTGGCCTATGTCTTCGACCGCAAGGGCGTCGTCATCGTCCCGAAGACCGCTGCGCCCGATGAGGATGCGCTCCTCGAGATCGTCCTGGACGCCGGCGCGGAGGAGGTCAACGACAACGGTGACTCCTGGGAGATCGTGTCCGAGGCCACTGATTTCGTCGCGGTCCGCAAGGCGGTCCAGGAGGCCGGCGTCGACTACGACTCGGCCGAGGCCTCGTGGGTGCC
>DAOLRO010000092.1:0-2620 GCA_035418665.1 Phycicoccus sp.
GATGCCATGTCGACGCCTGCATCGGCGGCTGGGTCCTGCCCTTCCTCGACGACGTGCCGCCGTGGACCTTCGCGGTGCCCGGCGTGACGAGCATCAGCGTCGACCTCCACAAATATGCCTATACGCCGAAGGGTGTTTCCCTTCTGCTGCACCGGGATTCGGCGCTGCGCAAGGGCCACTTCTTCGCGTCGGCCGACTGGCCCGGCTACACGATGCTCAACTCGACGATGCAGTCCACGAAGTCGGGTGGGCCGCTGGCGGCGGCGTGGGCCGTCGTCCGGCGGATCGGCGTCGAGGGCTATGCGGCTTTGGCGGTGCGTGCCCGGGGAGCCGCGCTCGAGATCGCGAGGCGAGCACCCGGCATACCCGGGTTGCGGCTTTTGGTCGGGCCCGACTCCACCCTGGTGACCCTCGCCACCGACGACTCGTGCGACGTCTTCACCATCGCCGACGAGATGCTCGGGCGGGGTTGGTATGTCCAACCGCAGATGGCGTATGCCGGGGCGCCCGCCAGCCTGCACCTCACCTTGTCGGCGGCGACGGCTGAGTCCGTGGACGAGTTCCTGGCGGCACTGGCGGAGGCCACTCTGGCCGCTCGCGTGGCGGGCCCGGTGTCGGTGGACTCCGGCCTGGCGGCCGCTGCGGTGGCCCTGGACCCGAAGACCTTGTCGGACAACGACTTCGACGGGCTGTTGGCCTTGGCCGGCTTGGCGGACGGGGACGGCGCGCTCGACCTGCCCGAGCGGATGGCCCCGGTCAACGCGCTGCTCGACGTGGCGCCACCGCGACTGCGCGAGGCCCTGCTGCTCGCCTTCCTCGACCGACTCTCGCGCCCTTCCTCGCCCGCTACGGCGCAGTAGGTGCTGCTCCAGGAGCGCTTACTGCGCCGTAGCAAGCGGTCGTGAACGAGCCGGAGGGCTACGGTGACGAAATGACTCCCGCCCCTGAGACCTTGGCCGAACTCGTCGACCTCGTCGGGGCGGAGGACTGCATCCTCGACCCGGCGTCGATGGAGGCCTACCGCTACGACTGGTCCCGATTCCCCGGAGCCGGTATGCCGTGTGCGGTCGTTCGTCCACGAACGGCGGCCCAGGTGCAGGCGGCGGTCCGCTGGGCGGCGAGCCACGGCATACCTGTTGTGCCGCGTGGTGCTGGGAGTGGATTGGCGGGGGCGTCGTCAGGGATCGAGGGCGGCCTGACGATCAGCCTCGAGCGGATGACGGCGATCGAGATCGATCCGGCGACGCGGACCGCCGTGGTGGAGCCTGGGGCGTTCAACGCATCGGTGAAGAGGGCGGCGGCTGAGCACGGGCTCTTCTATCCACCCGACCCGAGCTCCTTCGAGATCTGCTCGATCGGCGGCAACATCGCGACCAATGCCGGTGGGCTCTGTTGCGTGAAATACGGCGTGACGACTGACTATGTCCTGGGGTTGGACGTGGTGCTGGCCGACGGGCGGCTGATCTCGTTGGGCGGCAAGCGAATCAAGGATGTCGCGGGCCTGTCGCTGATGAAGCTCTTCGTGGGCTCCGAGGGGACGCTGGGGATCGTCACCCGGATCACGTTGCGGTTGGTGCCGGCTCCGCCGTCAGCCGCGACGCTCGTGGCGACCTTCCCCACGGCCCGATCGGCGGCGGAAGCCGTCGTCGACATGGGGCGAACGATCCGGGCCTCGATGGTGGAGTTCATGGACCAGCGGGCGATCAACATCGCCGAGGACTTCACGTCGATGGGGTTGGACCGGGCGGCCGGTGGGCTCCTGGTGGTGCAGTCCGATGCTCCTGGTGGTGCGCGTGAGGAGGAGATGGCTGCGATCGAAGCCGTGTGCGAGGCGGCGGGTGCCACGGAGGTGTTCCGGACCGATGACGCGGCCGAGGGCGAGGCTTTCTTGGCGGCTCGGCGGGCCTTCTTCCCGGCCTGTGAGCGAATGGGCGCGCTGCTGATCGAGGACGTCGGTGTGCCGGTGCCGGCGCTGCCGGATCTCATCTCCGGCGTGGCCGAGATCGCGGTGCGATACGACACGGACATCCCGGTCGTCGCGCATGCCGGTGATGGCAACACGCACCCCAACCTGATCTACGACGCCTCGGACCCGGCGGCACGGGAGCGGGCCGAGGCCGCGTTTGTGGAGATCATGCAGTTGGCCATCGACCTTGGCGGGACGATCACCGGTGAGCACGGGGTCGGCCGCTTCAAGTTGGGGTCGCTGTCGGCGCAACTGGGGTCGGACGTCATGGACGTCACCCACGCGATCAAGAAGGCACTGGATCCTCAGGGCATTCTCAATCCGGGCTCCGCCATCTGACCGAAGGGCTCGGGAACCCGGGCACGGCCAAGCGGCGTCCAACCCACCCACACGCAAGGAGGAACCGATGAGCCTCAAGTCCCAGTGGCAGTGCAACTCCTGCAAGAAGCTGACCCGAAGTGCCAGACACAAGGGCGTCCTCGGTAAGCCCGTGTGCGCCAAGTGCCACGACATCCAGGTCTCGGGGACCTTGGGCATGTCGATGTCCGGCGGGACGCAGAGCGACGCTGGCAATGCCATCGCGGTCAGCGGCATTCGCCGATGGCTGCGTCGCGCAAAAGGTCAGTGACGAGGATCTGCGTCGTGGTTCGCTGA